>NZ_CP011097.1:972093-1296124 GCF_000955905.1 Candidatus Nitrosotenuis cloacae | reverse complement strand
ATGACAAACTCACCATTGTCCAAATAGATGGCATCGTCTGTTTTCTCTATGAATCCCAAAACATCGCTAGAAAGGAAGAACCCATTTTTGCCAATCCCAACGATTAATGGTTCATGATATCTTGCGGCTGCAAGCATTCCATTCTCAAACATTGCAACAAAAGCATAATGGCCTTTTAATTTTGACATAGTTCTGATCATGGATTGTTTTATGTCGTGGCACTGATCATAGTTGAACTGTAAAAGATTTGCAATGACTTCGCTGTCTGTCTGACTCTTGAAATTGTAGCCTCTTGCTTGTAGATCAGCTTTTAGCTCATCATAATTTTCGATTATTCCATTGTGTACGATGGCTATTTTACCTGAGCTGCTAGGATGTGGGTGTGCATTGACATCTGTGACATTTCCATGTGTTGCCCACCTGGTATGGCCAATGCCAATGTGGCCTGGCAAATTATCCAAATGTAGTGCATTGTTTACATCGTCTACTTTGCCTACTCCTTTTTTGAGTGCAATGTCGTGGTCTGACTTTGTGGCAACACCTACACTGTCATATCCTCTGTACTCCATTCGCTTCAAGCCGCGAACCAAGATTGGGGCTGCCGGACCGTCTCCATAATAGCCGATAATAGAACACATTTTCTGTACTAATTTAGAAGAATAGGGTATTTAGGATTAAGCTTTACTTATGATTCAGCAGCGGGTGCTTCTTCTTTTACTTCAACCTCTACTGGTGGGGCTGAGCTTTGAATCTTAAATCTTGGCGATAGCTCAATGCCTGATTCCTCTTTTATATTTACGGTATATGATGGAACTGTGATTACTCTGTCTCCGATTGTGATGTGGCCGTGGACAATTGCTTGTCGTGCTTGGTATGGTGTCTTGAACGTGAATTTTCTCTGAACAATTGTCTGTAGTCTGCGGTCAAGCAGGTTGTTTATTTCTAAATTCAAAACGTCATCAAGTGTTGCGTCTTCCTTTACTAGGCCGATTCTTACAAGTGACTTCATCAATACTGGTTCTTTTTGTTCTCTTACTTCTTGTCTGAGTGCCAATAATGATCTTGCTTGGTGTCTTACTCTGGACAGCTCAGTTCTTGCCTTCCATAGTTCGCGTTTGTTCTTTAGACCATAAGTTCCAAGTGTGTTGAGGTCCTCCATCATGAAATCATAGTTGAGTGGGCGCTTTGGTTTTCTCCAGACTCGACTTGGATATTTTGGATCTCCCATTCACATTCCCTCTATTTCTTTGGTGCCGCAGCTGGCTTTGCAGCTGGTGCGGCCGCCGGTTTTGCGGCTGGGGCAGCTCCTTTCGCTGGAGCTGCAGCTGGTGCAGCACCTGCGGCTGGGGCAGCTGCTTCAGCTCCTGTGGCAGCTGGTGCAGCTCCGGCAGGCAATACCTTGCCTCCCTTCTTTACACCCACTGATGCTCCCTTACGGCCTGTGGTTCGTGTTCGTTGTCCTCTAACTTTTAATCCATACATGTGTCGGAATCCTCTCCAACTGTTTACGAGCTTTTCTCGCTCGATGTCGTTTCTTACTGTAAATGCAACATCTGATGTGATAAGGTGAGTTGTGGTGCCTGTCTCAACATCCTTTCTTCTATTGAATAACCAAGATGGGAAATTAACGGAGACTGGGTCCTTTAGTGTTTTTTCGATTGATTCTACTTGAGATTCTGTGAGAAAGCCAATGTTGCTGTTTGGATTTAGTCCTAAAACCCCAATTATTGCATTGGCAAAATTATAACCGACACCTTTGATTTGGGTCAGGCCAACTGAGAGCTTTTTGTCTCCCGGAATGTCCTTTCCGACAATTCTTACAATGTGTCTATAGTCTTGTGCTGACAAGTATTGGGGAATCGAATCGACCGTGATAAAAACCCTGCCTTGCCTAAAGCGGATTTTCTCAGTAATATTATTACGTAAAACAAACTAATCATTATTGTTTGGAAGCATCGCAACTGGTCTCACATTCGTTTGGCTCTGCGCCAAAGTATACTGAGATCAAGGCCGGACTACCGGAGGACCATCAATCAATTAAGACAATTAGGGATCTGCTCCAAATCAACTACAAACTCGTGCCTGCAAAAGAGCAGCTAAGACAAAACCTGATTAACACAATGAAGATGGGCGGAGACAAATATCCTGGAATACTGGGTTATGATGACGACGTTGTTCCTGCATTGGATAGAGCGATTCTTTCATGCCATGATGTGTTTTTGATTGGGCAGATCGGTCAGGCAAAGACCCGACTAGTTGAAGTGATTGCAAAAAACCTCTTATCGCCAATTCCAGTGATTGATGGCTCTATTACAAATGATACTCCGATGGATCTTCCAGCATCTGATCTTATCTCACTATTAGATGGACAAGAGCCTACGTGTACAACACCTACATTTCATATCAGCCCAGAGAGTGCAAAAAAAATCCAAGACCACAAGCTAGACACCAAGATATCTTGGATTGAGGGTGCCCAAAGATTCCGCTATGTATTGGCAACACCTGACATCTCTGTCAAGGACTTGGTTGGATATATCGACGCAATTAAAGTAGCAAAGAAAGGAGTTGAAATGTTCAAAGTCGACTCGTACTCTCCAGGACAATTACTGCAGGCAAAGCATGGCATATTCTGCATTGATGAGCTGCCAGTACTGGACCCAAGAAAACAGGTTGCACTATTATCAGTACTACAAGAGGGAAAATACACCACAGGTTCATACCCTGTAGTCTTTGAGCCAAAAACCGTATTCTTTGCAACAGCAAACCCAATTGACTATACCCATTCGGGCAAAATCATCGAGCCGCTATACGACCGACTAAAATCACATATCCATACTCACTATCCAAAGACCATCTCCGATGAGATGCGCATCATACTGCAAGAGGCAAAAGTTGCAAACTGCATGATTCCTGTATTTGTCCTAAAAACTCTGGCAAGACTTGTACACAAGGCTCGCGCAAATCCTGAGATCAATCAGGCAAAGGGTGTTAGCGTAAGATTTGGAATACATGGTCTGGAATTACTGGTTGGAGAATCAGAGAGAACACGCTCAATATCACACAAGCTAATTCCAGTGCCTCGCCACTCTGATATGTACTGCTTGGGGCAGATTGCAAAATTTGAGCTATCGGAAATAGATGACACCTTGGAAAATCGCCGCAAAGTATTCGAGTCAATTTTGAATGATTCCATCAAAGAGACTACACTGGAATACGTACAGGCCATTCCACAAGAAACACTGGATGCAATAAAGCAAGAGTTCTCTGGCAAGACATTCCAAGTATCACAGGGAATGGTTTGGCAGAACGGATCCGCATCATATTCCAACCAGCTTCTGGGATTTGCCAATCTGTCCAAAATCATACAATTTCAATCAGAGAAAATGCTCCAAGAACAGTCAGGCCTCGCAGGCAAAATTCCAAACCAAAACATCACACTAGACCAAAAGACCGACTCTGAGTTTAGATCGGCAGTCTTGGAAATAGTTCTGGATGGACTGTATTATCTTACCCCAAAGATCATCGACAAAAAAGACACAGGCTATGTTGCAGCATAATCTCAAGAATTTCGTATACCAGTCCAGCACCGAGGAAAAACAAAATAAAACACCAAAGGAAGGATTAGACCAAAACACAATTGAAAAACTAATGCAAAGTCTTGCAAAACAGTCCATGCGGGAAAAAGCACCAAGCCTTGAAGAACTGGAATCTATCTTGCAAGGTGAGATCAAAGAATCCAGCACGGAGCAAACCCAAACCGAATCCGATTCTGTACCTCAAAGCGATGACACAAAATCCATCACGAAATATCTGATGGAACATGGATATCTCAAGGACGAAAAAAACTGGCTTGCAAAAAAGGGATTTTTTGCAATAGGCAACCAAATTCTGCGAGATCTGCTAAATCAGCTAAAGCCAGGCGAATTTGGCCTGCATGAGACTAAATCCATAGGTGTTGGCACCACAATACTGGATACTACAAAAAAGTTTGAGCTTGGTGGAGACCTAAAACTCCTAAATGTATCATCAAGCCTACTAAATACGATTCAACGGCTCAGCAAACAGGCAAAGTCACTCGAGTTCCCACTAGATCTGGATGTTGATGACTATGAGGAATATGAAACCACGGAGGATGTCTCTGCGGCCATCGTATATTGTATTGATTTGAGCTCTACAATGAAATCCTCTTTGGATAGTTCTGGCATGAGCAGAATCGAGGCGGCCAAGCGCGCACTGTGGAGTCTTTATGTTTTGAACAATCGATTTTTCCCAAATGATTCCATCAGTATAGTTGGCTTTGCATCAATGGCATCACTGATAGATCCGCTTGACATTCCGTTTTTGAAAACATATGATGCAAACGATGAATTCCTTCACTATACAAACTATCAGGCAGCGTTTCGCCTAGCAAAAAAAATCTTACAAAGAACTAGTGCAAAAAACAAAAGAATCGTAATGATAACCGATGGGCAGCCAAGTGCATGCTTTGTTGATAATGACTCTCAAAAAGAGTCCATTCTATCTGAAAAGCCATACTCAAACTTTTACGTTCCAAATGATTCACTACTATCAAAAATAAGATCAGAGCGCAACCTCAAGATCGACCAAAACCTGGGCACTCAGGTCTATCTTTGTTATAGATACAAAAAAGTCGACCCCAAAGTAGATGAAAGAACCGTATCTGAGGCAAAAAAATGCATCCGTGAAAACATCCAAATCGACTCTATTGTGGTTAGCGAGGAAATGGAATTATTGGAATATGTGCAGCAAATGGAAAAAGCCTTACAGGGAAAGACATACCACATAAACCAAAACAACATGGACCGGGTCTTGGTAATTGACTATCTTTACAACACCAAGAAGATATTAGGCTCAAAAAACTAGCCTGTCCATGTCATATGACAAATCAAAGGTAGCAGATTCACTGTTTAATCCAGATGTTTCAATTATAATGGCAGAATTAGAATCTGGGCCAAAAGAATCCGCCCTACTGTCATCAACACTTGGAATACCAGAACCTGAAATCAAAACCAGACTTGAATACCTAATAGAAACCGGATTTGTCATTGTATCTGGCACTACATATGGAGTCGATTCTGAAAAACTAGCAAAATTCATGGAAAACGATGAAAACTACAAGGGTGTAGTTGATGGACTAACAGAGCTTGACAGCTATCTTAACTAGACTTCTTTCTGTTCTTTAGCGCATATATTGCGGCAATTCCGACTCCGACAAATCCAGATATGATCATGGATTGGCCAAGCATGTTTATTGCAATTAGTGCCTTGTCTGGCATGTGGGTTAGTCCCAAAACTATTGGAGTCTCTGGGCCTGAATTTTGCACTATTAGTTTGTAGTCGCCCCTACCTTCAATATCGAAATATTCCTCAGTTGATACTTGTGTTATCTGCTTTGTTGCAATCTCTGTGCCGCTTGGATCATACAGATTTGCAACAAGCGATGTCTTTTCAAATCCTTCTGCGCGAATCACAAATGCGCCCTTGTTGGTAATTGATGGGTCTAGCTCTTTTTGTAGCTCGGCAGGAATTGTGCTGTTTAGCAGTGATTCCTTGATTGATATTTGTCCTGAGATAAATGACGCACCTGTATATGATAGGACCATTCCTATTGCAACTAGTGCTCCCCCAACAAAGAGAATCAGTGGCGCTTTTTTCATTAATCACTGCCGTCCTTATGCTCTATATTGGTATTGAGGGGCAATTTGTTGGGAATTTTGTGCCTAAAAATTTAGTCTTGGCTAACAAATTTAGCCTAGGCTAACTTTAAATAAACAATTTTGCTATCATATAATAGTGAAGCCGTTCTCAAAGATGATATTTGCTCTAGCAGTAACTGCGATCCTAGCTACGCTTTACTTTGTTTATCCAATGCAAATTAATGCAAACCAAGAAAAAACATTTCTGACTCATTCTGGAGCTGTAATCAAAACAACCGGACAGGTACTGGATCCTATCTATACTGCGCAAACAGTTGAAATTGATCCAGACAAGTATCTTCGGGAATTCAATTATGGCAGAACATCCAACATTGATGGCAAGACCGTACGTGAATACACCATAATCGCCAACGATGACAAAGTAATGGAGATATCGCCAGGCGTTTTCTATAATGTTTGGACCTTTAATGGAACCGTGCCAGGACCAACCATTCGCGCAACAGAAGGGGACTGGGTCAAAGTAAAATTCGTCAATCAAGGCTCAAAGCAGCACACAATACATTTCCATGGATTTCATGCAGCTGAAATGGACGGAGTATTTGAGCCGGTAGGCGGAAACGGTGGACAGTTTACCTACGAGTTTGAGGCAGGCCCAGTCGGCGTTCATCCGTATCACTGTCATGTGATGCCACTAGAGGAGCATATCTCTCATGGATTGTATGGCGTGTATATCGTTGATCCAAAAGAGCCAAGACCACAAGCGGACGAAATGGTGATGGTCCTAAATGGATTTGATACTGACTTTGATACTGAGAACAATTTCTATGCTGCAAACACAATTCCGTTTTACTATCAGCACCATCCAATTCAGATCAAGACTGGTGAGCTGGTAAGACTGTATGTCGTTAACATGTTGGAATTTGATCAGATTAACAATTTTCACCTTCATGGAAATCTGTATCATTATTACCCAACAGGCACGTATGATATGCCTAGCGCATTTACCGACATGATGACGTTTTCGCAAGGCGAGCGTGGAATAATGGAGTTTACCTATGATATGCCTGGCAAGTTCATGTTCCACGCTCACAAGACCGAGTTTGCTGAAAAGGGCTGGACTGGACTGTTCCTAGTCAAAGACGAGGTAGCGCAATAATGGAATCTGCAAAGACCTCAAAGGCAAAGGTTCTGGCAGCAGGAATAATTCCGATTGTTTTGCTGGCTGCAATGATTCTGTATTTGTTTGGGCCTGGCGCTGATCTGTTAAACTTTGGTATTCCACTACCTGACATCAGTATAGAAAGAATAGAGTTTGTAAAATCCGAGATCCAAGTTACTGTGCGAAACACTGGACCAATTGATCTTTCCATTGCACAAGCAGATGTCAATGATCGAATTTATCCTGCCGCAATAGAACCAGATGCACACCTATCCCGATTTGAAACAGCTCTGGTCAGAATCCCATTTGAGTGGAATGAGGCAGAACCATATGAGATAGGACTTACTGTAAATGACGGAACACGTTTTGCACAATCAGTAGAGGCCGCAGCACCTGCAATGAAGCCAAGCATTGAGCTTGCATCATACTTTGCAGTAATTGGAACCTACGTTGGAATCATACCAGTCATGATTGGATTGTTATGGTTCCCATTCATTGCCAAGATGAGTCCTGCAAAATACAAGTTCTTTTTGGCGCTAACTGCCGGGTTATTGATATTTTTGGGAATTGATGCAATCGAGGAAGGCTTTGAAATTTCAGCTGAGCGACTCTCTGGTGCATTCAACGGACAGCTATTGATCGCAACTGTGGTGGTAGGCTCTTTTGTTGGGCTCTATTATACTGCGGAAAAACTAGTAAGCCGAGTATCATCTGCATCCAAGTCGGTTGCAATTGCATTGATGGTTGCAATTGGAATAGGCTTGCACAATCTTGGTGAGGGACTGGCAATAGGCGCGGCAATTGGCCTAGGAGAGGTAGCATTGAGCACATTTTTGATAATTGGATTTACTATCCACAACACCACAGAAGGTCTGGCAATAGCTGCTCCAATGGCTCGTCAAAAGCCAATGATAAAAAAACTAGCCCTGATGGGATTTATCGCGGGAGCGCCAGCAATTTTGGGTGCATGGGTTGGAGGATTCCAGTACTCACCAATCATGGCAATAATATTTCTCTCAGTTGGGGCAGGTGCAATATTTCAGGTAGTGGTTGCCATACTAAAATGGATAAAACAAGACGAGCAAGGATTACTATCAGCACCAACTGCGGCAGGAATTGCAGTCGGAATGATCATAATGTATCTCACCAGCATTCTAGTCTAGAATGGCTCTGGATGTATTGTTATTACTGAGTTCTTGAAATGATTCCTAATGTCTTGTTCTATTTGAGATGTAAGATCGTGGACCTGCTCTATTGATAGGTCTTTATCAAAAGAACAATCAATGTCGATTTTTACCAGCTCATCAAAGTTCAAAGTAACTATGGTACCAATTTTTTTTACTTCAGAATGCTGTTTTAGGAGCTGAATTATCTTCTCATCATTTGTGCCCTGTAGTTTGAGATCTTTTGGTATTGCAATGTGTGGTTCCAAATGTATGGTGATATGCTGAATTTCCGGCAGAGTATGATGAATCTTTTCCTCAATTATCTCTGAGATGTGGTGTGCGTCATTCAGGCTCATCTGCCTATCCACCATTGCGTGAAGGCTCACAAACGTCATGTCATTTGAGGTGTGTTGACTAACATTGTGTATGCCCTTGACGCCTGCAACGCCGGACGCAATGTCGTAAATCTTGGATTCGTTTGGGACGTTTTTCCAGCTAGGCTCAAAGTGGACTGTAATCTCCGAGTTGGCAATGTGGTCTTTGATGTTTTTCTCAACTGTACTTGATATCTCATGCGCCCTATCAAAACTGACATCTGCCCGTAGTGACACAGTTACATCCGCAAATATCGAGTCACCTGATCTTCTCATAAGAATAGGGCCGGTCTCTACGACTCCTTCCGTTGCTAGTGCAATATTTTGGACCTTGTTTACCATCTCTGGCGATATCACGTCTGTGAGCTCTTGGGCAGTTCGATATACTAGCTTGACACTAAGTACACAAAGCAATGCACCAAGAATCAGTGCTGCAACAAAGTCGCCATGCTCAAAGCCAAATGTGATCAATACAATTCCAACTATTACAACAAGTGTGGAGCCCAAGTCCAAAAACGCATGGTAAAAGTCCGCCTTTAGCGTGGTTCCACCAATCTTTGATATTGCGCGCCTTAGCAAAATTATCCTAAACACATCAACGCATATCGTATATGCAGCACCAATCAGTGCTAATGGCCCGATCACTCCGAGATGTGTTGGACTTTGAATCTTGATGATTGCCTCAAAAATAAAAAAACAGGCAATAAGAAAAATGGCAATTCCACCAATCAGCCCGCCGAGAGATTCTACCTTACCATGACCATAGGTGTGCTCTGCGTCTGGTGGTTTGATCGCAAACCTTGCGGCCAATAACAAAACCAATGTCACAACACTATCTAGCAATGCATGAATGCTATCGGTCAGTAGTGCAAGACTGTTCGATAATACTCCAAAGACAAGCTCCACTACAAATGCTGACAAGATTGCGACAAGCGATAGTTTTAGCGCCCCTGTTCTTTTCAGCAAAATATTTTCCAATGACAATTGATTGCTTGGTTTACGAATAAATCATACGGAAACGTTATCTTGGATGAGAGCAAAATCGAAGATAAATTGAACAAACTGGCATTACTTGGGGTATTAGGATTCCTACTAGTTCCGTTGCTGGGATCGGCACATGCTGCCAACCCAAATCTGTACGTATCTGCGGAAAATTCGTACTATACCAATCATTTTGCAGGCACGATGGTAGTAGAGGTGGTGATTAATGACCCAAGCCTTGCTGATACCGGCGTTGGCAAAGGAGAGCCAGACGTTACACTAAACGGCAAAAACATCCGAATGGTCCAGGCAACCGATGGTAAATGGTATGCATACTTTGCAAATCTGGACAAGGCCAAAATAGCAGACCAGACAATAGTTGATGCCGGAGTCGGTGCTGCAGGAAAAGGCCTTGACTTTGGAGAATTTTGCAGCAAAGACACAACAGCGTTTGGACCATCATTTTCGGAATCTGACGGTGTGGCAATTCCAAGGACTGGCGCTACTGGTGCAACAAATGGCGATTCGGGATTTTCCACATGCACCACAGTTCCTGCTGGATCTACTGTAAATAATGTGGTTCGAAGTCCGAAATCAATTAACACAAACTCTGCAATTTCTACAGGGCAAATAGGACTAAACGCAAATGTTTGGCCGATCATACAACTATATTCTTTCAACAACGATGTTGTGATTCAGTATAATGCGGCAGGTGGAACACAAACCGTCACCTTACAATACGATGAGATTCCAAATATCACAACAACTTTGGATAGGACAAACTATCCTCCAAGCTCCCAGGTTTTTGTTACCATCAAGGACATGCAGCTAAACCAAGACCCAACATCACGAGATTCCTGGACATTCAATATTGGCTCACCACAAACCGTCTTTTATGCAGCGTTTACTGAAAATGGCGCAAATGCGGCAACCGGAAGTGTTGGTCTTACTAATTTGATCTCAAAACTATCTAGTCTTGGGTTTGATAACAACGGTAAAGTATCAATGAGCCTTGGATCTGTTGCACAACTCCAAGCAAACGGACATCAAACGGCAACTGCAACTGATGGAACCACAACATTTAGTCAAATCGTAACATTTGTGGAATCGCAACCAAACACAGGCACATTTGAGAACTTTGACTTTTCTGATTTATCCTCTGTAAAGATTCTATCCACGGCTCCAAGAGGACAGTCTGCCAGTATAGAATATGACCAAAAATCAACATCCATTGTGTCTGGCCTAAGTGATGCAAACATCTCTGTAGGCACAAACCAGCCTGTCTCTGGGCAAAAAGTAGCAGTGACGGTAAACGATCCTGACCAAAACGTCAACTCTGGGGCAAAAGACAAGCTAGACGTCTTTAGGAGCTCAGCGCTAATTCCGTCATTAACAATAGGAAATCCGGCAACACTACAAAGTGCTGGAAGCGTCAAAATCTATGCGTTATCTACTGATGTATTGACTGGTGGCAACTCTGTTAGCTCATCCGTTCCAGACAAAGCATCTGATAGATTAATTCTGGATACAAGATCCTCCACTGGAATCGTAAATCAAAGCTTTGAGAAGCTCTCACTTAGTACAGGACTATCCGCAACAGATCTCCAAAACCTGCTGATTAGAACCAGTGCAGGTGATCAAGGAACAAACTGGGTCAACTATGATCTCAGATCCATACAAAACCAGCTTGGAATAACTGATTATTCGGATACTACGATCTCACTGTTCTTTGGATTGGGTGATGCAACACCGATAACTCTAGTCAGTCCAGCTAATATGACTGGGGCCCAAGGATTTGTGCAATTGCCAAATGCCGCAGCAAGTGCAATTGCAGGAAAATCCGGAACTGCATTTTTGGTGATCAACTTTGACACATCAAACAACTCTGCAGCACAAGGATCTGTCTCTACTGAGACCGATACTCAACCAATCGTGTTTGATCTGTTTTCATTTGGAAACAAAAACAACAAAGACATCGTTAATGGAATATATCGATTTGAGCTGCAAGAGACATCATCCAACTCTGCCACATTTACTGGTACAATGGAATATGTAATTGCAAACCAGCTAAACCAGTTTGATGTAAATGTCATCAAGATACTGCGACCAATTGATGATGATGTGAAATTCTTTGTAAACCAAAGACTAATTGATGAAAAAGGAATTAATATTGCATATTCAGATGTTGCACAGACAGGGCTGACAACCGGTGTATCATCAAAGAGCGATATCCAAACTCATTCTGGCTCTGTGTCAACCGCATCAAACGTGTTCAGATTTGGCCATCCAGTTACCGTAATACTAGATGATCCTGACCTTAATCTCAAGCACGATACCATTGAAATCTATTCTGTAATTGATGATTCTGCCTCTACAAACGTGGATACTGTTGGCAGCTCAAGCGGAGGCATCCTACTTGAGGTATTAATTAAGGACATTCGATTCAAGCGATGCACCATTGGAGGCGTGGAAACCGGAGGACTTGCGGCAAGTGGATTCTCGCTAATTGAGACAGGTCCAAACACAGGTCGATTTGAGGGCGTATTCAAGATGCCATCAAAGATTTGTAATAAGGATGGTACCAAACTCATATCGCCAGCAGGCGGAATAGTCGATCTAAAGTATAATGACTTTAGGGATTCGTCTGGCCAATCAAATACGTTTAGTCTTAGCAAAACTCCGTCAAAACAAAAGCTTGTCACCTCAAGCACTGCAAAACTTGATGCCAAGTCCTACACTTTACCATCTCCTGGAAAGACAAAGGATGTGGTACTTAGTGGTAAGATGCAAAACTACAAGCCGGGAACCAAGATCAAGTTCACACTGCAAACACCGGATGGCAAATCATCAGATCTGTACGCAGTTGCCACAAAGCAAGGCAGCTACAAAACCATAATATCACTAAAACCAAACTCTCCGACCGGCCAGTACTCTGTTGACATACAATATCAAAAGTATAATGTTGGTAAGGTAACATTTATGGTAAACAAAAAATAATTTTGCAAAAAACTGGTATGGTAAAATGAGGTCAAAAAAGGTTCAACAAGAGCATATTCGAGTCAACTTTTCTTTCATAGAATACATAAATACCCTGAATTCTTGTATCAGCCTAGACATGAGAGGAGCTGGGAGACTCGTAGCAGTATTTTTGTCACTTGTACTATTCACATCATCATTATCAATGGTTTTTGCACAAACTGATCTAAGTCAGATACCACCATTATCTGTATCAACAAACCTTCCTCTGTATGATGAGGGAGATACCGTAACATTTAGCGGCTTTATCAAAAGCCCAGACATCAATAACATGATTGATGTTACAGTTAGGGTCCTAGGACCTGTAGTCAATGGCAGTAACGGAAACATCGTTTCAATTGACCAAGTAAAACCACAATTAGATGGCTCCTTTGAGAGTGCCTTTATCGTAGCCGGCGACCGTTGGATTAAGAGAGGAGATTACAAAATTCTAGTAAACTATGGCCCACAAAAGGCAGAGACTATGTTCTTCTATAATGGAGGAACGGGCGAATTACCACCAGACGTAGTTCCACCACCGCCATCATGCGCTGAAGGACAAATCATAGTAAATGGACAATGTACAAATCCAGAAGACATCGAGACTCCACCACCAGCATGTGGAACAGGTACGGTTTATGATCCCGTATCAAAGTCATGTATTGTAGCACCGCCAGTTGTTGATAACTGCCCACCAGGACAAGAGCTAGTCAACAACGTATGTGTTGATGTTGAACCAGAAGACAACACACCTCCACCACCACAATGTGGCGCAGGCACCGAACTTAAAGATGGAATCTGTGTTCCAAAGTCAGGTACTACTGGAGGTCCAGGATGCTTGATTGCAACTGCTGCATTTGGAACTGAACTTGCACCACAAGTACAAATGCTAAGAGAAGTTAGAGATAACGTACTATTCAGCACCGGAGCAGGTACAACATTCCTAGCAGGATTCAACAGTGTGTACTATGCATTCAGCCCAGCAGTAGCAGACTTGGAAAGACAAAGTCCACTATTCAAAGAAGTAGTAAAGACTGCAATCACTCCAATGCTATCAACACTATCGATACTCAACTATGTTGATATCAACTCTGAGCAAGAAATGCTAGGCTATGGTATAGGAGTCATTCTACTAAACATCGGAATGTACTTTGTAGTGCCAGCCATAGTGATAGTCAAAGTTAAAGGCCTAATCCAAAAAAGACGCCTTTAAGATTATATCCTCTTTTATCAAACCCCATTCATGCACGTAGAATACGAAGAATTTTCGTCAATTCAAGACATCTTTTCTTACATGGCAGCTGTAATGCCACCAATGAAAAACACAATGCCAATCAACTACTACAAAGGATACGTCTTTGCATTCATCCCACTGACTCACAATGGTGGTGATGTCTACTTGATGATATACACCAAGGCAACACTAGATGGCAGAATTTTGGAATTTGACATCAACGCAAACTCTTACAGAAAAGTTGCGGCAATAGAGAGAGCAGACAAGACGTACTTTATTGTGATCTCACCAAAAAGAAACACTATTGCTGATGAAGCAATCCAAAAACTAGGCTAATTTTTTTATCTTGTATATGTAGGGGCAGCAACTGATCTGCTTCTTGCATATCTATCCACGATATCTTCTGGAAGCTTGCCATTGAAGAGATCCTTGCAGAGGCCTCTTAGGTATCTCATGATTGCCCAGGTTCCAGCCTTGATCAACCCATACATGAATATCTTCATTGGAGGACCGTAGGTCTTGTTTCGTAATATGATCGGTACGATATCATTAATGACCCGCATGTTGTTCTCCCAGCACCTCCAAAACAGGGTGAATTGGGCCTCATTGAGGTTTCCAAAGTGCATCGAGTTCTTTTCTGAAAAGTCTTGATACAGCAATGGTGCTACCAGTCCCCTAAAGTTTGTCTTTCTGAAATCCTCGATTAAATCAATGGTATATTGGGTCTCATCTGGGGTCTCATCAGGCCAGCCAATGATTAATGTGGCTGCTGGGAACCAGTGGTTCTCATTCATGATTCGAGCTCCTTCTCGTACTACCCATCCCCACTCGTCAGTTGAGAATGGCTTGGTCTTGACACCTAGGTGTTTTTTGACCATTCTTGGTGCAACGGTTTCTATTCCCAAGTTTGTTGCAAGCCATCTGCCGTTTGTGTGCATTTCATTAATTTCTGACATTTGTTTTAGTAGAACTGGGTCTGCTGCAATTGCAGAGAATGTCATGTGGGTGGTTCCAACAAAGTTAGCACCCATTGATTTTAGGCTACGCCACAATTCCGTAATGGCGTCTCTGTTTGGCTGAAAGTCTTTATTGTCACATCCATAAAGCAGCATTTCATCAGAGTGCAGCCAAATGGAATCAAAACCGTAATCGAGGTTTATTTTTGCTTCGTGCTGTAGTCGCTCAATTGGCAAGTCTTTTTTGGAGCGCTTGTTCACATCACAAAAGTCGCATCCACGTCCGCATCCTCGCATTGCCTCAATTAACGAGTTGACAGTTGGGCCTTCGATTTCTGGAATATTCTGTATGTTTTTGACAAAGCAATGCATCAATTCTGGTGCGTCTCCGCTCTCTAAATCCTTGAACAAGTCCAGGGCAAGCTCGTCTGCTTCGCCAACTACAACCGTGTCAATTCCGTGAATTTTCATTCTGTCTGTTTTTGCAAGCTCCCATGCCCCGTTTCCGCCAACTACAACTTTGAAATCATATTTTTTCTTTAATTGGATAATATCTGCACACATGCGCTTGAACTTCATTGCAACGTACGATAATTTTTCAGGCGACATGGTAGTTGTGACTGGTGCCATGCCGAGTGGATCCATCACATTGATTCCAACTACTTTGGTGTCGGGCCCGATTGATTTTGCTAGATAGTCTGGATTTGCGACAAAGATCTCATCTCTTTTGTATCCTTGGAGCAATGCGCTCTCTACTCTTCTTAGTCCGACTTGGGCAACCTTTGCCTCGCCAGTGTTTGGGTCTGTCTCTACTGCCGGGCAGAAAACCTTGTCAAAGACCCATTCTGGTAACAGCTCATATGGTCCACATGCAATGAACCCATAAAGGAAATTTCCGCGATAATTTGTCATCAGACTGCGGTCAGCAGTAAGAACAATACGTTTGCCAGCCAACTAAACATTGACTTCGCATATGGTATAAATTATTTTCCTACCTGCTTTGCAAACTTAAATTACAAACCCATCAACTCAAAACATGGACGTATCAGAGCCGCGACACATGGAGCCTCACCTCTCTGAATCAAGCGGGATTCGAGATTTTGTGTTTGGATTTGGAGATGGCATCAACACCTCACTTGGAATAGCTGCAGGAGTTGGAGGTGCAGATGTTTCATCAAATATTATAATTCTAGCATCACTTGTTGGCATGTTTACTGGCGCCAAGGCAATGGCAGTCCAGAACTATCTGGCAGTAAAAGCGCAGCGCGAGCTGCTCAATTCTGAAATAGCTCGCGAAGAATGGGAGATGGAAAACAAACCTGAAGTGGAAAGACAGGAAATAGAGGAAATCTACAAGGCAAAGGGCTTTGAGGGAAAAGACCTAGATATGATAGTAAACAAGATCACATCAAACAAAAAAGTCTGGCTGGACACAATGCTGACAGAAGAACTAAGACTCAATGTAGATGTGATTGGCAATCCCCTAAAGAGTGCATTGCGAATGTTTGGTGCATTTTTGCTTGGCGGCATACTACCAATAATTCCGTTTTTCTTTGCACATGGGTATGTTCCATTGATAATTGCAGTTGGAATTAGTCTGTCCACATCGTTTGCAGTTGGTGCAGTAAAATCCAAACTTGCCCGCACCAATATCATAAAGGGTGGTCTGGAAATGGCAGGCCTTGGAACAGGAATTGCTCTGATTGGATTTGGAATAGGAACTGAGCTAGCTAATCTTGGAATTATTGACGTCTAGCCCGATTTGCAATGTTTGCAGCAACCGCACCTGCACCAATACCATTGTCAATATTTACAACCGATAATCCAAGTGAGCAGCTCTGAAGCATTGATGCTAGGGCAGCAACTCCTTTTTCTCCATAACCATATCCTACAGATGTTGGCAGGCCAATCACTGGAACATTTACCAAAGATGACACTACCGATGCCAGAGCTCCCTCCATTCCGGCTGCTACCACTATAACATCAATGTCTTGTTCGATGAATTTTTTAATAATTGGAAACAATCTGTGCAATCCGGCAATTCCAACATCATAACTGGTAATTGTATTACAATGCATTGCCTCACAGGTAAGCCTTGTCTCTTCTGCAACTCCAATATCTGATGTTCCGGCAGTCACAATTCCTACGGTTCCACCCGTACTTTTGAGCGTGTTTTTGTGGATTAGTAGGGTAGTGGTGTTTTTGCCGTCCTTGATTTTGAGCTTTTTTGATTTTGCAAATCTGACTATTTTGGTATAGTCTGATTTTTGAATTCTCGATACTAGGACCGAGTCAGACTTTTCCAAGACTCGCTGGATTATTTTTTTTATCTCATCTGATGTTTTTCGTTCTGCAAATATTACTTCCGGGATTCCCTTTCTGTGCTTTCGACCCATGTCAATTTGGGCAAAATCCTCTATTTTTTCAATGGAGTATAATGCGAGCTGTTTTTTTGCCTCAGAGACGGATATTTTGCCAATCTTTAGTGATTCTAAAACATCGGTAATTTCCATGGTGTGACTTGAAGTGATTTATTTAAAAAACTGATCAGACGCCGGCAAGGGCTGACTTGACACTCTCGATTCCTTTCTGGAATGTTTCTTTTTCTTGTACATCCAAGTCTAATTCTATTATTTTTTCAACACCTTTTCTTCCAATTACTGCTGGAACTCCAATTGACACGTTGGATTGGCCATATTCGCCATTTAATGGAGTGGCAACTGGGATGACTTTCTTTCTGTCCTTTAGGATGGCATCAACGATTGCAGATATTGCGTTTCCTGGGGCATGAACTGTTGCCCCTTTGAGCTCAATTACTTTGGCTGCTACTTGCTTTGTGTTTTGGACCAGTTGGTCTAGTTTTTCTTTTGGTAACATGCTTGATAGTGGAATTCCAGATACTGTGGAAAATCTTGGTAGTGGCAGCATGTTTTCTCCATGCTCTCCAATTACCAAAGCTCTGATGGATTCACGAGAATGGCCTGTTGCCTCGTGAATGAACTGGATGAATCTGGATAGGTCCAGCATTCCACCCATTCCGACGATTCTGTTTCTATCAAAGCCTGATGTTTGGTATGTGATGTGAACCATTGGGTCCAGTGGGTTTGTTACTGGAACTATGATGGAATCATCTGCATATTTTTTGATATTCTCAACTACTCCCTTTACTATGCCTGCATTGATCTTGAGCAGGTCCATTCTGGTCATGCCTGGCTTTCTTCCCGAACCTGCAACTACAACTACTACCTTTGACCCCTTCATGTCAGAATAGTCATTAGAGCCTCGAATGTTTACGTCGATTCCTTGCTCTGATAGCATGTGATTAAGATCCATTGCTTCGCCTTGTGGCAATCCATTTACGACATCTAATAGTAAGATTTCATCATCTACTCGTCTCAGTGCTGAAAATAATGCTGCGTCTCCGCCAACTTTGCCTGAGCCAATAATTGTAATCATATTTTGTCGACTTTGTCGTTCAATAATTAAATCTATTGTACATCATGAACTCACAAAACAAATTCTTTGTTTGTCGATCTGAGAATTTATATGCATTTTTGCAATCCTGATGTCATGGTTCTGATAATAGATCCACAAATTGCTGGAATTTCTGGTGATATGTTGTTGTCAGCACTGGTGGATCTTGGTGCAAAAAAATCCAAAATAATTGAAGGCGTCAAGGTATCTCAGAACTTTTTACATCACTCCAAAATTGAAAAAATCGATTTCAAAAAAACAGACAAGCACGGAGTCAACGCAACCACACTAGTCCTAAAACTAGATGAGCACAGCCATGAAAGAAAAGGAATTGAAATCCAAAACTGTATAACAAAAACTGCACAAAAAATAGGACTATCTGAGAGGGCATCCAAATTTGCAAAAAACTCTATTGAAACTCTGATTTCTGCCGAGTCAAAAATTCATGGCGTCCCCAAGGACTCGGTTCACTTCCATGAGGCGTCCAGCATTGATACTGTGATTGATATAATTGGTGTGGCAATAGCACTAGATGATCTAAAGTGCTTTGATCATGATATCATTACAATGCCAGTAGCTGTTGGAAACGGCACCATATCATTCTCACATGGAGTGGCATCAAATCCGGCCAGTGCAATACTTGGGATATTTGCAAAGTCTGGAATAATAATCTCTGGGAATGATTCTCAGGATGAATTAACAACACCGACTGGTGCTGCAATGCTTGTTAATCTAACAGACCGGTGTGTTGAGCATTATCCATTGATGAAAATAGACTCAGTAGGGTATGGGGCAGGACAAAAAAACTTTGAGAGTTTTTCCAATGTGCTAAAAATGGTATTGGGTGAAAAATCGAGCCTAAAATCTGACTCCGTCAGCATTCTAGAGACAAATGTAGATGACGTCTCAGGCGAGGTTCTAGCACATGTAATTGATAAGATAATGTCAAGTGGTGCCAAGGACATTTCTGTCATTCCAACTCTAACAAAGAAGGGAAGGCCAAGCCACATGATCTCAGTTATTTGTGATCACAAAAATGTGGACAATCTGATTCAAGTATTGATCTCAGAGACCGGAACGCTGGGAGTTAGAATAAGATCATCTGAGAGATTTATCGTCCCAAGAAAGATCATACCACTAAAAATCAAAATTCACAGCAAAGATTTCATCGTACGATGCAAAACCGCAAGCAAGCACCAATTCAAAGTAGAATATGATGACATTAAATCAATATCTGAAAAACTCTCCATCTCATTCAAACAGACCGAAGAATTAATCAAAGCCGAAGTCAAAAAACAACTAAAATGAACAAACTAGATTCTCTGTCTGATTGGTTTTCTGATAAGAAAAATGTCATAGTTGCATTGTCTGGTGGTGTGGATAGTGCTTTGGTTGCATATGCCGCCCATCAAGTTCTTGGCAGCTCCGCCCTTGCAGTAACTGCTGACTACAAAACACTGGCACAAGAAGAGCTGGATTCTGCCAAAAAAATCTGCCAAGAGATCGGTATTAGACATATGATAATCTCGTATGATGAGCTGGAAAATCCGGATTTTGTCAAAAACGACCAGAACCGATGCTATCATTGCCGATCTGAGCTATCTGATCATCTTATCCGACTGGCAAGAAAAGAAAACATTACAGTAATTGTAGATGGCACAAACATTGATGATCTTGGTGATTACAGGCCAGGAATTGTGGCACTGCAAAACAATGGAATTCGCAGCCCGCTAGTTGAATCAAACTTTACAAAGTCCGAGGTACGAGACACGGCAAAATCAGTAGGACTATCTGTATATGATAGGCCATCAAATTCGTGCTTGGCATCAAGAATCCCTTGGGGACAGCGTGTTACTGCGGAGCGCCTGGCAAGAATTGAGGTGGGCGAGACCTTTGTCAAGCAGATGGTTGGCGCAAAGCAGGTTCGAGTCAGGGACATAAATGGAATGGCAAAAATCGAGATAGGTCAAGACGAGCTTGACTTGATTCAATCTGCAAACATTGATGATCTTGCGGCCAAGCTAAAATCAATTGGATTTGAATCCGTCACAATAGATGAAACCGGATACAGGCCGGGAAAAATCAACGTGATTGCTGATTGATCTATTTGGATCATGCGGCATCAACTCCGATTGCCGATCCAGTACTAGAAGAGATGATGCCATACCTAAAGGAAAACTATGGCAACCCATCATCAATTCATAGGTTTGGCAGGATCACAACAAAGGCACTGGATTTGGCCAGAAAGAGAATTGCGGATCTAATCGGCGCAAGCCCAAATGAAATTCTGTTTACATCTGGTGGGACAGAATCCAACAATACTGCACTGTTTGGTACGATGAATCAAAACAAAGTAAAAACACTCATCACCACATCAATTGAGCATGATGCGATACTAGAGCCCTGCAAAAAACTAGAGCAGCTAGGCCATAATGTGATCTATCTTCCAGTTGACTCTGCCGGAATGATTGATGTTGAGAATCTAGAGTCATTACTTTCAGACCAAATAGGCCTAGTTAGTATAATGTTTGCAAACAACGAGGTTGGTACCATACAGCCAATCAAACAAATCGCACAACTTTGCAAGAAGTATTCCATACCATTTCATACTGATGCAGTACAGGCAGTGGGAAAAATCCCAGTTGATGTACAGGAGCTGGGCGTTGATCTAATGTCGATATCCTCTCACAAGATAAACGGACCAAAAGGAATCGGCGCATTATACATAAGACACGGTGTGACATTGAACCCGTTTCTTTTGGGCGGTGGACAGGAAAACGGTATGCGCTCAGGCACGGAAAATGTAGCAAACATTGTTGGTTTTGGCAAGGCATGCCAGATTGCCCAGGAAAACCTACAATCCAATAACCATACACTACAAAGCCTAAGAAATCATCTGGTCAAGCGCGTATCAAATGATCTAACTCATACCACGATGAACGGCCACAAAGAAATGCGCCTGCCAAACAATGCACATTTTACATTTCTGGGAGTAAACGGTGAGGACCTAATCATAAAGCTAGACGAACATGGAATTGCCGCATCTACTGGCTCTGCATGTTCTGTGAAGACACAAAAGGCGTCTCATGTTCTGATGGCAATGGGATTCTCACACGAGCAAATAACTGGCTCTTTGCGCCTTACTGTTGGTATTTCTAATACAATTTCAGAAATCGATCAGACAGTTGATATTTTAAAAAAAGTAGTTGCCGAGCTTAGGGCAGTATCACCATTCAAGGCAAAGTACGGATTTTAGATTCTCAGTATCGTTTGTTTTTTTGATAATATCATCACAGATGTTATTGATATTATCAATATGGCAATTGCAATTGGGCCAAACTCTGGCACAACATATGTTCCAATTATCTCAATGTCAGAATCGCCTTCTTGAAAGTGTATTGTGATCAGTCTGGATTCTGGCTTTAATGATGATTCTTGGTATGGGACTTCTAACCCATCAATGTAGATGATGTATGTGTCATCATCACCGCTCTTCCCATCGGGGCCTTTCTTTGCATCAATCCATTCTCTGCCAAGATCTAGTGTTAGTGAGCCATCACTGTCTGCTTGTATTGTAACAATCAGACCCAGTATGGCCGGATCCACTATGATGTTTTTGATGGTGCCGCCGTTTATTGTATATGGCACATCAAATGTTCCAGCATCGCCTGCCTTTACCTCAAAGATTTGTGTTGGGTTTGTTCCGGAAATGGTTGTCTGAAAATCAAAGTTAGTCTCAAAGACATTTCCAGTCACACCGTATGATGCCTGGACTATGTATTTTCCATCCTTTTGAAAATAAGGTCCGTCTGCAATCAGTGAATAAGTAAAGGTACCATCTTGCGCAACTTCGACTTGGGCAATGTGCACACGATTTGCCTCACGAAACACCTGTAGTAATAGTGGCGTGTTTGGCAAAAACGCCTCTACTTTACCTGATATCACTACGGCTTCACCTTCCTTGTAGAATGGCTTTGCAACACAAACATTCTTGCATTCTTCCGCAGATGCAAAACCATACCACATTGGAATTGATGATATAACTAGTAACAAAATCAATGCGTGAGTATACTTCACACCAAAGTTTTATGATAATCGTATATTTCCTTTTCTCGGAATTTGTACTAAAAAATGAAAAAAGTATAGAGACTTTAGTATCTTGGTGAGATGCTAAGTCGTGTTCTTGCAGAAACCGCAATTATAGATACAATTGCTACTGCGAGAATGATTGCTGCCATTGTGCCAAATTCTGGAACTGCATAAGTACCTATGATCTCAATCTGTGATGCGCCGTCTGAGAATGTGATGTCGACCATTCTTGTTGAATCATCGCTATCTGTTTCCTCAAAGTCTGCTTCTTCATCATCTACTAGGACGATAAAGTCTACATCGGAACCATCTTCTGTTGCATCAAGAACGTCTCTTGGAATTGCAAGTGAGATAGAACCGTCGCCTTCAGTTTCGATTTTCAGGGTAAGTGACTTTGTAGCACCGTTGGCAGATGCGCTTGTTACTATTGCTCCACTTGCTTCAAATGGAACACAGAACACTTCACTGCCGCCTTTTACTGCAAGCTCACCATCACCACATGCTGACTCTTCTGATGCTGCCTCACCAACTAGTTCAACCATGACCTTATCATTGATTTCTTGTGGGCCATATTGTGCTCGAATGGTGTACATACCGTTTTCTTTGAAGAGTGCGCCTGCAGTGCTAAACATTGTTTCAAATGTGTTGTCCTCTGAAACTTCAACTTGCTGAACTGTTGCAATGTTGCCTTGTGGGCTGATCACTGTAACTGTTACTGGAGCATCACCTCTTAGATTTGCGACATAACCACCTACGGTAATTTCAGACTCGTGATCATAGATCTTTGAATCTGTCCATACTGAGACTGGTACGTTGTTTTGTTTTGCGTATTCAGCCTTTTCGTAAATGTCCATACTGCCGCAATCTGGGCATGCTTCTTCGTCGAAGCTAGATGCATAAGTTGGTACTACCGCTAAAGTGCCTGCTGCAGCCATTATGGCAATTAGCACGTATAGTGCATAACTATTCATCTTGATTGGCGATTAGAATGCTGACTATTTATGTATATTTAAAAAATGAAAAAAGTTGAAGATCTAGTATTTTGGCAGGATACTTAGTCTACTTCTTGAAGATATAGCAATTATCGATACAATTGCTACTGCAAGAATGATTACTGCGATTGTGCCAAATTCTGGGATCACGAATGTTCCGATGATTTCAATCTGAGTTGTTCCATCCTCAAATGGTATGGTCAAAGTGCGATCTTCAGAGGTGGTTGTTTCCTCAAAGTCCGCCTCGGCTCCATCTACTAGGACGAAAAAGCTATCATCTTCACCACTTATTCCATCAGCACCAAGTCTTGCATCTAGGATGCTTCTTGGGATGATCAGTTTCACCTCACCATCTGCTGTGGTCTCTATCTCTACGATTAGGGACTTGGCAGGAATGTCTGGGGTGATGCTTAGTATTTTACCTCCTTTTATAGAGTAGCCAACTGAGCCATCTTCCGGATTTGCTAATGGGAAGGTCTTTCCTTTAGGACCTGGTATTACGTCACCGGATCCGCCAAACTCAAAGCTAGTCTCTGCTGTTCTTGTTGCTGTTCCATATAGGACCTTAATCGTATATGTTCCAGCAGATCTCCACAGAGGACCGCCAGCAGCCAGGTCAATTCCAAACGTATTCTCGTCTGAAACTGGCAATTGTTGAGCAGTAACTAGGTTTCCGTTGGCTGCAATGACTTGCAAGGTAACATCATAGCCGGACAGTCTTTCTCGGACTGAGCCAGATACGGTGATTGTCTCGCCGTCTTCATATGCCTCTTTGTCGGTAGCTATAGTAACTGCGTCTACAAATTCCTGAGCAAAAGCTGGTAATGCTAGTGAGCCTGTAGCCAGAATTGTAAACAACGCTAGTGTTGCATACAGAGTATTCATCTTGCTTTTTCGTCCTAACGAATACTATTTAAGGTTAGGAAAAAAATCATTGACTAATAGCGAAAAATAATGGATTTTTTGCGAGATCTTGATTAAATATATATAAACCACCTCTGGAGGTTTTCCAGTTTGTTTGGTAATTTTCGATATTTAGCTAATGCTATCCAAGGTGAGCAAGTTGGCAACTAAGAAAACCCACGTTCTAGTACCGGATCACATTTACGTACCAAAGCATGAGATCATGGACAAAAAAGACGCAGAAGAGGTCCTCAAAAAATTCAACTGCAAGCCAACTGAGATGCCATTAATTTTTGCAAACGATCCTGCAATTATCGGACTTGGCGTAAAACCAGGCGACATGATAAAAATTACAAGAAAGAGCCCAACTGCCGGTGAGAGCATTTACTATAGATATGTGGTGGAGATCTAAATGACTGACCCATCCAATAAACGCTGGCCAATCATTCAGGACCTTCTAAAAAGAGAGGGAATCGCAAGACAGCACCTCAATTCTTTTGATGAATTCCTAGAACGCGGACTACAGAGTATCATTGATGAGGTAGGACATATCGAAATTGAAAACGCAGAATATCCATACAAGATTCAGCTAGGAAAGGTAAAACTACAACAACCACGAATGATGGAGCTTGATGGTTCCATCACACACATCACACCAGCCGAGGCACGTCTCCGAAATGTATCATACTCTGCACCAATCATGATGGAGGCAAGCGTAGTTGAGGACGGCAAAATCCTAGAATCAAGATTTGTCCACATTGGAGACATTCCAGTCATGGCAAGATCAAACGCATGCATCTTGCATAATTTCTCTACACAAAAATTAATTGAACACGGAGAAGATCCAAACGACCCAGGAGGATATTTCATAATTAACGGATCAGAGCGAGTCATCGTAGGACTGGAAGATCTATCATACAACAAAATCATCGTAGATAAGGAAAAGGTCGGCGGCAACGATGTCTACAAAGCAAAGGTCTATTCTTCTATTGTAGGATATAGAGCAAAACTAGAACTGGTAATGAAAAATGACGGACTGATTGTCGCAAGAATTCCTGGCTCACCAGTTGACATTCCAGTAGTTACTTTGATGAGAGCACTAGGACTGGAGTCCGACAGAGAAATTGCTGCTGCTACCTCACTAGTAGAATCAATCCAAAACGAGCTTGAAGCATCATTTGAAAAGGTAGCCGAGGTCCAGACCTCAAAGGACTCTATAGTATACATCAGTAAAAGAATCGCACCAGGAATGTTAGAAGAGTTCCAAATCAAACGTGCAGAGACACTACTTGATTGGGGTCTTTTACCACACCTAGGAAAGCACCAAGAAAACAGACGAGAAAAGGCACAGTTCTTGGGCGAGGCAGCATGCAAGCTAATCGAGCTAAAACTAGGTTGGATCTCACCAGATGACAAGGACCACTATGGTAACAAGGTAATCAAATTCGCAGGACAAATGTTAGCTGATCTGTTCAGAACTGCATTCAGAAACTTGGTCCGTGATATGAAGTACCAACTCGAAAGATCCGGACAAAAACGAGGAATCAATGCAGTAGCAGCTGCTATCAGACCTGGTATTGTTTCTGATAAACTAAACAACGCAATTGCAACAGGAAACTGGGGCAGGGGCAGAGTAGGAGTAACACAACTGCTGGACAGAACAAACTATCTATCCACCATTTCACACCTCAGAAGAATCCAATCACCATTATCTCGAACTCAACCAAACTTCGAAGCTAGGGACTTACATCCAACTCACTTTGGAAGAATCTGTCCAAGCGAAACACCAGAAGGCTCCAATTGTGGGCTGGTCAAGAACTTGGCACTGTCTGCTATCATTTCAGTAAATGTATCACCAGAAGAGATAATCGAAAAACTATACGACTTGGGCTCAGTCCACTTTACAGATGCAAAAGAAGACCTAAAACGAGACGGAACTCGAGTCTTTGTTGATGGACGACTAGTCGGCTATTACAAAGACGGAGACAAGCTAGTTGAATCACTGCGTGATCTTAGAAGAAACTCTAAAATCCACCCACACGTCGGAATCTCGCTTTTCAAGCCAGGCGTAGAAGGCGCAACCACTAGACTATACGTAAACTGCAATGCAGGACGTGTACTTCGACCACTCATTGTCATAAAGGAAGGAAAACCACTAGTCACACAAGAGCTAATCGATAAGGTATCAAAGAAGCTCATGTCTTGGAATGATCTTCTAAGAATGGGCATCATTGAATTAATCGATGCAAACGAGGAAGAAAACTGCGAAATCACACTGGATGACAAAGACACCAAAAAATTCACTCATCTTGAAATATTCCCATCTGCAATTTTGGGAGCAGGTGCATCCATCATCCCATATCCAGAACACAACCAGTCCCCAAGAAACACATACGAGTCTGCAATGGCAAAACAAAGCCTCGGCTTTTCAACGCCAATGATGAACACCAGCACTTATGTTCGACAACACTTGATGTGGTATCCACAAACACCAATCGTTACCACCAAAGCACTCAATCTTTTAGGATTAGAAGACCGACCAGCAGGACAAAACTGTGTAGTCGCAGTATTACCATTTGATGGATACAACATTGAAGACGCAATAGTAATCAGCAAGGCAGCAGTGGACAGGGGCCTGGGTAGGACATTTTTCTATAGAATCTATGAGGCAGAAGCAAAACAATATCCTGGTGGAATGCGAGACAACTTCGAGATTCCAAACGCCGAGGACAACATCCGAGGCTACAAGGGAGAAAAAGCATATCGATTACTAGAAGAGGACGGAGTAATTGCAGGCGAATCAACCGCAGTTGGCGGAGACATTCTGATTGGCAAGACCAGTCCTCCAAGATTCATGGAAGAATATCGCGAATTCGAGTCCAAAGGACCATATCGACGTGACACATCAATTGGTGTTAGACCATCAGAGACAGGTGTTGTAGATACTGTAGTCATGACCCAGTCCAATGAGGGCGGCAAAATGTACAAGATCAGAGTTAGAGATATGAGAATTCCAGAGATTGGTGACAAGTTTGCGTCAAGACATGGACAAAAGGGCGTGGTTGGCATACTTGCACGATACGAAGACTTGCCATACACTGCGGAAGGAGTTATCCCAGACGTTTTGATCAACCCACATGCATTCCCATCACGTATGACAGTTGGAATGTTCATGGAGTCAATTTCTGGCAAGGCAGCTGCAGTTAGGGGAGCAAGATTTGATGGCTCTGCATTTGTTGGAGAAAAGACAGAAGAGATCAAATCAGCACTAGAACACTCTGGTCTGAAATATTCAGGTAAAGAAATGATGTATGATGGCAGAACTGGCAAACCATTCCCAGTAGAGGTCTTCATCGGTGTTGTATATTATCAGAAACTGCACCACATGGTTGCAGACAAAATACATGCAAGAGCAAGAGGCCAAGTCCAAATGCTGACCAAGCAGCCAACAGAAGGTCGTGCAAGGGGTGGAGGACTCAGATTTGGTGAAATGGAGCGAGACTGCCTAATTGCATATGGTGCATCTATGATTCTCAAAGACAGATTACTGGACGAATCAGACAAATCAGAAATTTACGTCTGTGAGCGATGTGGACTGGTTGCATATCATGATGTTAAACAAAGAAAATACGTTTGCCGAGTTTGCGGAGACAAGGCCAAAGTCTCCTCAGTATCAGTAGCGTATGCATTCAAGCTATTATTGCAAGAAATGCAGAGCCTTAACGTAGCACCAAGACTAATGATAAAGGAGAGAGTGTAATTGTCAGTTCAAACAGTAAAAGCAATTGATGGAATAAAATTCTCAGTATGGTCACCAACTGAAATCAGAAAGTATTCTGTTGCTGAAATCACCGCGCCTGAAACATACGACGAAGACGGAATGGCAGTACAAGGCGGACTGATGGATGGCAGACTGGGAACACTAGAGCCTGGACAAAAATGCCTCACATGCGGAAACACCGCGGCAAGATGTCCTGGACACTTTGGCCACATCGAGCTGGCAGAACCAGTATTACATATTGCATTCATTGACAATATTCACAAACTATTGCTTGCAACATGTCGATCCTGCTCCCGACTAAAGCTCCCACAAGAGGATCTTGACAGCTATGGGCAGATCTTCAAAAAAGAGGCAGCATACACTATCATTTCACAAAAAAGAATTCCAGAAGAAATTCTAGACAAGGCAAAGAAAGCAAAGGAATGCCCACACTGCGGAAAACCACAATACGACATGATATTTACAAAACCAACAATATTTATCGAAAAAACCGAAATAGGAGAGCACAGACTACTCCCAATCACCATACGAGAGCGATTCACACAAATCCGTGATGAAGACCTCCGATTGCTTGGTTATGATCCAAACACTGCAAGACCAGAATGGTTCATTCTCCAAGTATTGCCAGTACCACCAGTAACAGTTAGACCATCCATCATACTGGAAACAGGAATCAGATCAGAGGACGATCTCACACACAAAATGGTTGATATCATTCGTGTAAATCAAAGACTAAAGGAAAGCAAAGATGCAGGAACACCACCACTAATCGTTCAGGACTTGGTTGACCTATTACAATATCACACCACCACGTACTTTGATAATGAGGTATCTGGAATCCCACAAGCTCACCACCGTTCTGGCAGACCACTAAAGACATTAACTCAAAGACTCAAAGGAAAGGAAGGAAGATTTAGAGGCTCACTTTCTGGAAAAAGAGTAGACTTTTCCAGCAGAACCGTCATATCCCCAGACCCAAGCCTTGATCTGTCCGAGGTAGGAGTTCCAGAGGCAATCGCAAAGAAGCTGACCATCCCAGAAATCATAACAGAATGGAACATTGAGAGAATGCGAGATCTGGTAATCAATGGACCAGACAAGTTTCCAGGTGTCAATTATATCGTAAGACCAGACGGCGTAAAAATAAGACTCGATTTCGTAGAGGACCGCTCCATAATAGCACAAAACCTCGAAGTCGGATATTTGGTGGAAAGACATCTCTCTGATGGCGACATTGTAATGTTTAATCGACAACCATCATTGCACCAAATGTCAATTATGGCTCACTATGTCCGGGTACTGCCAGGAAAAACATTCAGGCTACACCCATCAGTATGTCCACCATACAACGCAGACTTTGATGGGGATGAAATGAACCTGCACGTACCACAAAGCGAGGAAGCAAGAGCAGAAGCCATCTTACTAATGAGAGTTCAAGACCAATTAATCTCACCAAGATATGGTGGACCAATCATTGGTGGATTGAGAGACTTTATCACAGGATCATACCTTCTAACTAAAGACGATACCACACTCACGCCACAAGAGTTTGCAAACTATGCAATGCTTGGTGGATATGATGGCGAGCTACCGACACCAGCAACAAAAGGAAAGGACGGACCACTATATTCTGGCAAACAATTATTCTCATTGTTCCTGCCAACTGACTTTAACTTTGTAATCACATCAAAGTGGTCCAAGGGAACCAAGGGAACACAAAAAGATGTTGTAATCAAAAACGGACAGCTAATCAGCGGAGTAATTGACAAGGCATCAATTGGTGCAGAAGAACCGGAAAGTGTCTTGCACAGAATTGCAAAGGACTATGGCAACGCTACTGCAAAGAAATTCCTCAACTCTGTTCTGATTGTGGCAAAGCAATTCATCACTCACTATGGATTCAGCTATGGCTATGCAGACTTGGAATTATCCGATAAGGTAAAGGCAGACATTCATGCAGGAATCGACGAATCCTACAATACAGTATATGATCTGATTTCACAGGCAAAGAAGGGTACACTAAAGCTGACCAGAGGTCTATCAGCAGATGAGGCACTGGAAGCATATATCGTAAACGAATTATCTAAAGCAAGAGACAAGGCAGGAAACACTGCAGACCAGCAATTAGACAAAAACAATGCTGCAAGAATCATGGCAACAACCGGTGCAAGAGGATCATCACTAAACATTGGCCAGATGGCAGGCGCACTAGGTCAACAGTCAATTCGTGGTAATAGACTAAACAAGGGTTACAACAATCGGGCATTACCACACTTTAAGGAAAATGACGACAACCCCGATGCACACGGATTTGTAAAATCAAACTATAGGGACGGACTGTCCACAATCGAGTTCTTTTTCCATGCAATGGGTGGACGAGAGGGACTAGTAGATACTGCAGTCAGAACACAACAGTCTGGTTACATGCAGAGAAGATTGGTAAACGCACTGGAACACATCAAACTAGAATATGACAACACCGTACGCGACCCACATGGACACATCATCCAGTTCCTGTATGGTGAGGATGGAATCGATGTTGCAAAATCTGATCACGGAGAAGCCTTTAACATCAACAGACTAGTCGAGTCCGAGACAATAGTTGACACTGGCAAAAAGGTCGGCAAAGAAGAAGTAGAAGACATGCTCAAAAAATACACCAAAGTCTTCAACCCAAGACTAACCAAACTAGTCGAAGAAGGAATCTTGCATTCTAAACTATCAAAGGAAGGAACAGAAAAAGTCCTCAAAAAGGCACTGGACCTATATCACAAAGCAAAGGCAGAGCCAGGACAAGCAGTAGGAATCGTAACTGCCCAGTCCATTGGTGAGCCGGGAACTCAGATGACACTCAGAACATTCCACTTTGCAGGAATCAGAGAGCGAAACGTAACACTAGGTCTGCCAAGACTGATCGAATTAGTGGATGCAAGAAAGAAGCCGGTAACTCCAACCATGGACATTTACCTAGAGCCAAAATACCAAAAATCAAGAGAAAAGGCAATCGAAGTAGCTAGAAACACCTTGCAGACAAAGGTCTCTGCACTAATTGAAAGCGCAGACACTGACTATGCAACCCAGATTACACTGGAGCTAAGCACATCTGGTCTCTCACAGAGGGGTTGCACAGTAGAAGAGGTAGAGGCAGCATTATCATCAAACAAGAAATTCAAGCTGGAGACAAGTGGCAACACCATTACGCTGACTCTAGCGGAAGAAGGTGACGCACCAACCGTAATTGCAATTAGAAACAAGGTCCTCAATACTATAGTCAAAGGAGTACCAGACATCACACGTGTCACAGTTGCACAAAAAGACGATGAATGGGTCATCCAGACAACCGGCTCTAATCTGGCAAAGGTGCTGGAAATTGATGGAATTGACAAGAGAAACGTTAGAACAAACAACGTATTTGAAATTGCAGCAACACTTGGAATCGAGGCTGCAAGAAATGCACTAATCAACGAACTATCCACCACACTAGAAGACCAGGGACTGGAAGTTGATTCCAGATACATCATGCTAGTATCTGACATGATGTGCTCACGTGGATATCTGCAACAAATAGGACGACACGGAATCGCAGGAACAAAGGACTCTGTTCTGGCTCGTGCTGCATTTGAAATCACAGTGCCAACCATAGCAGAAGCGGCACTAACTGGTGAGATAGAGGAACTCAAGGGTGTAACAGAAAACGTAATCGTTGGCTCTAACATTCCAGTAGGTTCTGGAACAGTAGATCTATACATGCAAGTATCCAAGAACTAATCATTAGTTATCTTCAAAAGCTAGCACCGATTTGTTATGACTAGTTGCTAGAATTATTTGCCATATTTCTGATATTGAGTGCGGCCTTTGCAGAGCCGATCCCGGACTATGACAAGCCATATGCTCCAATTTACCTAGACAAAAAAGTCTACAGCTGGACTGACAAGGTTCGCATAACTATTGCAGCTCCTGCATGGGATGCAAATGAATACGGAATTGATTCAATTGGTGACGACTCGGATCACCCAATAAAAATATCGACGCCCTCTCACTCTTTGGATAGGTATGAGCTGACCGAGACTGCACCAAGCAGTGGAGTCTTTTCTGGTGAGATAACACTCACTGGATTTGCACACGATGTGGACGGCGATGGGCAAGATGACGCCACACCGCGAACCAGTGGCAATGGGCCAAACGGTGGATTCTTGGAAATTGATCGAGATGATGGAATTACCATATCATTTGAATTTGCAGACGGAGTTGTACTGACAAAATCTGCGCGAGTAAGCTGGAATGTAGGTAATGTACAGTTCTCAAATCCAAACTATTTCGAGGATGATGCCATTGTGATACAGGTAATCGATCCTGACATGAATCTCAATCCCGAAACCCTGGACAATGTGGAATTGGATGTATCATCAGAATCCGATTCTGCAGGGATTACTGTTATTGCAACAGAGACAGATGATGAGTCTGGAGTCTTTGAGGCAACTATCATGCTGACGCAAACTGATGACTCTTCCGGAAATAGATTGCGTGCATTGCCCACAGATAATATCACTGCAATATACAAAGACCGAACATTGCCTGCACCATACTCTATTCAGGATGAGCTAGATATTATCGCAAAATCCATGATTGATTCTGATCTACCAAGCGATAGTAAAATCGTAATCGATGAGATCTATTTGTCAGACTCTGAAGGAAAGGAGGTTTCGACCCCAAAACAAAACCAGCAAGTCCAAATCATAACGCAAATCCAAAACATGCAAAGCCGAACCCAGGACTTTGTAAATATCATACAAGTCACTGACAAAAATGGTGTTGTTGTGTCACTGTCGTGGATTGTAGGAAATCTGAACGAGTCCCAGCAATTTGAGATATCCCAGTCCTGGACTCCAAAGCAAAAAGACCAATTCACTATAGAGACATTTGTGTGGCAATCACTGGATGATGCGACACCTCTTTCCGCAACACATGTCCAGACCATAACTGTCAAGTAATCGTATCATCGCACCCAAGAATCTTATATCATATGATGTAATCCAAGGCATGGCAAAAACATTGTCAGTAATACTGACAGTCGGCATATTGTTGTCTGCTGCATTTTTTACCTCGTTTGGAATGGTACAAACAGCTGATGCCGCAAAGGCTCAAGGCTCACCACAATCCCAAGGCGCAAAATCCTTTGGGACCAAAACGGCCAGTAAAATCTGCGGTGACAAGTTATGCAAGGACGTAAAAAAACCAACTACAAAAACTGAGATGCCGCAAGAAAAAGCAAAACCAGTTGCATGCACCAAAGAGTTCATGCCTGTTTGCGGAGTCAACGGCATAACATATGGAAACATCTGCATGCTCAAAGCAGAAGGAATGGAGCTTGCATACAAAGGAGAATGCAAGTCGCAAGAAAAACCAATGATGCACAAGTCAGTGATAACATCAAAGACTGTTACATCCTCAGTGGACCCTGGCCTTGGCCATGAATCACACCAACTTGTAATGGTCTTACCACCAAGTGATATGATCTACAAGGGATCCATTACATATTCTGCATCCGAGCCAGTACAGCTAGTAGCACTCACTGGACCATTAGCAGAAGGCGAGGACAAGGGACAGCCAATCTGGACACCCGACGGCAAAACAAAATTTGCACTAACTCTGGTTGACCCACAGTCAGCTGCTGGAACTTGGAGCTTTGCAGGAAATGCACTTGCTATACATACCAAAAAGGCAGAACCGTTTACGGTAAGCTACACTGTTAGCTATATGGAAAAGGAAACCACAGACACCATAAAGACTGGCACCACCACATCTGCAACTGATCCTGGCTTAGGACACGAATCCCACCAACTTGCAATCATCTTGGCACCGTCTGAGAAACCATATAGCGGAATACTCACATATTCTGCATCCGAGCCAGTACAGCTAGTAGCACTCACTGGACCATTAGCAGAAGGCGAGGACAAGGGACAGCCAATCTGGACACCAGACGGCAAAACAAAATTTGCACTAACACTGGTTGACCCACAGTCAGCTGCTGGAACTTGGAGCTTTGCAGGAAATGCACTTGCTATACATACCAAAACTACCGAACCATTTACTGTAAGCTATACAGTTGTAGCATCACAGTAAATGTTTCATCCATCTTTTCTTATTTTTAATTAAAATTGTAAAACTACACATTTGATCAATTCGTCCAGTGATAAATCTATAAAGGAGCTCTTTTGGATCGTGATTGCAAATGGGTAAACTCTTAGAAAAAGCACTAAAGGACGCACTAAATGAGAACAAGTGTGTATTGGGAGAAAAACAAGTAGTGCAATCAATCAAAAACGCAAAACTAGTAGTAATTTCAAAATCACTTGCAGGTGAAGCATTGGAAAAAATCCAAAACACCGCAAAAGACCAAAAAGTTTCCACATTAGAATTTGGTGGCTCATCCGTAGCTTTGGGAAAACTATGTGGTTTGCAGTTTAGAGTTTCCGCAGCATCACTAACATCAATTGCAGATTCCAACATCAAGGCAATTTTACAAGAAGAAACGAAATGACCTCTCAAAGTTTAAATGAGACCCTCCGCGGGTTGAGATAATCCGTCGACATGCCACAAACAATCAAACTAACAACCGATCAAATGCGATTAATCTCGCTTTTCCAAAACGTAACAGGTGCATCTGCGCGTGATTGTGTGGAAGACGAAAAACAAAACCGAGTGATTTTTGTAGTAAATGAGGGAAAGATGGGTCTTGCCATTGGCAAGGGCGGTGCACACATTAGAAACCTGCAAAACATTGTAAAAAAGAACGTCGAACTCGTTGAATATTCTGATGATCCTGTCACATTTTTGAAAAACATGCTAAATGCAAAACTAGTAACTGATGTTAAACTAAACAAGCGTCTTGATGGAACGACCCAAGCAATAGTTCTGGTTGATGCCAAAAAGAAGGGTATCGTGGTTGGACGAGAGGGCAGAAACGCCGAAAAAGCGCGACTGCTAGCAAAGCGATACTTTGAGATTACAAGCGTTTTAATTAACAGTCCAGACAAAATGATGGAGTGATAGTATGGCAAAGTCACCACTAGGGTTATTCGCAGGACGCGTACTCAAAGCAAAACGCAAAAAGCAGCGATGGCAAATCGGTACCTACAAGAGAAGACTCTTGGGACTAAACGTAAAGGCAAACCCGCTAGGTGGTTCTCCTCAAGCAAGAGGAATCGTACTAGAAAAAGTAGGGGTTGAGGCAAAGCAGCCAAACTCTGCAGTTAGAAAATGTGTACGAGTTCAACTAATCAAAAACGGTAAAACAGTTACAGCCTTCTTGCCCCGAGACGGTGCAATGAACTTTATTGACGAGCACGACGAGGTTCACCTGGAAGGAATGGGTGCAACACAAGGTGGTGCAATGGGAGACATTCCCGGTGTAAGATTCAAGGTCTTCAAAGTAAATGGTACATCTCTGCGAGAACTGGTCCGCGGAAGAAAAGAAAAGCCAAGGAGATAAGACATGGCCGAGACTCAGAATCTTTTGTTATTTAGAAAATGGGATCTATCTGGAATTGAGATAAAAGATCCTGGACTAAAGACTGTTATTTCACTAAGAAAGGTAATCTATCCACATACATTTGGCTCATCTGCACTCAAAAAATTCAACAAAGCAGAGGTAAACATTGTAGAAAGACTGGCAAACAAGCTGATGCACTTTGGCAAAAAATATGCCAAGAACACAGGTAGAATGGGCGGCAAAAAGGCACGAACAATGAACACCGTCAAGGCTGCATTTGAAATCATTCATCTAAAGACTGGCAAAAATCCAATCGAGATATTAGTTCGCGCAATCGAGCACTCGTCACCAAATGAGGACACCACCAGAATCGTATATGGAGGCACTGCATACCATGTATCAGTTGATGTATCACCACTGAGACGAGTTGATCTGGCACTGAGATTCATCTCTGATGGTGTAAAAGAATCATCATTTTCAAATCCAAAATCAATGGAAGAATATTTGGCAGAGCACCTAATTGCAGCAGCGGCAAATGATGCGGCAGCCCCATCTGTCAAGAAAAAGAACGAACTGGAAAGAGTAGCTCAAGCATCAAGATAGTAAAATTATATAATAAAAAGTAGCCCGAGGCAGATTCGAACTGCCGTCTCGGCGTATCCTCTCTAATGATCCAGAGCGCCGAATCCTTAGCCTGAAAAATTCATTTGACCGCTAGACTATCGGGCTACTGAAAAAACCACAAAGCCATGACAATATAAGATTTCTACTTCACTCGCACTTCTTTGATTGCAGTTGCGTAATCACACTCTGCTTTGAGTCTCATGTATGGAATCAGTCTATAGTGAATGGAATAAAGATCTTTTTCTTTGAACAAGATGTTTTTCAAAACCAGTGATACCAATCCTCTGGATGGTACTGCAAGCGGGATGTTTTCCTTTTGGCATATTTGGTCTCGCTTTTTTTGGTATTGCAATAAGGTAAATGAGACATCATTTAGCTCCAAAATCAAAGGCCAAACAATTTCCTTCCAGACAAATCTACGGTTTTGCGTTCCGGATGCGTACTTGCCTTTGTCGCTCAAATATTAATAATCTATACAAATTAGTTATAACTGCATTTGTCGTACGACCACATCTCAGAATCACTAACATTGCTACAAAAGGACTGGAGTGTCGATCCTATTTTGGTTGATTTCATGCTTGGCAAAAGAACGGATGTCACAGACCATGCAGTCAAAGTAGGACAGGTCATATTTCATATTCCATACATTACCGGCGAGAAAAAATTCATCCTCTGGAAGTGTTATTGGCCTGACTGTCACAACTGCTGTGAGCGACAAGGCCGATTACCATTAACATCTGATGATCTAATCACTATAGGTAAGGGACTCAAGTACCAAAAGACATCTGATTTTGTAAAAAATGAGACACTGGTTGCAACATGGATGGAATCCGGACCATCTGGGAACAATGTACTGATGACTTCGGTTAATCTAAAAAGAAAAATAGACGAGACCGAGTCTGATGATGGCACCCACATTCGATGCAGGTTTCTGGATGAGAAAGGGGCATGCTCCATGCATCCAAATCGGCCTGGCGTGTGCTATTTGTATCCATTTTCCAGCTGGCTAGAAAACGAAACAGGACGTGCACGAGTCCACTCTACATACCAGTTTACGGGTGATTGCCCGGGCTTTTTCCTGGAAGGCTCGCTTGATTCCATGAAGGAGACTCTGAAGGAATACTCTAACACCATATATGACTACACCATGAAGTACACCAGAACGACCCGGGAAGGATTCAGCCTTACCAGCTTTGTGTAATTACTAAAAATCTCATCTGTAGCAAAGTAATTTTGACTATATCCCAGAATAACGTATAATCAAAATCCACTTCAGGACTTGTCTGGAATAGAGATAATCGGAGATTTGGGGTATTTGCTGCTGTTTTCGGCAGCAATTGGAATCATCGCATATGTTTTGCGACAGCCCTTGGTTTTGGGGTTTTTAGTAGCTGGGATCTTGATTGGTCCCTTTGGCCCCTTTAGTCTAATCAAAGATACCACAATGCTGACTGAATTCTCAGAGATTGCCATAGTTTTGTTGTTGTTTGGTGTAGGTCTGGCATTTCCAATTACTCATCTCAAAAGCATTGGCAAGCTTGGTGCAGTAATTGCCGTAATTGAAGTGGTGGCAATGCTTGGAGTTGGTTTGGGTGTAGGCCTCGCATTTGGCTGGTCCATGATGGATTCGATGTTTTTAGCAGCCGCATTATCAATTAGCTCTACTGCAATTATAGTCAAAGTGCTGGAAGAAATGGGAGTAATCGAAGAACCCTCGTCCTTGCTTCTGATTGGCGTACTAGTAATAGAAGACTTGATTGCAGCTGTGTTGATTTCTACATTACACTCTTCGGTTTTGTCTGGCGGATTTAGCATTGATCAGATGTTATGGGAGATTGCTAGAATTGGTATGTTCATTGGTGGAACCGTTGCATTTGGTTGTCTTGGGATGCCAAAAGTTTTTGCATTATTGTCAAACATTCCACGATACGAGCTTACCATACTAGTTGCTTTGGGATTGGCATTTGGTTTGTCATTTTTGTCGCAGGAGCTTGGCTTTTCTGCGGCAACAGGTGCTTTTTTGGCAGGAGTAATACTAGCTGGCTCTAGATTCTCTGAAGACATCATTAATCTGATTACGCCGATTCGTGAAGTCTTTGTAGCAATATTCTTTGTTACTATTGGTGCGTTAATGGATATCAACATTATAGCTCAGTATTGGCTGCCGATTCTGGTGATTACAATAGTCACCATAGTGGGCAAGACTGCATCTGTGTATCTGGGGGTAAGGCTATTCCAGCTTGGGCCAAACAATGCACTAGGCATTGGCCTATCCATGGCACAGCTAGGTGAGTTTTCATTTATCGTATTGATGATAGGACAAGACTTGGGTGCTACCAGCTCGTTCCTCTTCCCAATAGTGGGCATGGTAGTTGTGCTGACTACAATACTTGCACCATTCCTGATCAAAAAGGGAACCAAGATGTTGGTTGCGTACTAGTATCTAGATAAAAATCGAAATCATGCTTTTGCGACTTTCATCAAGTCTCGCATGTGAATTTCCATTCCGAATCTCTGCTCGTTTTTCTTCATGTATCGGAATATGGAGATCAAATCTGCTATACTTCGAATAGCTGAGAACTTGCCGTGCATTTTTGCTCGAACAAAGTTCAAGACCTTACCATAAATTGCAAAATACTCCAAGACTTCTTGTCTGTATTTTGGCAAATTATTCATGTTCCTAACAAAAATATCAGCACAAATCATGCTTGGTATGATCCCCTCACCTAACAATGGATAAACAGTACCGATTGATTCTCCAACACCTACTACCTTGCCATGGTAGAATGGCTCGCACATGTTTGGAGTGGCCAATCTGATTGGACGACCAACTGTCTTTGTTATCTTACCACCGTATTGTTTGAAAAACTTGTCAGTCTCCTCGACGTGGTTTTTCTTGTAATCCCCTGCACCAATGTGGGCCATGTTGTCATTTAGTGGAAAATACCAGAAGTATCCAGTCATTTTTGCAAATGGCTTTACAAAGAAATCATCGATTGGAACCTTGTCATCGTATTGAATTTTGTATTGGTATGTCGGCAAGAAAAAGTCTTTTTCTATTTTTGGCAAATATCCACGATAAAATCCGGTACAGTCAACTATCATATCGAATTCTTTTTCCAAGTCTTCTAGTTTTGGTGAGGCTCCATAGTGAATCTTGACGCCTTCTGACATTTTTTTGATTAATCCAATCTTATCAAATGTGACCAATCCCTTTAGCTTGATATCAAATCGCTCATTGCTGTTCATATCAATGTGCATGTCCTTTCCGTGATGTATGATGAAATCATCAAAGTTAATTCCAGACTTTGCACACAATTCCCTCATTTCGTTTGCCGAAGTGCCCCATGCGCAAATGGAGTCATGGTTTTCCTCAGTCATGCGCTCATAGCCAATCACTTCGTGGTCTTTTTTGAGCCTGGACACCAAATATCCGCCCGCGACTCCGATTCCGACTACGGCTATTTTCATCGAGTTGAAATTTTCTTTGGTCTAATAAATAGAATGTGAGCTAAAAACTGCGTTTGACAGCAGGACTATTCTATGTATAGTGCTGGCTTGAATGGACGCGCCATTCTTGCCTTGTTCTTTGGATCAAACTTGGTAGAATCTGATTCCTCAAAGACCTCCAAGTCCACTGAAAACTCTTTTTTGACTAGTGCTGATAATTCCGAGGAAAGAATCTGAACTTCATTGATTGGCTCTAATTCTGCTCTTAGCTTTCTCATCTCTGTTGGCTCGGCAAGTATGGAGTTGACTGATTTTTTGACAAAGTCTGGGTCTTTTTTGATTTGTTCGGTTTGGGGATCTGCAATCAAGTCCTTGATTATACTACCGATGTTGGTCTGACCAGACACTACTGACTGTGCAATCTTTCTGTATGCTTTGATCTTCCATGGATCCGCAGTGTATAGTATGATTTTTTGCGGATTGATCTTTGTTACCTTGAGAACATTTTTGATGTCTTCTAGTGTGGATTGGAGCAACTCTTCTGATTGAATTGATTTTTGATCAACCATCTCGCTAATCTTTGGCCAAGCGGATCTGGAAACAAATCCTGAATTGCCCAGTCTTTCCCACATTTCCTCTGCAATGTGTGGTGCAAACGGAGATAGCATTGCAACGCGTACACTCAGAATTTTATGCAATATGCCAGAGATGTCGCTTCTGTTTTTTGCCTCTGCTCTTTTCAAATACCACTGTATGTCTGATTCAAAGCTAAACAAAATATGGTGTAGTGCTTCTCTTAGTCTCATCTTTTCTATTGCGCCAGTTGTTTGCGTGATAAGATGGTCAAGTCTACCAAAGATCCAATTGTCTTCTGATTCTAGTTTTTGCGGCATTCCAGGCCTGTATCTTGCACAATCCTCATAGATTCCCTCTAATTTGCTCTTAATCGTGCTGACTGATTCTAAATTAAAATCGGCATCCTGGAGTAGTTCTGCTGATATGATTATTGCTAGTCTGATTGGGTCTGCACCGTAGTCTTTGATTGCCTTTCGCAATGGAATGATGTTTCCCATGGATTTTGACATTTTTTTACCATCCATCAGAACAGATCCATTGACAACAATTTGTTTTGGCCATAGTTTTTCTGGAAATATTGCAACATGATTTAGCACAAAGAACGTCAAATGGTTTGGTACTAGGTCTCTGCCCGAATGTCTTGCATCTACTGGATAAAAGTAGGCAAAGTCGTCTCTTATCTTTTTGAGAATCTCTTCTGATATGTTACACTTTGCAGCAACTTGTTTTGAGTCACCATTTCCAAAAAACACAAACTCAAAAAACTCATCAGTTAGGCCGTCTGCTATTAGTTCCTTGGAGTTTGCGTATTTTGCCAAAATGTAATATGCCATGTAAATGACGGAATCAGACAAGCTCTCAACGATCCAGCCCTGATCCCATGGAAGATTAGTTCCAAGGCCATGCTGTCTTGCACATGCTCTTTGCCTTAGCCATCCAACCACATAGTTGAATTCAGTTCTTATTTCATTTGGCAGAACGCTCATCTTCTCAAAGCACTGGTTTGTCTTTTCCTTCCAGGACTGGTCAAGATAATTCAAAAACCACTGATTGTTGAGCAGCTTTACGACACATTCTGCACCACACCTGCATCGAATCGGTCCGTCGTTGAGCTCAAGCAAAATGTCGGAATTTTTGGATTCCGCAAGCCACGCCTTTATGGTGTCTTTGGCTTCTGAGACCTTGAGTCCTGCAAACTTGCCGGTGTTTTGCTTTAGTACCCCAGAATAGAATTCCTTGGCATAAACTTGGTTTGTAGCCTCATCCAGCTTGGGATCATCCTGGTCCTTGATGCCTAGTTTTTCCACTATCTCCTTTGCTGGGATTTCTCCAAACTCCTCGGTCTTGATTATGGATATTGGCTCTACTTTGATGGATGGGTTTTTTTTCTGATAGTCCACTAATGCCTGATAGTCAAATGGAGCATGTGCTGGAACCGACATTACGATTCCAGTTCCTGTTTGCGATTCGACAAAACTTGCAGGAAATATTGGTATTTTTTTGTCCAGTATGGAGACAGTCTTTCCAACAAATTCAGAGCCGTCAATTTCTGCAATTGGTGTGATAGTCTTGTTCAAAAATTCCAACTTTCTTGCACACTCGGGGCTGACAAGCCAAGTTTCATCATTTACCTTTACCTTGCGATACTTGATCTGCGGATTTATCCAAAGATTTGTCACACCAAATATTGTCTCGGGCCGAAGTGTAGCAGTCGGAATTATCATGTCATCCAGATGGAATTTTACCAAAATGTATTCAGTAAAGTCCGGCTCTACATCGCCTAGCGTATCGTGTTGTGACACTGGATTTTGATCCTTTGGACACCATCCAACTGGGTGTGAGCCCTGTACCACATAGTTTAATGATTTCATTTTTCTAAATTGCCACTCGATGAATTTTTTGTACACTGGATCTATTGTGGTGAATTCGCGTCGCCAATCAATGGAATAACCCATCTCCATCATTCCTTGCTTGATCTCTTGGTGGAAGTAATCCGCTATCTTGACTGGCTCGACAAACTCTTTGATGGTGTTTGGTGGGACGTGGTATAGTTTCTCAAAGTTTTCAATTAACTCCTTGTCTCCTTCTTGGACTCGCTTTGCCATGCCCAAAATGGGCGTACCTGTATAATGGAACCCCATTGGAAATAGCGTATTGTAGCCTTGCATTCGCAAGAATCGTGCGTGAACATCAGCAAGTGTGTATGTTCTGCCATGGCCGATATGTTGTGGCGAGTTTGGATATGGATATGCAACCGTGATGAATTTTTTCTCTCTATTGTCTGGCTCTATCTCAAATTCTTTTTGGGATGCCCACTTGGCGCGCCATTTCTCTTCAATATCATTCCAGGAAATCATAGATTCACTGTCTTTTTGATTACAGATTCTGCATGCGCAATGGCATCTGCAAGCTTGGCAGTGTCTTTTCCTCCACCCTGGCCAAATCTTGCATCGCCACCACCGGATCCTCCAAGCTTTGATGATATCTCTCGGACCAGATCCCCTGCCTTGAATTTTGCCTGCTCACCAGCAAACACAATTATTCTAATTCCAGAATCTTTGAGAATCAGTGCACAATAGATCAGAGTCGGAGTCTGTTTTATTGCCTCATCACCAACCGCAATATGGAATTCTTCATCTAATTCTTCATCAACAGTATGGTAGAATTTCACTGGACCAAAGTTTTGTGATGCCTCTATTGCCTGCTTTGCAGATGTCGTACTAGTTCGCTTGATTAGTTGCTTTAGTTTTTTCTTTGTATATTCAGAATCCGTCATTGCATGCTCAAATGATTTCACTAGCTTTTCGCGATTGGAGCCAAGTAATTTTATTATTGACATTACATCGCCTTCCTGTTTTTGCACGAAATCGATTGCAGCTTGGCCTGAAACAAACTCTAGTCGTATCACACCATCTTGGATTCTTTCCGATTTTGTAATTTTGATTAGACCAAGCTCGCCAGTTCTTTTGACATGAGTTCCACCACAGGCCTCAACATCAAAGTCCTCGATTTTGACTATTCTGACTGACTTTACAGGCACTACTCCGCCCTGGTAAATCCTAAATCCAAATGTCTGCTCTGCCTGACCGCGCTCATATTCTTGGATTGTAACTGGGAGGTTTTTTTGAATCACACCATTTGCAAAACTCTCGATTTTTCTAACCTCTTCATCGGACAGGCTAGAGTGATGTGTGATGTCTAATCTACCATAGTCTTTTTCCTTGAATGCCGAGTGCTGCCAAACCCAAGAACCCAAAACGTTTCTTGCAGATGAATTGACTACATGTGTACTGGTGTGATGCTTTGTTATGTTTGCACGTCTACTCTCTTCTATCTCACAGGGTATAATGTCACCTTCTTTTGGGGATATGCCCTTGATCTCATGTAATACAACATTGCCGTGCTTTGTAACATCGATGACATCTTGACCGTTTATCTTTCCATGGTCTGGCTCTTGTCCACCGCCTCTTGCGTAAAATGAGGTCCTATCCAATATGACAAACTTGTTTTTGATTACCTTGAGTACCTTGGCATCAAACTTTACCGGATCATCTTTGTAAAACAGCAGATCGGTTTCTGGAATTCCCGCCAGATCAAACTCCTCTGTTGTCTTTTTCTTTTCTGATTGGTGCAGATCCGAAAGCTTGCTGTAAAAGCTGTCTGGAATCTCTGATATTACATCATATTCTTTTAGATAGTCTGGAGTTACACCGTCTGATTCGTATAGTCGAATCATGTCGTCTACGTTTAGTGTCTTTTTTTGTGACTTGAGGTTTTGAGCAATTTTCTCCATTCTGGATTTTGATTCGTGGTATCTGCCGACCTCGATTCCAATTATGGTCTTGACTTCGGCACGATATTGCTCCAATTCTGGATATGTCTTTTTGAGATAGTCAATATGAGAATCAATCAGTTCATCCAGGTCCAATTTGAGCCCAAGTCTATCAATTGTAGCCATGATTCGTCTTAGTATGATTCTGAGGTTATAGCCACCGCCAACATTGCTTGGCAGAGCACCATCCGATATTGCAAAGATTAGAGTTCTCAGATGATCAGCAATCATGTATAGTCCTTCTAGTGGTGTGATCATCTTGACAAGATCCCTTTCTGATAGATGTGATGCTTTGATTGCGGCCTTTCTTACTTGGGACAAATCTTGGAATTTTTCTAGATTCCTTGCAATTTCTGTAAAATATTTTGTTAGCTTGACAGAATCGGTATCTAGTCCTATTTTTTGGAATAGTTTCTGCGTGATTGGGCCAAAACAGCAATCATAAGCAGTCGGTGTCCCCATTGTAATCCACGCAAATCGCTCAAGGCCTGCACCCATGTCGATTATTTTTTGGTCAAGCGTGGTATGATTTCCAAGCTCGCCCTGAAATTCTGTAAAGACCGCATTTCCAAGCTCTAGCCCTCTGACGTAATATTCCAGTGAGGAGCCAAACGAGCCGCCCCCTGCCCAGACATCTTCCACAAATGTAATCTCGTTTTTGTTAATTCCAAATGATTCCGTTAGTAACCGATAATCCAGATCAACGCATTCGTCCTTCCAGTAGCCTTTGTTGTTTGGAATGGAATGTTGTCCAATCATGCAAAAGCTCGAAAAGTGTCTGCCGGTCACTCCGACATTTTCAATGTCTTTGAATCTAAGACATGTCTGTGGCACAACCAACGGGTTTGCAGGAAACTCGAACACTACTTTTGAGCCCATCACTCGCTGAAAGTCCACAATTGATGCTATTGTAAAGTACAGATCGTCTCGCCATCTGCACACTACAGGATATCTGCTAATTGAGGTGTGGCCGTTTTTGACAAAAAATGACTCTACTTGCTTCCAGGCCTCTGTGTAATCGAATCTCTTTGATGTTGGGGGATTTCCAATGAACGAATAGGTATCATCCGCATGATCAGGACATGCTACTCTGTTAGAGTCTAGTGTCCAAAAGAATCGTTTGCACGTAACACATGATTTTCTGGCAAATCCTTGCTCCTCGAATAATTTTATTTTATAATACCTGTCTGGCTCTGATGAAAATTTTGCAAGAATTTCATCCTTGTTCATCTTGTGAAGACTCTGGCTGACTAATATTAAGAATTACCGTTTAGGATAAATTAAATACGCAAGTCTTTGAAATTTTCTTGTGTTCGGCAAAAAAAAGAAAGAGCTAGTAGAGGGTAGCTATGTCTTTGCTTCAAAACCTGATGGCCAATACCAAAACATCATCTTTGGAGTGGCAACCGGAATTGATGGTAACAAAGTAGGTGTCAGCGGATTGATAGTAAATCCAGCAGGACTCAAAAACAAAGTGTCTCAGGGAAAGGCAGGACCTAGATCCGAGGAAATTCTAAAAAACCCAACACCTGAAAACTGCATTCTGGGATTTGTGTATCGCACAGAGCACGACACCTTCAATGATACACTGGACCTAAATGAAAATAAAATCATCCAAATCTCTGAGAAGGCACACAATGTTTTGGATGGCTGGATTCGTGAATCGCTGCCGGAGCTTCTAAACAATGTTCTATCATTGTCAGATGGTCCAGAGCGCGATTCTGCAAAGCGACTGGTAAAGCAACGAATGGATACACTATATGACAAGAACCTAAAGCAGAACCTTTACTCCGTATGCAGAAGCCTCAAAATCCTAAACTAGACGTAGTTTTATATTATCCTCAAAAAAAGTCACGATACAATGGAATATGTTTACGCTGCATTAATTTTGCACAAACTAAAGAAGGAAGTTAACGAAGCTAACATTAGTAGTGTAATCAAAGCAGCAGGCGCAGAAGTAAGTGATGCTCAAGTCAAAGCACTAGTTTCTGCACTAGCTGATGTAAATATTGAAGAGGCAATCAAGGCAGCTCCAGTTGCAGTTGCAGCAGCTCCAGCAGCAGGCGGAGCAGCACCAGCAGCCGAAGCAAAGAAAGAAGAAGCTCCAGCAGGTAAAACTGAAGAAGCAGCAATGGAAGGCCTCGCTTCACTATTTGGTTAATCACTTCCAAAAATTTTCATTTTTACATTTATCTAGCACAACCTACCATACGGTATAGTGGCAGATACACCATTTCTGTTTCTGATCTATGCCTTTGATCTCTTTGGTACAATGGCCTTTGCAGTTACTGGCGCATTCAAAGCAATAGAGCACAAGTCCGACATTGTCGGAATTTTGATTTTATCTATTATAACCGGCGTCGCAGGTGGCACTATACGGGATATAGTGATTGGAAGGTTTCCGCCAAACTCAATTGTGGACCCATTATACGTAGGAATCAGTGTGGCATCCGGCGTAGCATTGTTCTTTTTGTATCCATATTTGCAAAAGCATTGGAATCTGTTTTTGAAATTTGATGCAATAGGCCTTGGGGTATTCTCAATTACTGGTGCAACATTTGCCTACAACATATTTGGCCTAAATTTTCTGGCAATCGCATTTGCAGGAATTCTGAGTGCAGTTGGTGGTGGAATTTTACGAGATGTCTTTGTAAACGAGGTGCCATTCATTTTTGTCAAAGAGCTATATGTTACTGCAAGCTTTGTTGGCGTGATTGTGTTTTATGGATTACTAGTTGCAGAGATTCCACTATATCTGGCATCGATTGTTGGTATTATAATTACCACCATACTGCGATTGGTAGCAATGAAGTACAACTGGAATCTGCCTAGAGCGCGAGAAAAATAATTTTTTTACGCCGGTGTATAGCCTTTTGCCTTTGAGGCAACCGACTGTGCTTGGGCATTTGCCTTTTGCAATATTGCCTCTTTGGTGTCTTCTGTTAGGTAGCCTGCCTCTATTGCAACAGAGCGTGAGCCATGGGCTGCCTTTGATAGGATTTGCTTGATGTTGTCCTTTGTGACATATGCTGCCTCGATTGATAGTGATACTGCTTCTTGGTGTGCTTGTGCAAACAGTCCTCTGTATGCATCTACATCAATTACAAGCTCAGATCTGTTGTATTGAACTCCTTCTTCTAGTGCTGCATCCAGCAGAACTCCTGCTTCGACTGTCTTGATGTCTAGTTTTTGCAGTAGTGTTGCCAGCTTGTCCGGAATAACTCCTCCCTTTTTGACTGGAGTAGTGTCTTTTGTAATCCAAATTGTTCCTTGATCGATTTTTGTTGCGATGCCGGCTTCTTTGAACTCAGTAAGCATTGGACCTGGTGCAATTCCAGTGTTCTTTGCAGGAACGGTAACGTCTACACTTGCAGTATCTCCACCACGACCGAACATCATGATTTTGTTCTTGCCTAGCAAAACGTTGAGTTTGAATGGCGACATGTTTGTGAACATCAAAACACACTGGCCTGTCAGAGCTTCTACCATCTTTGGGATTCCCGGAACGTTTAGTGTGGCAAGTGCCTTTTGTGCTACTTTGTCTTTAATGCTAATGATTTCTACTTCGCCTAGGAATTTTTTTCTCAGAGGCAACATTTGTGAGGATCGAACCTTTTCCATTCTCACCAGAGCAGTAACTTTGTATTTTTTTGGAAGCTCTTGGAGCTGCTGGTACATCTTTGTTTTTTTTGCAGGATATGTTGTTCGGTTCTCGTGCATTTACTTTCTCGCCTGCTGTACTTCTTTTACTGGTTTTCCCATCGATGTTTTTACCATAACTCTTCTGATGTTTCTGTCTCCGCTTGGAAGCTTTTTCTCAATTGCGTTTAGTATTGCATGAGCGTTTGCTGCCAAATCATTGTCATCCATGGACTCGTCTCCGATCTTGCATGACATGGAAAGCGAGTTCTTTACTTTTACTCTAATTGATGATCTAAATCTGTCCAAGAATGATTCTATTGGTGCATTAAATGGAACTGGAATTGGCATTTTTCCTCTTGGACCAAGCAGCTGACCTAGCACCTTACCTACTGTTGTCATGAGCTGTGTGTCTGCTAAAAAGAAATCATAATTATTGATAAACTTGCGTGCCTCACGTTTGTTTGCAGCAATTGTGCTTATTTCATCACCGTTGACCACTCTGTCGGCGTTTGCGCCTTTTGCCTTGATGCCCATATCTCCCCCTGCCATGACGCAAACAGTTGTTGGCGTGGAGAGTTTCTTTGGTAATTGAATTGTCTCATTCATGGCAAAGCCTTTCTTTACATCAATATCCTTTAGGATTACATACATCTCGACTGTCTGTCTGAACTTGCGTTCCTTATCGCCAGTCTTTGCATCCTTTATCATTTTGGATAATTCAGCTTCGTTGATCAACGAAATCAATCCAAAAAAGCCTATTTAAAATCGTTAGCGTTGCCCGACAAACAATTTTCGCTGAAAATTGTAAAATTTTCTAATTTCACAAGTCTGTTTTGCAGATTGTTCAATTTATCACGCCTAAACCTACGTTTATTAACATCAAATCACTTCTTTTGAAAACATTGCATAAACTAGACGACTTGGACATGAAACTTCTATACGAGCTTACGCGTGATGGTAGCATCTCGGTTCCAAATCTATCAAAAAAGATGGGAATCAATGCATCGGTTCTGTACAGCAGAATAAAGCGCCTCACAAAAAAGAAGTTAATCAAGAAATTCACCATACTGGTTGACGAGTCCCAGCTTGGAATCGGAGTCAAGGCAACAATAGGCATAAACCGAGACCCAAAGCTAAAGGACGCAATTCACAAACAATTGCTCCAGACAGCGGAAATCGTATCCATATCTGAGGTGACTGGAAGATTTGATATCATGGTTGGAGTCCACGCAGAAAACCTCGAACAACTACACACCATAGTGATTGATAAGATTGGCAAAATAGAGGGAATTCAAAGCACAGAGACATTCGTAGAGTTGCAAAAAACGGACAAAGAGCCGTCGTATTTGGTTTCTAAATAATTACTTTAGTTTGTCATCGTATTTGCCAGAGTTTACTTCGGAGGCAAATTCTTTAGGATTCTTCCCCTCGATCTTGATTCCAAGGGACACACAGGTTCCTGCTACCTCTTTTGCAACTGATTTTAGTGATGTTGCATATGATGATTCAAGTTTTGCCTTGGCAACCTTGACAATAGAGTCTACTTTGATGTCACCGACCCATGTCGAGCCGCTGGTTCCAGATCCTTTCTGAATTCCAGCCTCTTTTAGCAACAAAGCAGCAGCTGATGGAATGCCTACGGTGACTTCCCATTTCTTGGTTTTGGTATCAACTGATACTGTAACTGGGACCTTCATTCCTTCAAAATCAGCAGTCTTGTCGTTGATGGCCTTGATAATTTCCATAATGTTCACACCAAGTGGACCCAATGCTGGACCTAATGGTGGACCTGCAGATGCGCCTCCGCCAGTTACTAGTGCAGAAACGGTTTGTGTATCGGCCATGGTCTTGCTTTTTTTGGGTGAAGATTTAATCCTTCCTAAGAGGAAGTAGACAATTTCAGATAGTTAGAGTCTACAGTTACTGGCAGTTGGTATGGAGCATCCAGCAAAATGACGGTTGCTTCTTGTTTATCATTATCAACACGGGTAACAGTTGCCTTCATTCCCTTGAATGGACCACCAATAATTTCCACAATGTTGTCTGCTGCAAACTGAGTTGCAGTGCTCTTTGTGACCAGATATCCTTCTATGTCTTTGAACTCCATCTCTCCGCGAAGTTGTCCGCGAATGTGTCTTATTCCCTGTAGGGCATCAAATGCAGCGTTTGCATCCTTTGCCTCAACTACGATGTAGCCTTTGAGATTATCTACTAGTAAAACCGAGTAAATGTTGATCTGACCTGTCTTTATTTTGTTTTGGAGTAGATTCATGACTACTTTTTCCTGACCTCCAGTGGTCCTTACTGCAAAAAGATGAGTTTTGATTTCTTGAGCCAATTCCATCTATCCGAATCTGAACACCGAAAATACAAACTGAATTATAAACCCAATCGCCCCGATTCCGCCAATTCCCAAAAGGACTAGCCGTAGGTGTTGCATATAGTCCTCCTTGTCGGACTTTTTTGCAAGTTTCATCGTGTTTACCATGTTCTTAAAGGTGAGCTTAAGATCCATTGCTGGAGGTTAATATGGTGTCCTTATATTTTTTGGGACATGGAATTACTGGTTGCCTATGAACAAGACCCTGCAGGCTACAATATGGCAAAATTCATCTCATCAACAATGAAAAAAGACGGAGATGTCTTTAGGGGCAAAAACTTTGATTTGGCAATAATTCCAAGCCCTGCAATTTCTGCAGACTGGCTTGAGCAAAAATTTCACTATGACGGATTTGTCTTTTTATCAAAACATGCTGCCCAGTCTGGTGAACTTGCACTGACTTGTCACAGTACTGGAAATTTTTCCGGAGCCCAATTTGGTGGAAATGAAAGACAAATTGCAATTCCACATCCAAATCTGCAAAAATCATACATACAAAAACTATACCAAAATCGAAGCTCCTTCTCAGACTTTCAAATCATAATAGAAGCAACACATCATGGACCAACCGCACTATCCAAGCCAACCATCTTTATTGAGATCGGCACAACCGAAAAACAATGGACTGACGAATCCTTATGTGGTTCTGTGGCAAATTTGGTTTTACAGGTCCTCTCAGAGCCAATAAAGGAATCCCCAATGGCGATCTGCTTTGGCGGAACTCACTATCCAGAAAAATTCACAGAGGAATTAATTCACGGAAAACACGCATTGGGAACCGTAATACCAAAACACGCACTGGAATTCCTAGATGATGAACTATTCTCCCATATCATATCGCAAAACAAGCAGGCAACAACTGCATTACTTGATTGGGGAGGGCTAGGCCCACACAAACAAAAAGTACTTGACCTACTAAAGACCACAAATCTTCAAGTGGTCAAACTTTGAACAAACTAGATCAAACCGTATACAAAAAATTACTCGAGGTTCCAAAAGGCAAAGTCACAACGTATGGCGATCTGGCGCGTGCAGTAGGACTAGAAAACGGCCAGAGAATAATTGGTCAAATCATGGCAAGAAATCCATTTCCAGTAATAGTTCCATGTCATCGAGTTGTCAAGTCAGATGGAAAAATTGGCGGCTTTTTCTATGGCGACAAGGTCAAAACAAAGATGCTATCCGATGAGGGCATTAAGATAAGTGACGGTAAAATCAAAGATTGGGAAAAAACTGTTTTTAGGTTCTAGACTTTCTGTGCTCTTTTATTTCTTCGATTAGGCCTCTTAGGTGAGCAATGTTTCTGACTGTGTTTCCGCTTACCTTGCGATATAGAGTCCAGAATTCTGGATTTGTGATCTCTTTTCTATCCTTTGCAACTCGTAGTCTGTATCGCAAGGATCGAACTTTTTTCACATAGACCTCTTTTTTACCAACACGTGCACCTTTACGTCCTTTCTTGGAGCCTGTTGTGGTTCCACGCTTTTTCTTTTGTGCCTTTTTGAATTTTGATCTTCCACGTGAGGTGCCTTTTGCTGCTTTTATTGTAATTACGCCAGCTGTAATCAAGCCGCGGATGTTGGCGCGTGTGATTGCATCTGCAATATCATCTGATCTTTCTGGATCAAACTTGATTCTATCCAGTCCTACTCCTACAACTCGTGACACGAGTCGTTTTTTGGTTCTAAGATTTACTACCACTTGTTCTCACTCTTGCGTTAAAGACTTTGAATTTCTTTTGTACTGCAACTGTAACTATCTCTACTCTTTTCTTTTGTCCTACCCCATGTGCAATTCTTACTCCGTCAGTCTTTGGGTTTAATTTTTGTAAATCAGCAACATTGTGAATCAAATTATCTGTAAATCCTGAAGGGTGTAGTCCTCTTGCTACTTTTGGACCCCCATAGCCTACCTTTACCAGTCCCGGTCTGCCGCGGAATTTTTGTTTTCTTTGGTGATTGTCAATTCCCTTTGGCTTTCTCCATGCTTTGTGTATTCTGACATAACGCCAGCTTTCTTGTCTTACAAAGTCTGGCCTCTTTTCGTTTATTTTCTCACGTAGTGCCAAGATCTCCTTATTGATGGTCAATAGATTGCACTCTTGGATTTTTCAATAAATAGGTTGCTTTGAGATCAGCCACAAAAAGGTAAGAGATAATAATGATGCATAGTCGGTTTGGATATTCAATGAACGCATCCAGTTCCTTGATTGTCTGGTGAAAAAATGGATTCAAAAACAACCCTTACGCCAAAATTTGTCTCACAAATAGATGCATTTGGCATCAAGCCATCTCAAGTCTTCAGAAATCTGTCCCCTGAGAAGTTGGTAGATGCATCCACCCAAAGAAACGAAGGCATGGTAACTGCCACTGGCTCGCTAGCCGTAAAGACAGGAAAATACACAGGCAGATCCCCCGATGACAGATACATCGTAGATGATGATGAAACTCATGATAATGTGGACTGGGGCAAGGTAAATCATCCATTCCCAATTGATAGATTTGATAAGATTTTTGCAAAGATGAAAAAGTTCGTAGAAGGAAAGGAGCTCTTTGTCTTTGACGGCTTTGTTGGAGCAGACAAGGACCATAGGTTGGCAATACGAGTCATAAACGACCATGCCTGGCAAAGCCTCTTTGCAAGACAGCTATTTGTGAGACCGTCTGCAGCAGAACTTGACAATCATGAGCCGGACTTTACCATATTATGCATTAATGGATTTGAAGCAATTCCCGAAGTTGACGGAACCGGCTCCAATGTTTTCATCCTGATTGATCTAACAAAGAGACTAGTCCTAATTGGCGGCACAAGCTATGCCGGCGAGATGAAAAAATCCATGTTTGGTGTAATGAACTATCTTTTGCCAAAGAAAGGAGTATTCCCAATGCACTGCTCTGCAAACATTGGCAAAAACGGCGACACGGCATTGTTCTTTGGTTTGTCTGGTACAGGAAAAACCACACTTTCTGCTGATTCTGATAGAATGCTAATTGGTGATGATGAGCACGGATGGTCAGACAAGGGAGTCTTTAACTTTGAAGGCGGATGTTATGCAAAATGCATCAACCTAAACCAAGAATCCGAGCCCCAAATCTGGAACGCAATCAAGTCTGGTGCGGTTTTAGAAAATGTAGTAATTGACAAGCAGACACTCAAGCCAAACTTTGATGATGGCTCGCTAACCGAAAACACAAGAGCTGCTTATCCACTGGAATACATCCCAACTGCAATTTTCCCAAGCGTTGGCGGAAACCCAAGGGTAATTGTATTTCTAACAGCAGATGCACTTGGAGTTTTGCCACCAGTGTCTAGACTAACCAAGGAAGGTGCAATGTATCATTTCATGTCTGGCTATACCAGTAAATTGGCAGGAACCGAGCGAGGAATCAAAGAGCCAAAAGCAACATTTTCCGAGTGCTTTGGCTCACCATTCATGCCAAGACCCGCATCAGTTTATGCAAAGATGCTTGGAGAAAAAATTCGAAGTCACAATACCGTGGTTTATCTGATTAACACTGGCTGGTCTGGCGGACCATATGGCGTAGGAAAGCGAGTCAGCATCAAGTATTCAAGAGCAATGGTCACTGCAGCGCTAACTGGTGCATTAGATATTGTCAAGTACCGACACGACGATCTATTCAACTTGGATGTTCCAACGGAATGCCCAGGTGTTCCATCAGATGTTCTTGATCCAAAATCAACTTGGCAAGAGCGTGATGGCTATGATCTATCGGCAAGAAAGCTTGCACAAATGTTTGTGGATAATTTCAAGAAATTCAAAAATGTCGATCCTGCTATAGTCAACGCAGGACCAAAGCCATAGAGAATTATCTTCTATACATTATCAAACCAATCATTCCAACAATTGCACCAATTCCAATCAACATGAGTAATTGTTGGTTTGGTATTCCAATGTCCAGTGCAAAGCTGGGTGTGACAGACTCGACTGTTATGGTATTGTAAATGCTAGTGGTGTTTTTGCCGGACTTGAGGTCTGCCTGAATCCAGTATGTGTCAGAATTTTGAACCATGATGGATTTGCTTTCAGTTGGAGTAATGGATATGCTATCGATTAATCTGGAGTCCTGATTATACACTGAAATCTTGGCATATGACCATTCTTGCTCTGACTCTATTGCAAAGTCCATCTTTCCGTTTTCTTCGCTGATTCTGACTGTACCATCTGAGATACGCAGCAAGACTGGAATATGGTATGTTGTAGTGTGATCCAAAACCGTGATGCTTCCCTGATATTCTCCGATTTCAGATGCCACAATGTTTGCCGTAACGCTCAGAGTCGTGCCATCAATTTTGTGATTAAAGCTGGCAATCTTATCATCAAACTCGATGTTAATTGTTGGATTGGGCTTTGTTCCATCTATTGTGTTTAGATCAAACTCTATTGTCTGAGATTTTACAAATGGTGAAAGATCAAAAATAGCATAGTCTGGGCTGATTATCAGATTGGCATCAAATGCCTTTGTTATGTTTAATCTGCCAACTCCGCTTATCTCCTGAGGGAATAATGTTCCAAATGTATCTGATACTGGATCTGCAGTGGTGGAAATTATGGATTTGATTTGTTGTGGGTTAAGTGTCGGGCTTTTCTCCAATAATATGGCGGCTGCCCCTGAAACATGTGGTGCTGCAAAACTGGTCCCACTGGTAAGATTGTACATTCCATATGTGGATGTTGTATTCACAAAGACTCCTGGTGCGACAAGGTTTGGCTTGATGTAAAAGGGAGATACTGGACCTCGTGAGCTAAAAAACGACACAAAGTCTGGATGGTAAAACGTATTGATGGTTCCAGAAGTTTTGTTCTCAAGCATTGCTCTGAGCTCCAACCCATCTTCTTTTGACATGGATACTGCAGGAATTCTTGGCTGATATTCTGGGCCTTCCAGCTTGTTCTTTAGGTCCCCAAGAAATATTCCGGGCTCGTTGTTGTATACGATGAGGGCTTTGGCACCTGCATTTGCCGCATTCTTCTCTTTTTCAGAAAAATACACTAACTCGTCTTTTGTATCGCTGCCTCGCTCTACTAACAATATCTTGTCCATAATGTCAACTCCTTGCAAATCTGAGCTCCGACCGTATTTTCCAAATGTAATGTCTGCAGCTATTGGTCCCACAAGCTTTTCGGTTCCAACCATTGGCAAGACCTGGAACCGTTTGCCATCTATCTCAAGTGTGGCCACTAGGCTTGCCGTGATGTTGTTGTATGTAGCGCCTACCGTTATTGCGTGAGGATCCTTTCCTGGACTGCCAATGGTTCTAAGATCAGGCCCGCTGTTTCCAGCAGCTGCCACAACTACAATTCCACTTTTCACTGCCTGATTTATTGCGTCCTCTATTTTGTCATTGGTGCGATTCACTCCGAGACTCAGATTGATAATGTCTGCATCATCTTCTATTGCACGAAGAATTGCTTTTACTATCAGGTCTGATGCAACAGATTCTCCAGTGTCAGAAACACGATAAGCCAAAATCTTTGCTTCAGGTGCCACACCTCTAATCTTTCCGTTTGCCGCAATTATCCCGGCAACCTCAGTTCCATGCCCGTTTGTATCCTGGGGTGAATTGTCATTTTCAATAAAGTCAAAACCGCCTATTACTTTACCATCTGGACCAAAGCCGAAAATATCCGGATGAGTGTAATCTACACCAGTATCAATCACCGCAACTTTGATGCCCTTACCATAAAATCCCAAATCCTGTGGATGCTGTACACCAACGTACTTTGCACTCTTGTCCAAAAGAATCTCCAAAGGTGGATCCATCTGTATCTTTTGAGAGCTCACAAAAAGTGCAACCATAATTATAATTGATGCGAAAATTATTTTTTGAAATAACTGCATTTTAGTTCGGTACAATAAATAAAATTTATCCACATTTTATGTCTGGCGTCAAAATAGTTTGTAAAATTGAGCCAAAATGGAGACAAATCATTAAATTATGAAAACCAACCAACATTCACATGGGAAAATACACACTTCCTGAAGTACCATATGCTTATGACGCATTAGAGCCACATGTTGATGCAAAAACAATGGAAATCCACCATTCAAAACATCATCAAGCATACACAAATGGCCTAAACGACAACTGGGAAAAACTTCCATCAGACATGCAAAGCAAAGACTTGCTCGATGTTCTTGCAAGTATATCTTCAGTTCCAGAAGCGGTACGTGGAGCAATCAACTTCCACGGAGGCGGCTATGACAATCACAGATTGTTCTGGAATAACATGAAGCCAAACGGAGGAGGACAACCAGGTGGCGCATTAGCTGATGCAATCAATAAGACATTTGGCGATTTCAACGCATTCAAAGAACAGTTTTCCACAAAAACCACGGCAATCCAAGGAAGCGGATGGGGTTGGCTAGTGTTCAACCCAAAATCAAACAATGTTGAATACAAATCAATGCCAAACCAAACAAGTCCAAGAACAGAAGGACTAGTACCGTTGCTAGGTCTTGATGTTTGGGAGCATGCATACTATCTCAAATACCAAAACAAAAGGGTAGACTATGTGACTGCATGGTGGAATGTAGTAAACTGGGATGAAGTAGACAAGCGCTACTCTAAATCAAAATAATCTTTTTTCCTTTTTTGTTCAGTCTTCTAACCATACGTTGTTTATTTTTGATCTAGTTCCTATTGCAAATGCAATTCCTTCCCATGGAACAGAGAATTTGTTGTAAAAGCGGTGCGGAACTCTGGGCGGAATGAACATCATGGTGTGCGGAAGAATTGTCTTTGTTGTTTTGCCTATGGTAACAAGACAATTGCCACTCAGCGAATAAACCAAGACATATTCGTTTTCATGTATGTGTAGTTGATGTATTTTGCCTGATTCAATTCTTGCTTTTAGACCAACAATTCTGTCCCCTTTGATCTTTTCATTAAACAAGAGTTTGATTTTGAGCTGGTCTGTTGGATGTTCATTTTTGTATGGAAAAATCCAATTTGTTTTTGGTTTGATAATTTTTCCAGATTTTTGTATCATTGCCTAAATTTTTAATGAATGCATTTATTAGCCATCTGACAGGTTTTTTGTACATGAGTGAAGAGCAGGCCCAGCAATTTCTCTATCAGATGCAAATGCTAGAATCATTTGCAGCAAGCCTTGATCAAAAGGAAGGTGCCATTGTTAGCTATTTGCGAGATGCGATGGCGTCTATTGATTCTATCAAGAACATATCACAAGGCCAAGAAATAGAGTCACTTGTACCATTAGGACTAGGCACATACACCAAGGCAAACATTTCATCAAATTCCAAGGTTTTGGTAGAAATTGGTGCAGGAATCGTAGTGGAAAAAGACCACGCCTCCGCAATAAATCACCTAGAATCCAGAATCAAGGATCTTCAGGTTGCACTCAATGAGACCTCATCACAAAAACACGAGACAATGATGCGACTAGAACAGCTAAAAGAAGAAATGAATCATCTAATGCAGTCTGCAACCCCAAAACAATAAGTGGTTTTTATGTTTGAGAAACTACGCAATGCATTTTCATCTGTTGCTAAATCCCTAGGAGAGAAGGAGCTAAAGGAAAGCGACGTTGATGATGTTTTATTTCAGCTAGAAATCGCACTCATGGAATCTGATGTAGCAACCGAGGTAATCGATTCTATCAAATCCGATTTGAAAAAGAATCTAATTGGAACCGCAGTTGAGAAAAAAGAAATCGAAAAATTTGTCAAAGATAATCTAATTGGAACAATTTCCGGCCTGTTTGATATTGCAGGAAATGTGGATATTTTTGCCAAGATTAATTCCAAAAAGACAACAAATGAGCCGTGCATAATACTATTTGTTGGAATCAATGGTACTGGGAAAACCACCACCCTTGCCAAGCTAGCATACCTCTTAAAACAAAACAAATTTTCAGTCGTAGTTGCAGCTGCCGATACATTCCGAGCCGGTGCAATTGAACAGCTAACCGAACATGCAAACAGACTCAACATCAAGACTGTAGCGCAGAACTATGGTGCAGATCCAGCAGCTGTTGCACGTGATGCAGTATTGTATGCAAAATCTCACAAAATTGACTGTGTGTTAATTGACACTGCTGGAAGAATGCAGACAAGCAAAAATCTCATGGATCAAATTGAAAAAATAACCAAAGTTGTAAACCCTGATCTAAAAATCTTTGTTGGCGATTCACTTGCAGGAAATGACACCGTAAATCAAGCGCGTGAGTTTTTCCAGCACACTACATTTGATGGTGCAATACTGACAAAAAGCGATGCCGATGCACGAGGTGGTGCAGCATTATCTATTGTAAAAATAACTGCAAAGCCAGTTTTGTATGTTGGAATGGGTCAAGAATATGCAGATCTGAGGCCATTTGATAAGAAACTTTTCCTAGAGACCGTATTTGGGGAAGGCTTTACAATTGCTACACCAGAACCAAAACCAGAACCAAAACCAGAACCAAAACCAGAACCAAAACCAGAACCAAAACCAGAACCAAAACCAGAACCAAAACCAGAACCAAAACCAGAACCAAAACCAGAACCAAAACCAGAACCAAAGAAAAAGAAGAATGAGGATCCATTCGAAGGAATCAACGATGCAGATATCTCAAAATATGCTGACTTGTATGATGTTCCACCCCCAGAAAACGATGATGAGGCATTTGCAATGGCAGACAAGATCCGAAAGTGGGTTGCAAGTGGTCGTCCAAAACCGGGACAGGAACCAAAGGCCGAAAAAATAGAAGAACCAGAAGATGAATCAGAGGAGGAGCAAGACAAACTTAAAGAAGATAAGGAAGAAAAGCCAAAGAAGAAAGGACTTTTCGGTTGGTTAAAGAAATGATCAAAACTAAAGATATTCTAACACTGGATGAGCTTGACAAAAAAGAGATCATACAAACAATAGACTTGGCAATCAAGCTAAAAAAAGATCTCAAAAAAGGAATCTCAAAACCGCTGCTCAAAAACAAAACACTTGCAATGATATTTCAAAAGCCCTCGACTCGAACCCGAATCAGCTTTGAGACTGGAATGTTCCAGCTTGGGGGGCACGCAATTAACTTATCGTCGCAAGACCTGCAGATATCTCGCGGAGAAACCATAGAAGACACTGCAAAAACACTCTCACGATATGTAGATGTTGTAATGGCACGAGTCTATGATCATTCCACAGTCGAGATGCTGGCAGAAAACGCCACCATCCCGGTGATTAATGGTCTGTCCAACTCATACCATCCATGCCAAATTTTGGCGGATCTCATGACAATAAAAGAAAAGAAAGGAAAACTAGACGGATTGCACCTTGCCTGGATTGGCGATGGAAACAATGTGTGCAATTCAATGATGATTGGTTGCTCAAAGGTCGGCATATCAATGTCGATTGCAACCCCAAAAGAGTTTGGGCCAAACCAATCTCTAGTCAAAGACTGCAAAAAGCTAGTCGACATCGATCTAAGTCAGGATCCACAAAAAGCAGCCAAGAATGCCGACGTCATAGTTACCGATACCTTTGTTTCAATCCACGATGACCCAAAACGAATCAAAAAATTCCTTCCAAAGTATCAGGTCAATACAGCTTTGATGTCAAAAGCAAAAAAATCCTGCATCTTTATGCACTGTCTTCCAGCAAAGAGAGATCAAGAGGTAACATCATCTGTAATTGATGGCCCACAGTCTGTAGTGTGGGATGAGGCGGAGAATCGTCTGCATTCTCAAAAGGCATTGCTTGCGTCGCTAGACATCTAATCGTTTATAAGAGCAGCTCCAAAAGTTCACCAATATCGCAATGGCTTATTCAGTTATACTACGACGTTTACGTGAGGAAAAGACCAACTATAAGAAGCGAAAGCTAATGCTTATGGGCAGAGCGGATTTTATCACAGTCCAAACCTCAAATGAAAATGTTCTTGTACAGATTCACAAACCAGAATTTACTGGAGATAAGGTAGTTGCATCGGCGCACTCTAGATTTCTAATTGCAAAAGGCTGGAAAGGCTCTAGGAAAAATGTCCCAGCGGCGTATCTTACTGGCTATTTGGCCGGCAAAAAGGCACTCTCCTCTGGAACAAAGGAGGCAATTTTGTATAGTGGCACTAGAAAATACACCCAAAGAATGGCAGCTGCACTAAAAGGAGTAATTGATGCAGGTCTCGAAATTCCAGCAAGCGAGGAGACCTTCCCAGACGCAACCAGAATTAATGGCGATCATCTCAAAATAAAAAACGATATTGCAAAGATAAAATCAGCCATAGACAGCGAGGTAAAGTAGAATGAGTGGAACCGTTCAAACTAAACCAGGCCAAGAAAGACAAGGCGGCCCAGGAAGATTTGGAAGACCTGAAAGATCGGGACGACCAAACCGTGGCCCAAGAAAGGAAGAGGAGGTAGTCTGGGTTCCAAGAACCGAGCTTGGCAAAAAAGTGGCAGCAGGTCTTATCACTAACATGGATGAGATTTATTCAAACGGATTAAGAATTCAAGAGGCGGGAATTATCAAAAAATTATTGCCGGATCTAAAAAGCGAAGTAATCGATGTTGGCATGGTTCAGAAAATGACACCAAACGGCCAGCAAACTAAATTCAAGGCCCTAGTAGCTGCAGGAAACGGAAACGGCTGGCTAGGAATAGGACAAGGAAAATCAAAACAAATGAGAGTTGCAATCGAAAAGGCAACAACTAATGCTTTTCTTAACGTAAGCCCAATCAAACTAGGCTGTGGAAGTTGGGAGTGCAGATGCGACCAAGCCCACTCTGTACCATTCAAGGTCAGGGGCAAAGGTGGAAGTGTAGTCGTGGAGATAGTTCCAGCACCAAGAGGACTGGGACTAGTGGCTGGTGGAAAAATCAGAAACCTGCTCAAACTAGCCGGACTCAAGGACGCATGGACTACTGCAAAAGGCTCTACTGCAACAATGAACTCTACATCAAAGGCAATTCTAGAGTGTCTAAGACAGACATTTAGTCAAGGTTGAGAATAAATGGCAAAAGCATATCTTGTTGTAAGAATGAGCGGACAAATCAACGTCCCATACTGGGCAAAGACAACCCTTCAACTATTAAAACTGGATAAGAAATTCCGAGCTACCATAATTCCTGCCAAAGAAAACACGCTTGGCATGCTGGACAGAATAAAACACTACATCTCTTGGCAAGAGGTCAGTGCAGACATTGCAAAGGAGCTCTTTAGCAAAAAAGGAAGAAAGGAAGGCTACAAGAAAATCTCAAATGATGATCTCACCAAACTAGGCTTCAAGTCCATTGATGAGCTAGCATCATCAATTTCTGAAGGCAAACTGTCTATGAATAAACTAAAACCAATCAAACCTTGGTTCGCACTTGCTCCACCAAAGCGCGGCTTTAAGCGAAGCACACGCAAGACATACGGCGAAGGCGGAATCTTGGGCAAAAACAAAGACCTCATCGAGCTTGTCAGGAAAATGATCTAAGATGGCAACTCGACTAAGAAAGACCAGAAAGTTCCGAGGTTCTAGAACCCACGGTTGGGGACAGATTGGCCAACACAGAGCAAGCGGCCACAAAGGAGGACTTGGACAGTCTGGTCTGCACAAGCACCTATTCAGCACATTGCTCAAAGAAAATCCTGATCATTTCGGTCATGATTCTACTCATCCACCTCACCCGATCATCACCAAAAAGTGGACCAGTGTAAGAGACCTAGACGACATTTTCGCAAAACACGGCAAGCAAGAAGGAGCAAAGAAGCTCATCGATCTTGCAAGCCTTGGATACGATAAACTTCTTGGCGGTGGGCAAACAAAGAATGCCTACTCTGTTAAAGTCGAGCGATACACTGAATCCGCAGCAGAAAAGATCAAAAAGGCCGGGGGCGAGGTGTTGACTGTTGAGTGAAAGCACAACAACTGGAATTATAAAAAGAATAGTTGAAAAAACAGAACCCTATCTAGTTCAGGTTCCAAAGCCAAAAAAGAAACTATCACTCCCAACCAGACTGATTTGGTGCGGAATTGCACTACTGATTTATCAAGTCATGGGCCAAACTCCTCTTTTTGGAGCAACAGCCCCACAGTTTGATTTCCTACAGTTTGCCAGAGTAATTTTTGCATCCCAACAAGGAACCCTAGTCGAGCTTGGAATCGGACCTATAGTCACTGCAGGACTCTTGATGCAGTTACTCAAAGGCTCTGAGATACTAAAGTTTGACTTTACCAAGCCAGATGAGCGAGGAGTATTCCAAACTGCAACAAAACTTGTTACCTATATTGTAATTATTGTAGAGTCTGTCGTATATGCAATAGCAGTGTATGGACCAGGAATTGCAAACCCAACGGTCTTGTATGTTATCATTGGTCAGCTAATTGCAGCCTCTATTATCATCATGTTCCTAGACGAGCTAATCCAGAAGGGATGGGGTCTTGGTAGTGGAATCAGTCTATTTATCATGGCAGGTGTTGCCCAGCAGATTCTATGGAGCCTCTTTAGTCCATTGCCTGCAGGCGATGGTGGGTTTATTGGAATAATGCCGTATGCTGCACAATCTTTTGCACAGGGCGATGTTGCAAACATTCTGTTTAGGTCTAATCAGCTTCCAAGCATGTTTGGTCTAGGAATTACGGCCGGTATCCTGTTGATTCTAGTTTACACTCAGGCAATCAAAGTCGAGATCCCAATTGTCTCAACAAAGTATAGGGGTTTTTCGGCAACATATCCAATCAAACTCATGTATGTATCCAACATCCCAGTAATTTTGGCATCCGCACTTACCGCAAACGCAGTATTCATCGGACAGATGATGTGGGCCAATTTCAATCCAAGAAACAATAATCCACTGTTTAATTTTCTAGCACAATTTGATCCGCAAAGTCCATCAACACCAATGGGCGGAATTGTCTATTACATCACGCCACCAAGAGGACTGGACCTGGCAGCCCAAGACCCAATACGTGCTGTGGCCTATGTCTTGTTTATGATAAGTATTGTAGTAGTGTTTGGAAGATTGTGGGTCGAGCTTGGAGGATTATCTCCAAAGAGTGCAGCAAAGAACCTCTTGGATGCCGACGTTCAAGTCCCAGGATTTAGAAGATCAAACCAACCCGTCGAATCACTACTGGCCAAATACATCCCATCTGTAACAATAATTGGTTCAGCGATACTTGGCGCTTTGGCAGGTGCATCTGATGTGCTTGGCGTATTTGGAAGTGGTATTGGAATTCTATTGATGGTAGACATTCTGATCAATTACTATCAACAACTAGTTCGAGAACAAGTAGAAGTTGTTATGCCTCGTCTGGGTGCGTTGCTTGGCAGAAAGTAAAAAAGTAATAATTGTGGGCATTGCAGGTGCTGGCAAAACAACACTAGTTACAAAAATAGTAGAGATCCTAAAAAGCAAAAACAAGAGCGTCAGTGTTCACAGCTTTGGCACAGTAATGTTTGAGGAGGCAAAAAAACTAGGAATTGAAAACCGAGACGAGCTCAGAAAGCTGGCAGTAGAGGAGCAAAAGCACCTCCAAGCAATGGCTGCCAAAAAAATTGCGGGCTTTTCAGACGATTTGGTAATTATTGATACACACGCATTCATCTCAACAAAGGAAGGCTTCTATCCAGGATTGCCATATCCTGTGTTGGACTTGCTCAAACCTGCAAACTTTATTGCAGTCTCTGCAAGGCCTGAGGAGATATACAACCGCAGAATGAAGGATAATACCAGAACTCGTGACATCATATCAATTGATCAAATAAAAAAAGAACTCGCAGTCCAGGAGGCAATGCTGTCTAGCTGTGTCGTATTGACTGGCTCTCCGATGAAATCAATTCTAAACACCGAAGGAAAGGTTGAAGAAGCTGCCCTTGAGGTAATAAACGCAATAGGTCTTTAAAAAATGGAACCAATCATAATACTGCACTTTTTGGAATCAATCTTTTTGCAAGGAGATCTGTTTGGTATGCATCAAGGCCCACTTGGAAGCGCAGATCCAATAGTGAAAGGAATCATTCCATCCATGTTTGGAATCTTGGGTTTCTCATTATTGCTGAATCTCTTCAATGCCGTGGTACGACGAAAGCTGGTAGACCAAGAAAAGCTTCAGAGAATAATGAAGGAAACAAGAGCTTGGCAAAAGGAGAGAATGTCTGCATTTAGATCAAAAGATGCCGCAAAACAAGCAGATCTGAACAAAAAGTCAGCGTACATGAGCAGACTAAACCAAGAGATGATGCAGATGAACATGCGACCAATGATGATAACATTTGTCCCGCTGATTTTGATCTTTTATTTCGTATTGCCTCCACTGTTTGCATACACTGTGGCCATCTCACCAGTCTCGCTAAACATACTTCCAGGAGACTTTTTCTCAATTACCTGTCCTGCTGCTAAGGTCGATGGAAAGATTTGTCATAACGAACATGAAGTCTATTTCTGGGGTTGGTACTTTCTTGGCTCAATTGCATTTAGTGGAATAATAATGAAGCTGACCAAGACATCGATGGATCTCACCTAGGCTTGCAAAAATCAATAATTATCTCAGGACCTCCTGCTATTGGCAAGACTACTGTATCAAAGGGACTGGCGTCAGCATTTGGTATGAAGAGTCTCAGTGGCGGCGATGTGCTAAAAGAGCTGGCACAAGAACAAGGCTTTGAGACAAAAGGAGACGACTGGTGGGACACAAAGGAGGGCATGGCTTTTCTTAGTCAACGAAAAGACAACTATGAATTTGACAAAAAGGTAGATGAAAAACTAAAAGAGATCTTTCTCAAAGGAAATGTAGTCATTACAAGCTATACATTACCTTGGCTTGTCCAAGGTGGAATCAAGATCTGGCTTGGCGGAAGCAGGCAAAACAGCGCAAAAAGAATGCAAACCAGAGACAACATGGAGATTTCCGATGCACTAGAAATAGTCAAAAAACGATACGAGGAAAACAAGGCACTATACAAAAAGCTCTATGGATTTGATTTTGGCGATGATTTATCCACATTTGATATTATAATCAACACCGACGGATTAGATGCCAAATCTGTGCTGGATGCTGCAATTCAAAAGGTAAGGGAACTGATCTGAGCCTACCGCAACTCCAAAACCTACTCGAAGTGGACCAAGACATCACAAACGATGCATATGGAGTGTATTATGATCAAAGATCAGTCAAGGACTTGCTCAATTATGGTTTGATTCTTTTGGACAAGCCGCCAGGACCCACAAGCCATGAAACCGTTGCATGGGCAAAGCGAATCCTAAAACTGCCAAAGATTGGCCACAGTGGAACACTTGATCCTCAGGTCTCTGGTGTATTGCCGCTTGGGTTGGGTGAGGCAACAAAGGCATTGGGAGTATTGCTTATGGGCCCAAAGGAATACTATGGTTTGGGCAGATTGCATTCTTTGCCAAACAAAGAAAAACTAGATGCGATTCTGAAATTATTCATCGGTGAGATTTATCAAAAACCACCACAACGTTCCGCAGTTCTGAGACAGACAAGAACTCGAACCATTTACGAGCTGGATGTGGTGGAACAAAAAGAGCGACTATTGTTATTGCGGGTGTTATGCGAGGCAGGAACCTATATCCGAAAACTCTACTATGACATTGGAGAACTATTAGGGCCTGGAGCCACAATGATTGAGCTTAGACGTTCACGTGTCCATCAATTCCATGAGAGCGAGCTTGTTACACTACACGAAGTGGCAGAGGCATTTGCAACATGGGAGGAAAAAAATGACGATTCCAAACTAAAAAAGATAATCATCCCAATAGAAAGGGCTCTATCCGAAATAAAATCAGTCATAATTCGTGACTCCGCAGTGGATGCACTGTGTCATGGCGCACAGCTTGCAATTCCAGGCATCCTACAATTATCCCACAATATCACAAAGGGTGATCTTGTTGGGGTCTATACTCAAAAGGGTGAGGTAGTGGCACTTGCGGAGGCACTTCTTACCACCGAGCAAATCAAGGATGCCACCAAAGGATATGCGTTTCAGACAAGAAGAATAATCATGGCACCAAACACCTATCCAAAGAACTGGCGATCCAAATCCAAACCATCAGAATGATTCCAAAGGGATTACTGATTGCAATAATTGTAGGGGTATCATCCGCACTAATCCTGGGAGTTTATCTGCAAAAAACCTACAATAGCAATGATCTAAAATTCATAGAAGGCGCATCAATTTCAATTCTTACCGACAAATCGGATTACACCATAAACGACACCATTGCGGTCGAGATAATCAACACTGGAACAGTCGATGTCTCTTTTTCAAATATGGCGCCGAGTCTTCGAGTGCGTGCCCTTGATGGAACCGAATTCTATTCAGCATTCTCAGAGGGAACCAATTTAGCACCAAAAGAAAAGATCACCATATCGTGGAATCAGCTAAAAAACGACAATACACACATCCTAGAGGGGCGATATGTGATAGAGTCGTTCGCATATGGTATGGATCAAAAAATCCATGACTCTACAACAATCAATGTTTTCAAGTAGGAAAACTTAAAACGAGTTTAGCAAGAACCAATCCTAGGCTTGGCAAAAGTAAAGGTAGGGCTAGTAGGAATAGGCAACTGTTTTTCTGGATTGATCCAAGGAATCGAATACTATAGACAAAACCCAAAACAAAAAGTAATCGGCATAATGCACGAAAAAATTGCCAAGTATACAATTCATGATCTAGATTTTGTAGCAGGCTTTGATGTTGGAAACAATAAGGTAGGCAAGACGATCAATGAGGCAATTTACGAATACCCAAACATGGTCAACTGGGTCCCAAAAAACAAAATGCCAAAGACCAAGGCCGAAGTCTATGAGAGTCCAGCACTGGACGGCGTTGGAATCTGGGTTGAAAACAGAGTCAAGCCGCTAAAGTCTAAAAAATCAACAGAACAATTAACCAAGGAAATCAAAAAGACAATAGAGCGAACTGGTGCTGAAATCATTGTATCATATTTACCGGTGGGATCGGAAAAGGCAACCCAGTTTTGGGCACAGGTTTGTCTTGATACAAATACCGCTTTTGTAAACTGTATTCCATCGTTTATTGCATCTGATAAAAAATGGGGTGCAAAGTTTGCAGCAAAGAAAATTCCAGTTATTGGCGATGACATCAAGGGCCAGGTCGGAGCTACGATCGTTCACAGAACCCTGGCAAAACTATGCGACGATAGAGGAACCAAGATAGAAAAAACATACCAAATCAATGTTGGCGGCAATACTGACTTTTTGAACATGAAAGAGCAAGAGCGCCTAGTAAGCAAGAGAATCTCAAAGACCGAAAGCGTACAATCACAATTATCACAAAGATTAGCAGACGATCAAATCTATGTTGGACCATCTGATTTCATTCCATTCCTAGGAAATACAAAACTCATGTTCATGAGAATTGAAGGACGACAGTGGGCAAACATCCCATACAACATGGAAGTAAGACTGGAAGTCGATGACAAGGCAAACTCTGCAGGCATAGTAATTGATGCAACAAGACTAGCAAAAATAGCTCTGGAGAGAAAGATGGGCGGACCAGTCATTCCGGCATGCGCATATTTGATGAAGCATCCGCCAAGACAAATGAGTGATCCTCAGGCAAAAACAGCCCTTGAGGATTTCATCAAAGGATAATTTTCCAAAATCACCTATTATATAATGAATGATTTGCTAGAGTTTTTGTCGTAAAGACTAGTGCCGGGGTCGCCTAGCCTGGTAGGGCGCGCGCCTGGAAATTACACAAAACCATAAAGCGCGTACTCGCAAGGGTTCGAGAGTTCAAATCTCTCTCCCGGCGCCTTTTTCATAATCAATTAATGATTGTATGATGTGATTTTTGTATTGAAGTTTGATGTTGCAATAATTGGAGGGGGGATTCTAGGAACAAGCCTTTCTTATTGGATTTCTGCTCTTACTAACCACACTGTATGTGTAATTGAAAAGGAAAATCATGTGGCAGCGCATGCCAGCAGCAGAAACACAGGGGTTATCCACTCGCCATTTTATTTGGATCCGCAAAAAAAGAAAAAAATCGCCAAAGCAGCCTTGCTATCCTATGATTTGTGGTGGGATTATGCAAAAAAGCATCACATATCATGGAAGGATACTGGAACAATTGAGTTAGCACTGGATGAGTCCCAACACCACACATTGGAAAAATATCTCAAATGGGGACATCAAAACGGACTGGATGATAATGATCTGGAGTTATTAGATTCTGGACAAATCAAACAAAGAGAACCAAACGTAAGGTGTCACTCTGGATTATTCTGCAAAAAAGATGCATCAACTGATTATGGGATACTAACCGAACAATTATTCCAAGAATCACAAAAAAATGGAACCCGGTTTTTGTTCTCATCCAAAATAGAAAAAATCCAAAACCAGACCATGACTCTATCAAATGGCCAAAGCCTAGAGTTCGATTATTTGATAAATTGTGCCGGTGGACACTCATTAAACATTGCAAAAAAGCTCGGACTGGCAAAAGAATATTCCAGCTTGCATTTTCGTGGCGAATATTGGCAAATCAATGAACCTCATGCAAGTCTTGTGAGCACAAACATCTATACTGTTGCCAAGTTTCCAAAATTCCCGTTTTTGGATCCTCACTGGATAAAGCGATCCGATGGCCGCACCGAGATTGGGCCAAATGCTGTACCAGTATCTGATCCGGAAGCATATTCGGGATTGAGCATATCGCAATCACTAACAAAGATCGCCGAGCTTTTCTCTGGCAGCTCAAAGAAACTATTACTCAATTCAGAATTCTTATCACTGATATCAAAGGAATGGAAAAGCTCCATCTCAAAGAACAACATGATAAATCGAGTAAAGGAATTCATCCCAAAAATAAAACCGTCATATTTTACCACTAGAGGCACCGCAGGAATTCGTACTCCAATAATAACAAAGAAAGGAGAATTCTTGGCAGAAACACTAGAGGTACAGTCTGATCATTCCCTACATATCATTAACTATAATTCACCTGGAGCAACTGGTGCCCCAGCATATTCCGCATTTTTGGCTCAGCAATTGTTTGATAGTGGTGTGATATCACAGAGCAAAAGTGCCAAACCAGATTCTTGGAATTTTGCAAAAATCATCGACTCGCTTTAGGTCATATCACATCAAATAGGTTTACATAGAATTTACAAAAATAAAATATGTTGCTTCCAGATAGGTGCTCCATAAAAGAGCAAGGAAATCAATGTGTTAATCCCCCCGAATTTGTAATATCGGTATCATCCACTGATGGTGAATACATGGTTGGTGTTACATGCAACAAGCACAGAGAAACAATTCACCAAAAACTAAATGATCTGCAAAAAACAGGATCAATTCCACAAGGACAGATAAAATTTGAGCAACTAAAACCGATCGGCACTGATTGCATCAAATCCGATCCTGATGATCTGATTCAATTAAAATCAGTTCGCGATTTACTATAATCTCACACTGAATAGACCATTTTTCTTCCCTGTAGGCCCAAAATCAGATTCTGTATGGTTATTTGAGCCATTTTGTGGCGTGTCTCTGCAGATGAGCTTCCGATATGTGGCGCTAAAACCACGTTTTCCATTTTTGTTAATTCGTGGTTTTTCCCAATCGGTTCTTTTTCAAACACATCCAATGCCGCGCCAGAAATTGTTTTTGCTTTTAGTGCCTGTATCAGATCTTTTTCATTAATTATCTTTCCACGAGATGTGTTGATCAAAAATGAACTCTTTTTCATTTTTTTCAAAATCTGTAAATCTATCAGATGATGAGTCTCTTTTTTGTAAGGTATGTGGATTGTTAGTATGTCACTGCTTCGAATCAAATCTGAAAAACTAGCAAATCTTGTTCCTAGTTTACTTTCTTGGTTTTTTGTCAGTCTGGTTCTGCTGTGATATATTATATTCAAACCAAATACTTGTGCTCTTTTTGCAACCGCTTGTCCAATTCGTCCAATTCCAAGAATGCCAAGTGTCTTTCCTTCCAAGTCAATCCCGGTATAATCATGCGGCCCAAAGATCTCCCCCCAAGATCCTGCACGAACTAGTCTGTCGCCTTCCGTTATTCTGCGCATCAAATCCAACATCAAACCAATGGTGAGATCTGCTGTTGCATTTGTTAGAACATTTGGGGTGTAACCGATCCTGATGTTTCTTTTTTTGGCAGCACTCACATCAATATGATCATATCCTACACTATACGTGCTAATTACTGCAAGATTTTTTGCACTTTCTATTATCTCTCTATCTATGATATCGTATGGAAAGCAGATCAACCCATCCGCATTTTTTATTTTCTGAAGCAATAGTTTTTTTGGCATTGGAATTATTCCAGTATGAATTGTTAGTTCGTATTTTTTTTGTAATTGATTCATTGCAAATTTGTGCAGCTTGCGGGTAAGAAGAATCTGTTTCATGAACATAGCAGCATTTTATCAAATCTTTATAAGATTTGTCGTGCTTGGTATGGTAACTTGGTAGATAATACCGAAGAAGAGTTTGCATTGTGCATAGAGTGTGGAAATGCAATTGAAAAATGCATTTGTGTATGTCCTTATTGCGGTGAGCGCGATAAATGCGAGTGCGCACTCTTTGAAGCTGCTACGGGTGGTTAAGAAATTCAACCACATTCTTAATTAATCAAAAATTATTAGTTTCTTCATGTCTTTGACTGATGTTAGCTGGCTAATCGGTGGGCCGCAAGGAAGCGGAATAGAGTCAGCTGCTAACATATTTTCTCGAACATGTGCTGCTATGGGCTATCAAGTTTTTGGGAAAAGAGAGTTTCATTCTAATATCAAAGGAGATCACAGCTATTTCACAGTCAGAATCTCTGATAAAATAATTCGCTCAAATGTAAATGATGTGACAATTATGATGGCGTTTGATGCAGAGACCATCTTTCGACACTATGATGAAATAATGAAAGATGGAGCGATAGTTTACGACTCTGACATTTCAGAAAAAACCTTGGATGAAACACATACAATTGATAATCAATATCGGGCGAGATTAACTACACGCCTCACATTAAAGAAAAAACCTGCAACCGTTCAAGGTGTTTTGGACATCGCAAAAGAAAATGGCGTAAGACTATACCCAATATCATTCAAAACCGTCCTATCAAACATGGCCGATGAAATCAATAATCCAAAGATCAAAGGAATGGTCCGAATGTATAATGTACTCGGCGTATCGTTCTCTTTGGGTGTTCTCAAAATGCCGCCTCAAACTTTGCTTGATTCAATTGATACAATATTCTCAAAAAAGCAAGCAATTGCAGAATTGAATAAAAAAGCAGCAACATATGCGTATAATTACGCATCTGCAAAGTTTTCGGATTTTGCATATGCACTAAAGCCAACAAACAAACGACAAAACATGATTATGGTTCAAGGATATCATGGAACCGCATTGGGTAAAATGGCGTGCGGCTGCAGATTTCAACCGTATTATCCGATTACACCTGCGTCTGATGAAAGTGTATTTTTAGAATCCAATGAATTAGTTGATGTCAAAGAAAATCGCCCTGGATCAACATTGGTAGTACAAACCGAAGATGAAATAGCGGCAATTGGTATGACAATAGGAGGAGCGTTAACTGGAACACGTTCTGCCACTTGTACTTCAGGACCAGGCTTTTCTCTGATGGCAGAGGCATTGGGCTGGGCTGGAATTAATGAGGTGCCAATTGTAATTACAACATATCAAAGAAGTGGACCCTCCACTGGACTTCCTACTCGACATGGACAGGATGATTTGTTGTCTACAATCTATGCTGGACATGGAGAATTTCCACGAATTGTTTATGCATCTGGTGATGTTGAGGAAAGCTTCTATGATACTGGCCGTTGTTTTAATTATGCCGACGTGTACCAGCTACCTGTAATACACTTGATGGATAAATTCCTCGGCAGTTCTGTTGTAACATGCAATCGGTTTGATGCTGAGAAAATCACTATTAATCGCGGAAAATTGCTTGATAAAGTAGATGGGAATTACAAAAGATTTGCACTTACTTCTGATAATATATCTCCTAGATCAAAATTAGGGCTTGAAAATGGAGTTTTTTGGAGCACAGGTGATGAGAGTGATGAAACTGGACACATCACAGAAGATCCAGAACTTCGAATAAAAATGATGGATAAACGACTAGGGAAGCTTCCGTACATCTTAAAAACAATTCCAGATGATGAACAAGCAATATCATATGGCAAGTCGGAGATCTGCATCGTTAGCTGGGGTTCACCAAAAGGACCAATACTAGATGCATTAGAGATGCTAAAAAAAGAAAACATCAATGTCGGATTCATTCAGCTAAAACTGTTACATCCATTCCCAAAAGACTGTGTTGAGTTTTTACTCAAGGATGTAAAAACAATAATTGATGTTGAAGCAAATCATACCGGTCAGCTTGGAGAATTATTAAAACAGAATCTTGAGCGAGGCCCAGATTTCTACATACTCAAATACACTGGACGCTCAATGACTAGCACAGAAATTTATGATTCACTCAAAAATATTATTGAAGATAAAGCACAAAAAAGGCAGGTACTAACACATGGATCTTAAGTTAGGTGACTACAAAACCCAAGTGCACAATGATTGGTGCGCTGGATGTGGAGATTTTGGAATTGTCAATGCAATTCAAATGTCTTTAGCAGAGATGCAGATTCCTAGACACAAAGCTACGATATTTTCTGGAATCGGATGTTCTGGAAAAACATCACACTTCATCAATGTGAATGGTATTCATACGTTGCATGGTAGAGTGTTGACATTTGCACAAGGGGCAAAACTAGCAAATCCTGACATGACAGTTATTGCTGTTGGTGGTGATGGGGATGGACTAGGAATTGGTGCGGGACACTTTGTTGCAGCCGGACGAAGAAACTTGGATATGACCTATCTAATATTCAATAATGGTGTTTATGGTTTGACAAAAGGACAAGCATCACCAACTCTGAAACTAGGAGAAAAAACAAAGTCACTCCCATCCCCAAACACCAATAACAGTGTTAATCCTATTGGGCTTGCACTTGCGAGTGGATTTACCTTTGTTGCACGAAGCTATGCATATGATGTCAGACATCTCAAGGATACGATAACTGCTGCGGTCAGACACAAGGGACTAGCATTTATTGATGTATTGCAACCATGCCCTACATATAATGACATTAACACACGAGATTGGTATTCTGGACAAAATGAATTTGATGAGGTAACAAACATGGCAAAGCCCAGAATATACAAGCTTGAGGAATCTGGTTATGATCCGTTAGTACATTATGATGCTGAAACAGAGCTAAATGAAAAGCTCACACAAGCTCTGATAAAATCCCTAGAATGGGGGACAAAAATTCCAATAGGTGTATTTTACAAAAATGAAATAATAAGTCAATATGAGCGAAGAATCACAGACAAGATCCCAAACTATCTGGAAAATCCGCCTGCCTTACAAACCATATCTGCAAACGGCAAACCTGTGACTGATCTTTCAAGAATTTTAGATTCACTATCGGTTTAAAACATTGATAATATTTGTAAAATGGATATTAGCAGGTAGTGTGTGAGGTTATTCTATAATTGAATCTGACTGAAGCAAACAAGATATTTCGAAAATCCATAATCAAAGGTTATTTTGAGCAGAGTCTGCTGAATCTTGATTTTAGTAAATCAAACATCAAACACCCTACCATATCTGATGATGGGCTGATGCAATCTAGTCTGCTTCACATATTTTTTGATATTGAAACCGGTGCTGATTATCCTGATGGCGATGAATGGTTCATTGCAGAATTTCTATTTCCATATAATATCAAAATCCCAGACTCTGTAAAGGGACCTGATTATTTTACAACACTATCATTAAGTGATGGAAAAAATTATTGGCACCATCGAGAATTGATCCGATTCAAGTATGGAAAATCAAAAAAACTACTTGAATCGTTGGATTTCTTGGACTCTAAATACAAAGAATTACATTCACTTTTGGAACCATTAGAAAAAGACATCAAATAGGTGTTATCTTCCAGACATTATTTACTAGAACAAATCTTTTGTTATTTGCAAATAATGTGTGCATCTTCCATTTTCTTGTTTCGGTATCAAATTTGTAAATGACTTTGGATACGTCTTCCACATTCTCAAAATTAAGATGAAATGATAACAGTTCTATTACAAAATCGAGCTTCTCAAGTGCATTATCAAATCCGTCCTTTTCCTCGACATCCAAAGAAAATCCTATTTTCGGTATTCCAGAAAAATTGATATCAATTTTTAGCGAGTTTTTTTTGCCGCGTCTCCGCTTCATCTCTTTGAAAATGTATTTTATTTTGTCCCATCGATGATATTCAAACCACTTGAAAAACTCTTCATTAAATGATAATGGGATTGATAACTCTATGACACTAACAAAATTTGGGTCTTGTTCTGCAATCTCGTTTTGCTGTATTTTGAATCGCTCTGCAAGCAAGCCGTAAATGACCTCAATTTCCCATGGAGACACTCCATAATGGTTGAGATCAGCACAAAGAAAATCTTCACTCATTGTTTGATGTAGTGTAAAATTCTAATTAAGCGTTCTAAAATATTGTATCCAAATATTTCCACAAATAGAATACACCTACAGTACCAATAAAGAAAATCATTGGCTTCCATGCAAAAACCGGAATGCTAGGAGTGGTTAGTAATATCTTGTAATTATCAAAAACAGTGTGAATCTGGTTTTTTATCTTGTTGTGCCAGACTTTGTATTCAATTTGGTGCTTTTTGAGCAGTGTTTCGATTTCATATATCACAGGTGTTCTCTGGCAAAACAAATGCTGCAAATAATCACGTGATACCTCTACTTCGGCCTCTATTCCAACCTCGCCATTTTTCCTATCGAATAATCGTAAATGCATCTCCCATGGTTTTTTGAGTTTCAATGACAAGCCATCACCTATCTGAGATTCTTGTTTGTGCTCAAATTTTACCTTGGTAAATCCTTCTCTGATCAAAATATTGTACAATTCGTCTGCGCTTTTTTTCACAATCACTGTGAGCTGCTCTACACCCTTGGCATCAATATGTATAGAGTGTTTTTTTCCACCATCAAAGAATATGGTCTTTGGATATTTGGTCAGATACTGCAATGGTGCAATGTTTGGTTTGTTTTATTTAAATTAACTAGTTGCCAAAACCGCGCATGTATACACAAAGATCCGATGCTATTGCCATCTCATCTGTCATTATCTTTCGTGTAGTGATCTTTGCACCAGAGTCTTTTATCAAAATGATTGGAGTCGATTCGGCACCTTCTCCCATTTTGTGATTTGCCATTGTTGCCAAATTATCCGCAACTGCCTTCATTGTGACTCGAAGTGGATTTCCATCCAAATCCTTTTGTCCCCTGGTGTCTTGGACTGGCTCAAACCCTGACACTGCTATTGCAACACCTGTGGTTCCGGCCCTTGCAGGCATTAATCTGCTGTCGACTAGTATTATACCAACATGAATCCCTAGATTCAAAAAGATCTTTTTTCTCAGATTCTCTGCAATTTTGTATGGTAAATCTGGATACAATATGGCGGTGCCCTTTTTCACATTTGATTTATCAATTCCAGCATTTGGAGCCAGAATTTTATCTGATGACGTGAGTACAAATCCAGTCACTCCACCAAATGTTTCATCAGATTCGCGCAGAATTATTTCAGCAAATTTTGTGTCTAGTTGGTATTTTTTTGATAATTGTATTGCGTCATACGATGGTTTTGTTTTGCTTAGATCAAGCAGGCGCCCTTCAGAATTTGCGACATATTTGCTTGATATTACTATGATATCGCCTGTCTGTATGGTGTGATCTTTTGTAGATTCTATCAAATCTTCATACAAATCAAAACTAGCGTGTTTTCTTTGTACTTTAATTGGAATCACTAGTGTCATGGTATGATTGCGGTTTTCGTATTTTTTATCCTTCTCCAAAGCTTTTAATCTGAAATGGGCGATCTTTTCGCTGTGAACATTACTGAAAAGATTCTTGCACGTGCCTCTGGCAAATCTAGTGTCGCCCCAGACGATATAATATTTGCAAATGTGGACAAGGTGATGATTCATGATGTCTCAGGACCTGGAGTGATCAAGGTATTTGAAAAGCTCCAAAAACAAGGCATATCAGTAGACAAACTATGGAATTCCTCTAGGGTTTGGGTGGCAGAGGATCACTTTGTGCCGTCTGCCGAAAAGATCTCTGCTGAAAACATTGTCAAGCTAACCAAATTTACAAAGCAATATGGAATTGAAAAACACTTCAAGTATGGAATGGGACAATACGGAATCTGTCATACACTATCCCATGAAGAGGCAATGGTGTTGCCAGGCGAGGTCTATGTTGGTGGTGACTCTCATACTAATACCACCGGTGCGTTGGGTGCCTTTGCTTGTGGCCTTGGCCATACCGATGTGGCATATGTTTTGCTAAACGGCAAAATATGGTTCAAGATTCCAGAGACATTATACTTTAAGCTAAACGGCAAGCTACCAGATCATGTCATGGCAAAGGATGTAATTCTAAAGATAATTGGCGATATAGGCACCGAGGGTGCTGCATATTATGCGATGCAGTTTGGTGGAACCGGAATAACCGAAATGTCAGTAGAGTCTCGACTCACATTGTGCAACATGACTACTGAGGCTGGCGCAAAAAATGGAATAATTGAGCCGGACCAAAAGATCTTTGACTATTTGGCACAGCGAGGCGCTACAAACTATACTCCAATTTATGGTGATAAAGATGCACAATATTCTAAAACATACGAATATGAGGCATCTGAGCTAGAGCCAACAATTGCAAAACCGTATTCCCCTGAAAACATCACAGTTGTCAGAGATATTGCAGGAATTGAGCTTGACAAATCCTACATTGGTTCTTGCACTGGAGCAAAATATGAAGACCTCGAGGCAGCTGCAAAGATTCTCAAAGGTCGTCAAGTCAAAATCAGAACCGAGGTGTTGCCTGCAGCTATCTCAATATACAAAAGAGCAATGGAAAATGGATTGATCAAAATATTTTTGGATGCTGGAGTCACAGTAGGCCCACCAACATGTGGTGCTTGCTGTGGTGCACACATGGGCGTGTTGGCAAAAGATGAAATCTGCATTAGTACCACAAACAGAAACTTTCCAGGAAGAATGGGACATGTCGAATCTCAAACATACTTGGCATCACCAATGGTGGCAGCCGCATCTGCAGTGACTGGAAAAATTACGGATCCACGTGATTTGTAAATGGCAAAGGCAATCAAATACGAAAAAGATAACATTGACACTGATGTCATCATACCTGGCCAGTACCTCAAACTACATGACTATGATGAGATAGCAAAACATGCAATGGAGGGAATTGATCCTAATTTCCATTCCAAGGTGCAAAAGGGAGATTTTTTGGTTGCTGGAAGAAACTTTGGTTGTGGTTCATCAAGGGAACACGCACCAATTGCTCTTAGTCAGTGTGGAATACAGGGAGTGATTGCAGTCTCCTTTGCCAGAATTTTCTATAGAAATGCTGTGGATGGAGGATTTTTGCTACCAATAGAGGTAGATGAGCAAACATATGGTAAAATTTCGGATGGTGATCAAATCCAAGTGGACACATCAAAAAATGAAATCAAAAACCTAACAAAAAACCAAACCTACTCCATGAAACCATTCTCGGAAATTGTATCAAAAATTATTGCCGCAGGCGGCCTCTTCAAGTACAAGCCTGACTGATTTACAATTTTATACCTAACTGATCTGATCATACTATGGCAAAGACGTTATTCGAAAAGATTTGGGACTCGCACAAAGTAGATGAGATTGACGGCAGATCACTACTCTATGTAGATAGACACATGATTCATGAGGTGACATCACCTCAGGCATTTGATGGATTACGAATCAACAAAAGAAAGGTGAGACGGCCAGATCTTACGTTTGCCACAATGGATCATAATGTGCCGACCACTAATAGATCCTTACCAATAATTGATCAAATTTCTGCAACACAGATCAAAACACTGGAACAAAACTGCAAGGAATTTGGAATTGAACTATTTGGCCTGGACAGTCCCTACCAAGGAATAGTTCATGTGATTGGACCTGAGCTTGGTATAACATTGCCTGGAACTACAATTGTTTGTGGGGACTCGCACACCTCAACCCATGGCGCATTTGGGGCATTTGCCTTAGGAATTGGAACCTCTGATGTGGAGCATGTCTTGGCAACTCAATGCCTTGTTTTAGACAAGCCAAAGACATTTGAGATTAGAGTAGATGGGAAAAGAAAAAACAATCATGCCATTACCGCCAAGGACATCATACTGTCTATAATTAAAAAAATCGGTACTGCTGGCGGCAATGGAACCGTACTAGAATATCGTGGGCAGGCAATCTCGGATCTCTCCATGGATGAGCGCATGACCATATGTAACATGTCTATTGAGGGCGGTGCTCGAGCAGGCCTTGTTGCGCCGGACCAAAAAACATTTGATTATCTAAAAAACAAACGATATACTCCAAAAAACTATGACGAATTGGTAGATGAGTGGAAAAAGACACTCAAAACAGATGATGGTGCAAAATTTGATAGATCATTTTCAATTGATGCATCGCAAATCATTCCACAGGTAAGCTGGGGGACAAATCCTGCAATGACTGTGGATGTTACTGATGTTGTCCCAAACCCTGCAGAATTTGCCAAGGGCGATTCCAGTCAAGAAATAGCTGCAAAAAAAGCACTGGAATACATGGATCTCAAATCAGGTACTCCAATCACTGATATCAAATTAGATCGTGTCTTTATTGGTTCTTGCACAAATGCAAGACTACAAGATTTGATTGAGGCGGCAAGTGTAATTCATGGACGAAAGGCATCTCCAAATGTTAGTGTTCTGGTGGTTCCGGGATCTCAACAGGTAAAGAAACAGGCAGAGGAAATGGGCCTTGATAAAATATTCAAGGATGCAAACTTTGAGTGGCGTGAATCCGGATGTAGCATGTGTCTTGGGATGAATCCTGACATTCTATCAAGAGGTGAGCGATGCGCCAGTACCTCAAATAGAAACTTTGAAGGCAGACAAGGTTCTGGTGGGAGAACTCATTTGGTTAGTCCTGTTATGGCATCAGCTGCTGCAATAGCAGGCCACTTTGTTGATGTTAGGGAATGGATGTGATATGGACAAAATAACCACCGTCTCTAGTGTCATAACTCCACTTGATAGGCCAAACATTGACACTGATCAAATTGTACCAAAACAGTTCCTAAAACTAGTCCAAAGGACTGGATTTGGCAAGTTTTTGTTCTATGACTGGCGCTTTGATCAAAACGGTAATCCAAAAAGAGATTTTGTCATAAATAATCCAAAATTTTCTGGCTCGCATATCTTGGTGAGTGGTGAGAACTTTGGGTGCGGTTCTAGCCGTGAGCATGCTGCTTGGGCACTAAAGGACTATGGATTTGATGTTGTGATTGCACCTTCGTTTGCAGATATTTTCTATAATAATTGCTTCAAAAATGGAATTTTACCGATCTCATTACCAAAGGATTTGGTGTCTGATTTAATGAATACTGATCATGTCGTTACAGTTGATCTTGCAACTCAGACCATTAAACATGATTCCAAATCCATACGATTTGACATTGATGAATCAAGAAAAAAGACATTGCTTGAGGGATTGGATGATATTGCAGTCACACTACGGCGCCAAGACAAAATCTCACAATATGAGAAAAGTCACTTTTGAATTTGACTGATTATATTTTTTATTGAATCTGATTTTCTCTCAAGGACCGCAGGAGATTCCACATCTACCCATGGGGTTTTGCCTATGTCAAATGAGCTGACCAAATCTTTCTTTGATAGTTCTTGTAGTATATCATATGATAAGTTGAGGTTTTTCTTTGCCTTTGATCTTATCACATCTAAAATCTTACCCGATAAAACATAGATCCCAGTACATTCACAGTCTTCCATCTTTATGAGCGGTTTTTCAATAAACTGGCTTACCACCCCATCTTTAACCTGAGCAAAGCCAGTCTCTTCTTTTCGGAATTGTCTTGTTGCAATGCATGCTAAACTGTTTTTATTGGTATAATGCTTGAGCATTTTTCTCAGATCCAACGCACATAGGTTGTCTGCAAACCATAAAAAGAATGGCTCATTTTTTGCTATTTTTAGGTGCATCAGATCACCTGCAGTACCACTGGATGAGTCTTGGACAAACTTGATCTTTTTTGATTCTGCAAAATAGTTTTTGATCTGACCGCCAAACCCTTTCAGGTCACACACTATTGTGATCTCGGAAATAAAATCAAACGACAACAGGTGCTGTATTGTGTAGGCAATCAGTGGTTTTCCATCTACTGGAATCATTGCCTTTGGGAAATAATCAGTAAAAGGTTTAGCACGCGTTCCTTTACCGCCTGCTAAGATTACTGCTTTCAATCTACCTGTATGACTTTTGCTTTCTTCTTCTTGCGCCAGGTCCGCCGAACTTCTTTGGCTCTTTTCTTCTGGCATCTCCACTTAGGAGGTGTTTGTCAAAGTCGTTTATTCTTTTTCTAAGATCTGTTCTTGTCTGCTTTGGAAATGGGTGCTCTTTTGGCTCTTTTTTAGATTTTGTCCAACCTGTTAGCGCTCGAGATATTGCAGTTGCTGCTGCATATGCTTGACCCATAAATCCGCCGCCTTTAACACGAACTGAAATGTCTACCTTAGCTCGTAAGTCACCTGCAATTTCTAGAGGGCTGAGAATTACCTCACGTGCAACCTCTTGAACAATCATCTCTGCTGGTGTGTTGTTTATTCTAACTCGGCCTGAGCCTTTTGTGATGTAGACATGTGCTTTTGATGTCTTTCTTGTTGCAAAATAGATCTCTGTCTTTGGAGTCATCGTGACCATCCTACCTCTAGTGCAAGATCTGACATACTGGTGTAGTTGGATTGTGGTCTTGTTATCTTTGCATTATCAAAAGTAGTCTTTTCTGATGAGCCTAGTCCGCTTGGAACGCCGATGTATGTGCGCAATCTTCTAAGTGCTGCATCTCCTGATGGTTTTTTTCTTGGAAGCATTCCACGGATCATTCTGGACATTATGGTGTCTGGTCTGCGTGGGTGGTATGGACCGTGCTCTGGGTGTAAGATACTGGAAATTGACAAAAAGTCCTTGTAGTTTTGGATGATGTTTCTTCTATTTCCACTGATCAGTATTTTTTCGCAATTTACAACAGTGACGCGGTTTCCTTGGAGAAGTAGTTTTGCCACATTTGAGCTTAGTCTGCCTGCCAAAAGATTTGTCCCATCAACTATTACTGATTGTTGCTTATCCAATTATTCTCACGCCTTTTCCTGTTGGGAATTTAGAAATCAAATCAGAATATGTGATTATTTTGCCGCCTGCTGCCTTGATCTTTTTGGCAGCTGCAGTAGAAATAGAAAATGAGCATAATGTGAGTTTGTGGGAAATGTTGCCTGTGCCTAAAACCTTGCCTGGAATGACTACCACTTCATTATCCTTAGTCACGGTGCTAAGTTTTGTTAGGTTGACTAGTCTTTTTGCAATCTTTGGCTTTAGTGCCATCTCTGCAAGGTTTGACCAAATTGGAGCCTTGTTCTTAGTGGATGCTGCCTTTAGCTCCTTTATCATGCTTAGCACTAGCTGATTGGTCATAGATATTGCGCTTTTGGAACCCAAATATAATGTTATGATTAGGCTTTTAGCTCTGTAATTACTTCCTTAAACTCTTCCAGTCTTTGAGCAAGCTCATCAACACCTGCTGTGATTATTTGCTCTGGGCTGAGTGCACCGGTTGTCTCTACAGTCAAGACATATTCACCTTCTTTGTCGGTGTGGGTCAGAACAGCAACATTTGCCGAGTTCCACTTGGCATGTGTTGATCCGCGTCCAAGTCTTGCATATGCCTCAAGTTTTATCTTTTGGCCTGGGGCTAGCTGGACAATTGGAATTTTATCTGAAACTGACTTTACTGTTTGGTCCTCAGAGCTTAACTCGGATGATGTAACAGTACGGGTAGTTTCTGTATTGCCTGAATCAATAACTAACATAACTCTACAGTTTGAGCAGCCTGCCTGGCTTTTGCAAGAGCAAAGGTGTGGCTCTGAGAATCGTTTGAGGTCTGTCTTTAGTGGAATTAGGCCCAATCTGTGCGAGATGCCCTCATCTGACATTACAGACGAGTTTTCAATCATGTCTACAGTGTCGATGGCAAAGACTGGAACACCGTTTAGGCATATTCGTCTTAGCGCATTTGCATATTGTAATGCAACGCCCTTTAGTTTTACTGACATGCGATTTTTATCTTGTGAAATTATCTCCAAAGAAGGCAATTAGAAAAATTTTTCCAAGTCCACATAAAAATCTAGCGTGGCTCTGGGCGTGATTTTGACAGAGATAAATACCGATATTTGATACCTATCCCATGACTGATGTAACCGTAATTAGGCACTCTGTTGCCGGGGAGAAATTTGAGATTCTAGTCAAGCCGGATCCTGCCTTGGAATACAAGCTTGGCAAAAGAAAGGATGTCTCTACCGTTTTGGTGTCCGATGAGGTCTATACTGACTCCAACAAGGGAACTCGGGCATCCACTGAAAAACTACTCAAGGCATTCAAAACACAAGACACTAACGAAATAATTGAACTGATTCTAAAAAAAGGCGAGCTAAACCTTACCACTGATCAAAGAAGAAAGATGGTCACGGAAAAAAGAAAGCAGATAATTGAGTTTATCGCAAAGACCTACGTCGATCCAAGATCACACCTGCCGCATCCGCCGCTAAGAATAGAGCAGGCACTAGAGCAAGCACGCATATCGATTGATCCATTTCGAAACACGGAAGAGCAATGCAAAGATGTTGTTGAAAAACTCCGAAGCATCATACCATTAAAATCAGAAAACATGTTACTAGAGATTACAGTTCCGGCCCAATATGCATCACAATCTTATGCAGTTCTCAAATCAACTGGCACTTTGAAAAAAGAAGAATGGCAAAATAATGGATCACTTAAAGCAATACTAGAAATACCTGCGGGGGCAAGGGCAAGCGTGATCGACAGACTAGGCTCTATAACCAAGGGCTCAGCTACCGTGGAGATGGTCAAGTAATGGATGATATTAAAAGAAAATATGTCATACCTGGCGATGTAATCACAACCGGCCCATATCGAGCAGAAGAAAACGTTCACCTCTTTGGCGATAAAATCATAGCTACAACTGTTGGCATTTCTGAAATATTTGATAGCGGCGTTCGCGTAATTCCTTTGACTGGAATGTACATTCCAAGAATTGATGATTTCATTATTGGTATAGTAAAATCTCATACCTCATTATCATGGGAACTCAACATCAACTCTTGTTATGCTGGTATCTTGCCAGCAGCAGATGTTTTTGGGCGCGACTTTAACCCCAAAGTCGATGATCTCACATCCCGACTAAAGACAGGGGATCTGATTGCAGCACGAGTTGCAAACTCTGATAGATCACGTGACCCGCTAATCACAATATCTGACAGGGATTTGGGAAAAATCGAAGATGGTGAGCTGATAAAAATTTCACCAAGCAAAGTTCCAAGACTGATTGGAAAGCGTGGATCTATGATTCAAACAATCGAAGGTGCAACAAAAGCAATCATTACAATTGGACAGAATGGTTTTGTCGTAGTGTCCTGCGACGAGCCAGAGGGATTATTAAAGGCCATAGAAGCAATCAAAATGGTCGAGGAACAAGCACACGTTCCAAATTTGACTGAAAAAATACAACAAATGTTAGGATCAAACAGTGAATAATAATGGGTGTAAAAAAAACAGACATAGTACTATTAGATGATAAGGGAATTCGTTGCGACGGCAGAAAAATTGACGAGCCTCGCAGAATTATGATTAAAGCCGGAGTTCTAAAAAACGCAAACGGATCGGCATACATTGAATTTGGAGAAAACAAAATTTTGGCAGGCGTATTTGGCCCAAGAGACGTTCACCCAAAACACCTGGCAAACACAGATCGTGGAATTTTGCGATGCAGATACCACATGCAGCCATTTTCTGTAGGGGAGAGAAAAAATCCGGCACCGTCCAGAAGAGAAATAGAGATTTCCAAGGTAATCAAAGAGGCACTAGAACCAGCAGTAATGCTAGAGGGCTTTCCAAGGACTGTAGTTGATGTCTTTATAGAAATCCTACAGGCTGATGGTGGTTCTAGATGTGCAGCACTTGATGCAGCAGCCGTTGCATTGGCAGATGCTGGAATTCCAATGAGAGACATGGTTTCAGCGTGTGCCGCAGGAAAAGTAGCAGACACTATAGTTTTGGATATCAATAATGAAGAAGACCAGGAAGGCCAGGCAGACATGCCTGTTGCATACATGCCAAACTTGGGCAAAGTCACACTAATTCAGCTGGATGGCGTTCTAACACCACAGGAATATGAGAAATGTGCTAACACTGCAATCGAGGGCTGCAAATTAGTATACGAGGTACAAAAGAAGGCACTACAGGAAAAATTCTTTGGAGACACACAAGAATGACTGCACCAATACTAGATGATCTAAAAAAGAAAAAGATTCTTGCATTGCTCAAAGACGGACAACGAATCGACGGCAGAGCACTAGATGAGCCACGAGCACTAACAGTTGACACCGGAGTCATACCAAAGGCAGAGGGTTCTGCACGAGTACGACTGGGTGATACTGAGGTAGTATGTGGTGTAAAGATTCAGCCAGACAAGCCGTTTCCAGATTTGGGTGATAGAGGAATATTCATCTGTACTGCAGAAATTTTACCACTGGCAGACCCAAGCGCAGAGCCTGGACCACCAGGAGAAGAAGTAATTGAGCTTGCACGAGTAGTTGATAGGGGAATTAGAGAAAGTGGGATGATCGATCTAAAACAACTTGTCCTAGAAAAAGACAAATCTGTAGTTGGAATCTTTGTTGATAATTCTGTGACTGATTATGATGGCAATTTGTTTGATGCATGCTCATATGCATCAGTTGCAAGCATTCTGTCCTGTAAAATTCCAAAATGGGAATACAAGGACGGCACAATCACAAAAATAGACGGTGTACTATCCGACCCACCAATAACTACAGTTCCGGTTTCTGTTACAATGGGAAAAATTGGCGATAAAATCCTAGTTGATCCAAACGCAGACGAATGGAAATGCATGGATGCCAGAATGACCATAACTACAAATGCGGATGGAAACATTTGCGCAGTCCAAAAGGGCGGAAGCGATGGATTCACTCCAGAGCAACTAGTCAAGTGCGCTCAACTCTCTATTTCAACCGGAGCAAAAATAAGGGACATGCTAAAACAGGCAGGTAGAAGTTAAATGCTAAAAAAAGGCGGATCCCTAAAAGGTCTTAGACAAAAATACGGCATCAAGCACAGAAAAAAATTCTCTGCAGTCCATGCCTTGCTAAAAGAAAAAAGAAAATGCACCCAGTGCGGCTCTCTGAAATTTGGACGAGAGGCAGTAGGAATTTGGGCTTGCAAGAAATGCGGCTACAAAATTGCTGGAACTGCATATGACCTTAGCGCTTAGCGCCATATTATCCATCAAAACCAAAGAAAAGACAAAAGCAATTTTTGACTCGCTAAGTGCAGATAATAGATTTTATCCGGAAAATCCAACCAAGACAAAGATAAGCATGAAGAAAAACCAGATCCACATACAAATCAATGCTGACGAGCTGGCTCATTTACGTGCAAACCTAAACTCTACACTACGACTGATCCAAGCAAGCTCGGACTCACTCGAATCGCTACGGTTATAAGAAATTCAAAGAAATCTTTTACATGTCGCAAGGCCAACAAATTCCTCCATGGTTACAAGAACAACTAATGAAGCTACAGCAATCTCAGCAAAATCTTCAATCCATAATGGCCCAAAAACAACAACTCGACATTGAACAAATGGAGTCCGAGCGAGCACTGGAGGAACTAAAAAAAGTAGCAGACACTGATCCAGTCTACAAGCATGCTGGAACCATACTGGTAAAATCCACCAAGACAACACTAATCTCGGAGCTAGAGGAGCGAAAAGAGCTTGCAAACACTCGCGTTACTGTTCTGGCAAAACAAGAAGCACGAATCAAAGAAAGCATCAAAGAACAAGAAACAAAAATCAATGAGATGATTCGTGGTTCACAAAAGCCACCATCGCAATAAATATCAGAAATAAACCAATCATACCATGAAGATTGAAAATCTTCGAATTGTAGTAGATGAGCGCGAGCGCAAAAGTGGAATTCCTGATCTATTGCGCGCAGTTGGAGTTAATCTAGAGATAAAGACCCTTCCAATAGGTGACTATATCGTTGCCCCCGAAACCATAGTAGAGCGCAAAAGCGTCTCTGATCTGATATCCTCAATATTTGATGGACGGCTTTTTGATCAGTGCAATCGACTAAAGGAGCATTTTACACATCCTATAATTCTGATGGAGGGAAACGTGGAAGAAATAGAACAAATCGTGGAAAATCCACTGGTATTTTATGGAGCGCTATCTGTGGTGGCAATTGATTTCAAGATTCCGATCATACCTACACCTAGCGCTACACACACTGCAAAGATGCTAGTATCCATGTGTTCAAGAAAAGATACACTGCGGGGACCATTCCTCAAGAAAATAAAAAAATCCGACGATGTGTATCGACAACAGCTTTCAGTTTTGTGCAGCCTGCCGGGAATTGGGGAAAAACTAGCAACTAGGATGCTTGCTAAATTTGGCTCGCCCACAAAAACACTAGGCGCATCACTTGCGGATCTTGCAAAAATAGAAGGCCTTGGGGAGGCACGTGCCAAAAAAATAAGGCAGATGCTGGATCACACCAGCAAACTGCACAAAGAATCAAATCAGAAAACCCTGGACCTGTAATTCATGTTTGTCACCCATTCTTGGCTAAAAGAAAATCTGAACTCGACAGATATTGTCATACTTGACACTAGGCCAAAAATAGCATACTCTTATGGGCACATACCAAACTCGGTCTCATTAACTGTTGAGCAAATAATCAAGATCAGCCCGGAAGGCGCCCATCTTGCACCAGAGCCAGAAGTTGCATCTAAATTGCTTGGCGAGCTTGGAATTGATAATGTCAAAACCGTTGTGGTGTGCGGTGATCTGATGGACCCATCCGTATTCCGTGTTGCGTGGACACTACAATATTTGGGACAGCAAAACACCAAAGTACTTGATGTTGGGATTGGCACGTGGCAGAGCCTTGGGCTTGATATGAACCGTGTACAAAAAAAGCCAACACCAACTACATTTGTTCCTAAAATACAAAACATCAGAATAGAAGCGCAAGAACTACACGGAATGATTGGCAAGGTTACGATTCTTGATGCGCGTAGCCCTCAGGAATATTTTGGTGGACACCTTCCTGGCTCTGTTTTGTTTCCATTCACCGATGGGATTGGACAGGACGGCAAGCTTCTCGACTCACAGGAATCTTTGGCGAATCTGTTTTTGCAAAAAAACATTCCAAAAAACCAGGAAGTAATCTGTTATTGCATGCATGGGCATCGCGCATCCAGCCTGTACTATCAGGCAAAACTTGCGGGATTTGAAGACGTTCGGCTCTATGATGGTTCTTTTATTGATTGGTACTCAAAGCGACTTCCCCTTGAGTAGTCTTCGACTTAGCTTGTTTCCACAGTTTGGGCAAAACTCTAACCCAGAGAACTCTTTACTACACCCGACACAATAATGAATCCAATGTCCAACATCCTTGATTCCCTTTGTCATTATTGGGTTAACCTGCAGTCCTAGATTTTTTGCAAGATTTGATACTGCAAAATCATCCGTGACTAGGTTGCCTTTTATCTCATGAGCTAATGCCACTGCAGAAATATCTGCCTTTGATAGTTTTTGAGCATCACCTGTTTTTTTTGCAGCATTCATGACAACATCGATGCTGGATTTTAGTGGATCCTTTATTCTTAGTCTGTCAGTATCAAGCAAGGTATCTAGTGCGCCATGACGCTGCTTGATGTGTTTTATTTCCTCAAAAATTACAGTTGTGGTAAGGCCTATCTCTGGAGATGCAAAGGGAATTCCTGCGTAAAAGGCACTTGCATCATAAACTCTAGACGCCAAGTTTGCCCATCTGTCTTAGCCCGCGTTTTTTTAGTCTCACAAAGACTGCGCGCTTTGGATGCTTTTTGATGACTATTGATTCCTCAAAGCCTGCAGTTTTGATCACCTGTGCATCCATCACAATGTTGGTATCATGTGAGCAAATGACTTCAATTTTTTCGTCTGGAACTACTATTGATGGGAGCAATCTAAGAACTGGCGCGATTGGTGTGATTATCAAAATATCCAGGCTCTCGTGCAGTACGGGACCGCCCAGTGAAAACGAATGGCCAGTAGAGCCGCTTGGTGTTGAGATCATGACTCCGTCCATTTTGTGTTTTACTATATCGTTTTGGAACTTGATCTCAAACTCTGCGGTCTTTGTCATGTTTTGTCTATTGATGTAGATTTCATTTAATGCTGGTGAATACTCTTCTCCGCCAGATGATGCGACAACTCGGGTTCTTTTGTCAAACCAAACCTTGTTTGATTTCATGTCTGCAATGGCAGTGTCTATTTTGTCCAGCGTTATCTCTGAGAGAATTCCTCTGTTACCGCCAACATTGATGGTCAAAAGCGGGATCTCATTTGTCAGGCTGCGAAATGTACGAAGCGTGGTGCCATCTCCGCCCATGGTTACTACCAAATCCAGTTTTTTGTCGTTTAGCTCATCGACGGATTCGATTCGTTTTGCACCTTCCACCGATACTGGTGCTATTGTAAAGACTTCGGCCTTACTGGCAAGAAACTTTTTTGCAACTTTTTTTGCCGCATTCTCCGACTCTTCGGAGCCAAACTTGGATACTATGCCTACTCGATTTAGTTTCAACTCTTTCCTTTTGTATGACTTTGTTTAAAAAATGTAGTTTTTTGATGTGATAGAAAAAATTAATTATGCATGAAACGGTTCAAAATTGAAATGAGTTACGCACATCCAGAAGTCCTAGTAGATACAGAATGGGTATCAAAAAATCCACCAAGCGGCAATCTAAAGCTGGTTGAGGTGGACTATGATCCGGAAAATGGATATCGCAAAGGCCACATTTCAGGTGCAAGTCTGATCTGGTGGAAACGAGATATCAACGACCCAATAACACGTGATATTGTTGATAAAAAACAATTTGAGGAATTAATGTCAAGAAATGGGATCACACCTGAGACCGAAGTGATTCTTTATGGAGATTTTAACAACTGGTTTGCAGCATTTGCATTTTGGGTCTTCAAGTACTACGGCCACAAAAATATCAAAATAATGAATGGTGGCAGAAAAAAGTGGGAGCTTGAAAAAAAGCCATACACAACTGATGAGCCAAAAATCTCTTCAACCAACTATGTTGCATTTCCACCAGACGAAGGACTACGCGCATATCTGTTTGATGTCAAGCGAGCACTGGACAGAAAGGAAATCGGACTGGTTGATGTGCGTTCTGCCAAGGAATTTACCGGCGAGATAACTGCGCCGCCGGAATATCCAATGGAACATGCACAAAGAGGTGGACATGTACCCGGTGCGCAAAACATCCCATGGGCAACTGCAGTAAATGATGCAGATGGCACATTCAAGACACCAGATGAGCTAAAACAAAACTATGCTCCAAAGGGAATCACACCAGACAAGGAAATAATCTGTTATTGCAGAATTGGTGAGCGTTCATCACATTCTTGGTTTGTTCTAAAGTATTTGCTTGGTTACCCACAGGTTCGAAACTATGATGGCTCTTGGACCGAATGGGGCAACATGATAGGCAACCCAGTAGAAAAATAAGTTGAGCCAGGAACTACCAATTCTCAAAAAGGGCTCGTTTTATCTCATAAAGGATGGATCTGCTGATCTCATACTGGAGGACAGAACAAAGCGAGGCCTTACCGTGCGTGAGCAGACCCTTGATGAAAACCATAAGGTTCTGGCAGATAAAGGCATGATCCACGACATGGATGGTATTGGGCATTGGGTGCCAATTAGATGGTACTTTCCAAAAAAAGATCACTCCTTTGAGGCAGTACTTGAAAACGCAGAAAGAATGGAAAAAAAATACACCGAATTACGGGAATTAACCTGTCCTGACGACTTGGAATGAACAAGATTTTAATAAGAAATACAACCAAACCATGACATGTCGCTTTTACTAAAAGATCGAGTTTACACAATGGAATCACCCACCGCAAAAAGGGGCGTCTACCCATTACATGGCTACAAGCTTGGTCTGTATCGTTTACCAATAAAACTAGAAGATCCACTGGAAATGAAGTCTGTTTTTGATGGACTCAAAAAGACATTTTCAATGGACATGTATGCTGATCGAATCTTTGCCACATACAATTGGATTGAAGAGAACATGCCAGACCCAGACGCAAAGGGATACCAAAAAGCCAACCTCTCAATTACTGTAGAAATAGTATCTGGCGAGGTAGTGGATATCATTTACCAAATATTCCCAATTGAGAAATTTGGCGACCAGGAATGGATCAAGGACTATCGTAAAAAAGCCGACTATTATGCAAAGATGATAATTGATACCATTCTACGAAATACTATTCTGGCAGACAAGATGATTGAATATTTTGTCAAGAGCAAGAAATTCGAGCAAGACGATGCAATAGCAGAACTTGAAAAACTAACTCCATTTGCAAAAATAGTTCCTGACGCAAAACCAAAACCAAAACCAGAAGTCGAGGTGTCTCAGGGAGCTGCACCTGTGATGGGTGCATTACTAGATGGTCCAAAGACAGGACCAATAGATGTAGAATACAAGGCTCACATGCCCGTCACCATACCATACACTGTGGCTTCCAACAAAAATGTCATCAAGACTTGGGGACGCGTGGGAACAGACAACACGAACATGGGTGTCTGGGGCGAGTTTGTATCAGTTGATTATGATATCTGTGTTGCAGATGGTGCGTGCATTGATGCATGCCCTGTTTCGGTGTATGAATGGTTTGATACACCAGGAAACGTGGCATCGGCAAAAAAGCCACTTATGGCGCGCGAGCCGGACTGTATCTTTTGCTTGGCATGTGAAGGCGTATGTCCACCACAGGCAATCAAAATCTTCCAGAGAAAATCCTAAATCTTTACATATATTTTTGAAAAAATAGATCGGTTTGACTAACCCGTATTTGTAAAAACTTAAAATCTAAGCATAAATGGAATAATTTTGTTGTCTGAAAGCACCCAAGATGCTCCAAAAGAACAAAAACCATCTAGTGCAGGCGCACAAGTTCAAGCTGCAACAACACAGGCCGAGCTTGCAGCTACCAAGCTTGCAACCGCAAAAGCGATTTTAGAGGCAGCAGAAAAAGAATACGAATCAGCAATGGCGGTCATGGCAAAAGCAGCAGCAGAGGCAGAAAAAGAATATGCCGCAATAGCAAAATCTGCACAAGCATCAGCCGCAGGAAAACCACTTACAAATAAACGAAATCAAGAAAGAATTTTCAGAAGAGAAATGGGTGAGCCGGAATTTTTCCGCTACAAAAAAGATCTCATTCCAAAAAGAATCATGCTAAGTGAGGAAGAACAAGAAGAAATATCGAAAAAAGTCGAGATTCCAGTCGATGCGACTCCTCAATATGCGCCAAAACATGTTCTCAGCGTAGAATATGGGGGCACATCAAACTATGAGTCCGGTATTGCAGAACTCGTGGCTGCAGCAAAACAAAAACTGGCTAATCTGAAAAATGATCCGGATGCAATCCCAGAAGATATCACCCGTACAGAACAAGAACTAGAATATCTAGATTCACTCTATGAGAGCTTTTACTATAGCATGAATGTATTTCGCACTGCACAAAATGGCCGAGCCAAACTGGAGCACAAGTGATCGTAGATGAATGATGGAACATTCAATGTCATTAATGTCCGCGTTACATTTAGGAATATACCGATTCACAGTCTAGCCAGATTCTCATTTAAGGATCTTGCGGCCGCATCTGAGGCATTCAAAAAGATTCCGGGCGTCTCAGAATGTGTGATACTTCAAACGCAAAGCAGAGTTGAGATATTTACCGTAAATGCAATGGAGACTGACTCACCAGACCTTAGATCATCTGAGGGCAAAACCTTGATCATAAGCAAAATCCGAGAAACTTGGCAATCACTAACCGAACTGGAACAATACGACATTGATCATTTTGATCAAATCTTGGAAGTATATGTCAATACAGATGTCTACTTGCATCTGCTAAAGTTGGCGTGCGGCCTAGAATCCGTCGTGGTAGGAAACGAGACAATACTTGGCGAGCTAAAGGCAACCATACTTGGAGCAAAGCTTGCCAAGACATCTGATAAGATACTCAACAAACTGTTTGACACTGTAATTCTTACTGCTACCCGCATTAGAAACTCGACTCAAATCAACAAGGGTGCAAAATCCCTTGGAGAGATGGCAGTCAAAATAGCAGAACAAAATGCTGGCCTTGATGCGAAAAAACGTGTGCTTTTGATGGGTACTGGAGAGACTGCCGCAATGGTTGCCAAATCACTCAACAAAAAGGCATACCCATTTGATGTTTGTAGCATGACAATAGAGCGTGCAACTGGCTTTTCAAAAATACTGGGCGGCAAGCCAATTGGATTCAAAGAAGCACTAAAGGAATTTAACAAATTTGATTTTGTCTTTGTTGCAACAACCTCTGACTATTTTGCTCTCACCTTTGATAACCTGAAACTAACAATGGAAAATAACACCAAGGGAACCATGATTTTGGACATTTCTGATCCAAGGACAGTAGATGATACTGTGATGACTTTACCTGGAATCAAGCTAATGTTCCGAGACCAGCTAACCGAAATGGAGGAGCGGGATCTCAAGGCACAGGAAGAGACCATTATTGCAGTAGAGAAAATCATCGCAAAAGAAATCGCGGTAATTGAGGCAACAATGAAGCTAATAGAGCAGGGCCCGCAGGTAACCGACGTGTTTGCAAGCGTAGATGCGCTACGAAAAAAGGAACTGGAAAAGACACTAGAATTGCTTGGCGAAACAGATGAGAAAAAGATCAAAATTATCACTGATCTGACAACTGCAATCGTGGATGGAATTCTTCCAAAACCAACTGTGGCAAAAAAATAATTCTATACCATAACTAATTCTTATTCTAAAAATCTAGAAATAGATAAATAAGATAATCCAAACATCACAAAAGTGATCAAGCTAGTATGTCGGGATTATGGTTTTGATTGTGATTTTGTTTCTAGTGGAAACGATGTCGGTAAAGTAATTGAAGAATACAACTCTCACTCAACTGAAGAGCACGGAATTGAATATTCCAAAGAAGCATTGATGCAATTTATAATACGAAAAGGATAATCTTACAAAAATAATTTTGAGCTCTGTTTATCCGTATGATTCGTACTTTACTTCAAAGCTGTCATCATCACGTTTGTCGTGATATGTCACAAAGCCTTGTGGTGTTAGAAATTCCATAACGCCATCAATTGTTCCTTGCCAGCCACAAATGTAAAAGCTGGTATTGTCTCTTGTGATCTTTTCACCGACTAGTTCCTCTAGTGGTGATTTTCCACCGTCCTTTGCGCGCAGGAAATTCTCAACTCTTCCTGTTGGACCATTCCATGCTCGATTAAACCATTCTTGTGGACGACTAACCGCTGCACGATACTTGAAGTTCCACTTGTCTGCTCCTCGATCTATGCTTTCGGTTTCAAGTTCTGTGAACAATCCTCTGTAACTTAGCTCATCAACATAACTTGCACCGTGCAATACAACGACCTCTCTTTTATCACCAACTGCGTTCAGATGCTTTGCAAAACTCACAAACGGTGCAATCCCGGTTCCGCCGCCGATGCAGACAATTCGTCTTTCGTCTTTTCTGCCGTCTGGAAGCTTGTCGTTTATGATAAGGGCGTTTCCTGTTGGGTTTCCTATTGTGACCTCATCGCCATCGCTTGCGTAAAACAACTGGGTTGTGACACGACCTGGAAGTGGCTTTCTTACCCACCTGATTACAAATTCATAATATTTTTTATTTTCAGGATGAGATGCAATGGAATAAGCCCTTCTAACGGTTTTGTAGTTTTCATTTGCCACTGAAATTCCAAGTGTAAGGAACTGGCCTGCCTTGTAGTCTGGAATTACCCCATCTTCTGGTACGATACGAAAAACTGCGAGATCCTCTTTTAAAAGCTGAACATAAGTTATTCTTGCTTTATTTGCTGCGACCAACTTTGTTTAATCAGCTAACATATGTTAAATATTTTATGATATGCAAGTGTGACTCCAAAGATATTTGGTGAGTGAATTATCCAAGAAAGTAACGATCAATCAAACAATATGATGATCAAGGTACTATACTGTGTAAGATTTTTAAAGAAAGAAAATTGGCTCAAAAAATAGCACATGTCGCTTTTATTAAAAGATCGAGTTTACACAATGGAATCACCCACCACAAAAAGGGGCGTCTACCCATTACATGGCTTCAAGCTAGGGCTGTACCGCTTACCAATCAAGCTGGAAGATCCATTGGAGATGAAATCCATAGTTGAGGGCCTCAAAAAGACCTTTACGATGGATACCTTTGCTGACAGAGTCTTTGCGACCCATACCTGGACTGAGGAAAACATGCCGGACCCAAGCTCCAGGGGATACCAAAAAACAAACCTCTCCATTACTGTGGAAATAGTATCTGGCGAGGTAGTGGATATCATTTACCAAATATTTCCAATTGAGAAATTTGGCGACCCACAGTGGGTAAAGGACTATCGCAAAAAAGCCGACTATTATGCAAAGATGATAATTGACACCATTCTACGAAATACTATTCTAGCAGACAAGATGGTGGAGAGTCTTGCAAGGCTAGAAAAAATCGAACCCGACGCCGCACTCAAAAGACTAGAGGATCTAACCCCACTTGCAAAAATAGTTCCAAACGCAAAACCAAAACCAAAACCAGAGATTCCTGCCGGAACGCAAGAACTAGTATCAGAGGTAATTGAAGTTCCAGATGGTGCAAAACCGGGACCAATTGATGTTGAATACAAATCCCACATGCCATCAAGTATACCATATACTGTGGCTTCCAACAAAAATGTCGTCAAGACTTGGGGCAGAAAGGGAGAAGACAATGGAATAATGGGTGTCTGGGGCGAGTTTGTATCAGTTGATTATGATATCTGTGTTGCAGACGGAGCTTGCATTGATGCATGTCCTGTTCAGGTCTATGAATGGTTTGATACGCCTGGAAATCCAGCATCTGACAAAAAGCCACTAATGGCGCGCGAGCCAGATTGTATCTTTTGTTTGGCATGTGAAGGCGTATGTCCACCACAGGCAATCAAAATCTTCCAGAGAAAATCCTAAGTCATAAATGGCCTAATGTGGGCTGATCTACCATGGCGGTAAATCCATTTACGGTGTTTGTTTTTGATATATTCATTTTCTCAGCCATTTTGCTGACTGCTTATACCTTTAATTTCTACTATCTTGCGTTTTTGGCAATCCGAAGAAAAGACAAGCATCCTGTACTGCAAGTCGGAACACCTTCCATCACAATACAGCTTCCACTGTATAATGAAAAATACGTTGCAGCAAGACTAGTCGATGCGGTATGTGCGATGGACTATCCAAAAGACAAAATGAAGATAATGGTTCTTGATGATTCCGATGATGACACTACTGATCTTTTACACAATGTAGTGGCTGATCACAAAAAGGCTGGATTCGACATCGTGCACATACGCAGAGGTACCCGAAAGGGGTACAAGGCGGGTGCTCTCAAATATGCAATGACTATCACCAACACAGAATACGTGGCAATTTTTGATGCCGACTTTATCCCTCCAGAATGGTTCCTCAAAAAAGCAATCCCATACTTTGCCAAGCCAAACATAGGCCTGGTACAGTGCAGGTGGGGACACGTAAATGAGAACTATTCTGCAATGACCCAGGCCCAGGCACTGAGTCTTGACTTTCATTTTTTGGTTGAGCAAAGAGCAAAGAGCAACTCACATCTTTACATGAACTTTAATGGAACTGCTGGAATCTGGAAGCGAGACTGCATCGAGGATGCTGGTGGGTGGCACACTGCCACACTGGTAGAGGATCTGGATTTGAGCTATCGCGCCCAGATGAAGGGTTGGAAGTGTGTCTTTATTGAGGATATTGTGGTTGATGCGGAATTGCCAGTCCAGATGAATGCTGCAAAAAGACAACAGTTCAGGTGGGCAAAGGGTGCAATCCAGTGCGCAGTCAAACTACTTGGTGATATTCTAATCAAAAGACATATTCCAATTGAGACAAAGATTCAGGCGTTTGTCCAGCTTACGCGACACATCGGATATCCGTTATTGTTGGTGCAGTTTTTGGCGCTGCCGATTCTTTTGGCTGCAAACTTTAATCTTCATGTTCTAAAGTTTGTGCCCGCCCTTACCATCATGACATATCTTGCAATGGGACCATTTGCGTATCTGGTAGTAATTTACAATCTGTGGGGTCAGAACTGGAAACAAAAGGCAAAGGTCATGCCGTTTTTGCTGATTTATTCTGCGGGAATGGCCGTGAACAACACTGTGGCAGTGTTTGATGGAATATTTGGCAAAAAGAACGAATTTTTGCGCACTCCAAAATATGGCATCATAAAAAATACCGATGATTGGCGTGACAAGGCATACAATCTGCCATTTACAAAGACAACACTGCTTGAGATATTCTTTGGTGTCTATGGCTTGCTTGGAATTTTGATTTCGATATTTTCAAAAAATCCAATCTTTGCGCCAATCATTGCGATTCCAACAATTGGCTTTTTCTATGTGGCATACCAGAGCCTGTCTCATTCTAGATTTAAAAGAATTAAATCAGAGCGACCAAAAACAAAGACGGAAAAGATGGCAGACAACTATTACCAAATGGCGCTAATTGGCATGTTTGCAATCATAGTATTTGGTGCATACATGGCATACCAGGGATACCAAACCGATGTGTATCCACTGGATCTGTCGCGTGGCTATCTGGATAGAATAGCAACCGGAGGCAACCCACAATCAATGCTGCAAGACCTCAACGCAATCAAAGAACAACTGCCAAAAGAAGGAAATCCAGTATGGATATTCCCAACCGACACTACGGATTTCACAAGAATCCAGCAAGACATTGATTCGCTGATAGAATCAATGGATGCAATACAAAATGAGCCAAAGAACTCGGTTGAATACAGCACTGCAATGACTGATACCCACCTTAGGGCAATTCAGATACGACAAAACCTAATGGATGCCACGCCATACATGTATGCAAGCTTTTCAAATATTGTATTCAGCTCAGCTTGGATCGCAGCAATTCTTGGAATCTTTGCTGTACTGAAAAGAAAGAAGGATCAGCTAAAAGCATACGACAGATCTGAAGACGTCTAGTTCTGAACTAGGATTTCTGGCTCATCAGAGCTTAGCTTGAATTTTGAGATAACATTTTGAAGCTGCTCTGCCAGAGTTGACATTTGGTTTGCTGCACTTGCAATTTCGTGGGTGTGAGATGTTTGTTGTTCTACTGCAGCAGATGTTTCTTCTGTGGCTGATGCGTTTTGCTCTGCAACCGCAGATATTTCTATTGCATGTGTCGATACTTCCTTGACTTTGATTACTTCTTGCTGTGCAGTGTTTGAGAGGTGTTTTGCCTTCTCTGAGACGCTTCTAATGTGCAATGCAATCTCGTCTAGGGTTTTAAGTGATGATTCTATTACCATCTTTCCCTGGTTTACCTCGTTTGAGCTGATTTCAATGTCCTCTACTACAATTTGGGCGTCTTCCTGAATCTGCTTTAGCTTGGAATCGATTTCCTCTGATGATTTTGATGAGCTTTCTGCAAGGCGCCTTACCTCATCTGCCACTACCGCAAATCCACGGCCTGCCTCACCTGCTCGTGCTGCCTCTATTGCGGCATTTAGTGCTAAAAGATTTGTCTGATCTGCAATTTGCCTTATCACATCTAATACCGCGGTGATCTCACTTGTTTTCTGCGCCAATCCTCGCACCTTTTCTGCAGAGTTGTTTGTGACACGAATTATGTTGTTCATCCTTTGCCCTGCCTCTTTTGCAGATTCTGAGCCTTTCTCAGAGAGAATGCCTACTCGATTTGTCTCTTCTACTGATTCTACAGCATCTCTGGATAACTCGTTGATTGTCTTTGATAGATCATCTACGATTTGTTTTGATTTGTTTAGGCCTTGCGCCTGCGATTCTGAGCCCCTTGCTATTTGGTCTACTGTAGCTGAGATTTGCTGAATTGAAGAATTCATTTCTGTTCCTGATGCTGCAATTTGTTGTGCGCTTGCAAAAACAGACTGGGATGAATTATTCACCTCAGATATTATGTTTCTTAGATTAGAGACCATCTGCTTTTCTGCATTGAGCAGCTTTCCAATTTCGTCATTTGATTTTGATTCCTGTACTGTAATACTAAGATCGCCTTGGCTTATCTTTGTTGCAATCTCGGTTGCCTTGATAATTGGCTTGGTTATTCTTCGTGAGATGAAATATGCAAATACTCCAACACCAGCATTTACTGTTATTCCAAGAATTATGGCCTGAGTGAACATCTCAGATAGATGTGTCTTCATACTTGCATCTCCTGATTTTTCCACCATCTGACTTGTGATATTGAAATTGCCCATCGATATGACCAAAACCGACACTATGGCAATTGCATTGAACAATAACTGTAATTTCCAATTAAGCGAGATACTTTTGCCCTTGAGCATGTTGGGCTTTTGGTAATTGACATTATAGGAATCAGTATGTTTGCTATGAACATATGATTTGCTTAGGTTTGTTCGGCAATTTCATGCCTAGGTTAGTAATTATGACATAACCATGGTCTTATTAGTACGGTATGGTACCGTACTTTATGATTACATGCGAATATTGCACAAAACAGTTCGTCGAATCCATGAATGGTTTGACGGAAAAAACGCTACATGAAATCCTCCATGGGCCAGAACTGGTCAATGAGTAGCGACTTCATTTTTCATCTTATTTTAGCTGCACCCTTTAGTATGAACAGCCCCTCCTAAGACTAGTGTCTGCAAAGAAAACTAGCAAATCATCGGAAAAACCTACAGGTATGAACAAAAAAGACACTGTAAACCTTGCAAAAAAAGTAGCTGCAGTCTCTGATTCCACTAAAACACTATCAAAAGAAATCAAGTCCATGAGTAAGGTTTTCTCTGATAATCAAAAGGTGCTTCTTTCCATGAAGGGAATGATTGATACTTTGATCAACACACTAGAGCAAATCCAAAAACAATCAAAGCAGATAAGCATTATCGAGGAAGACAACCAGAGATTATACGCCGGACTAAACCAAGTCAGAGCACAGGCAAGTCTTATCACAAATGTCAATGAGCAAGCATCTAGATTACAAGAACAGGTAAACAAGATATCGCAAATCCAAAAGGAATCACCTGACCCACAATCAATAATGAAGGCAGTTGGAGAAAACCAAAACTCTATTCAAAATAATACTCACATGATAATCAAAATTGCACAAAGAATCGATAACATCAAAGAAGATCTTGGCAGCATTTCATCAAAGGCAGACAAGACCTCTACTATTGAATCCGAGCTGGACAAGATAAAGGAAAAACTCCACGCAATATTTGAAAAATCGGAAAAATCTAGCCTAGAGTCTGAGCTACCTGCACTAAAATCTAGCCTAGAAAACCTACAAAACGAGCTTGTAACAAACATGGCAAAGACTGACTCCATTACCCATTTGCGCGGAGAGATTGCAAAAATAGAATCCGAGATTGGTTCATTAATACACCGAGCGGATGCTACTGCGTTTGTTGGCGAGGGACTAAAGTCCGTCCAAGACGACTTTGGTACATTCAAGGACCACGTTCTTAACAAGACAAATACAATTGATCAAAAAATATCATCCATATCAGAATTATTAAAAAGGGCAGATGCGGCATCATCGGAATTTCACAAAAAGGCAGACACCTTGTTCCATGATATGCAGCAAATCAAAACTGTAACAAACAAGTCCTCATCCAATGTCTCAAAGGAGGTGGTTGGATTGCTGAAACTATCCGAGTTCCAATCAACAATTAGAATTTTGGCAGAATCAAAGTATGGGGATCTGAAAAACATTGAGAAAATGGCGGATCAGACCTCAGAAATTGTCAATCTGTTTGATAAAATCGCAATAGAATCACAGGAAAATGTCTCATTGCCGTCTGAAATCAGGCAGTGGGCAATAAGCAAGATGCTTGATTGTGCAGACAAGTGGGAGATCCGCTTTTCTGATTTGTTCAATGTGTTGATTCACAAGCTTGGCAAAGAACTAGTCAAAGAAAACATCCGAATCCAGCAGGTGCGAGACATATTTGGAATTCGTGGTGTTGATGAAATAAGAAAAGAGCTTGGATTGCCTGCATCGAGCTAATCTGAGTGGAAATACTTGAAATTAAGAATGTTAATGTAAAATTCATCCATCAAGAGTAAAAAACCATCAAATTCTATTGTTATTCAAGAGTGACACTAGAGTGTACGAAGCCGTTAGTAATTGGTTCTTTAGTTTGTATGTTCGTAATTTCGAAATTATATCGTATTTCACCTAGAGATGAAGTACTATTGTCAACATCATAACCATTCAATTTAGGGTCAAAATTCAGTCGTATTGGAGCGTTGATATCAATATTGGAAACTCCACTTGGTAAAACTCTGGTTATCGACGCTTCTAAGTAAACCTGAGGTAATTTTTTACTTTGATCGTCGTTTTGAATTTCAACACTAGTTACGACAATTTTGAGATAATGAGGACTAGTTATGCTGAGAGAAAGTTTTTGGTTAAGAGATTCGTTATTGTAGAGTCTATTTTCAAGCACCAAAGGTTCAACATTTCCAATTAATTCCCATCGAAAATTCTGAATTGTAAATTGGTTTTTGTTAATTTCTTTTATTTGTTCCAATACCAACCCTGTTTCCCATCCCAAGTATATTGTTGGACCGCCTATTACAAGAGCAACAATAATCGATAATATCAGTAATTTGTTCTCAGTTTTTTTCCAAAAAAATGTTAGTTTTTTATCATCCGATGGTTTGTCTGTTTCCTTGAAGAATGGTGTCTCTGTAACGACTAAATTTTTTGGTATCTTCCATTTTCCTTGTAAATTTTGTAATAGATTGCTTATCTCTTTCATCATAGTATCACAATTCGTATAATCAACAACAATTGGTTTTGTAGAATCTAGGGGTCTTACTATACGCGGTATCTGTAATGCCTTTTCACAAAATTCAGGAATTTGAAGTGCTAGATCCGTTCCTAGTTTATCTGGTAATACGCCAATAAGGTTTTGGATATGAAATATCCGTAAATTTTTCTTCGTGATAAATTCCTCATTAATTGATTGTGAGACCTTCTGTGTTGAAAGCCAAGCAAAATCCGCCGATAGCATCTCAAACGAAGATATAATTTGCATTCGTAGACGGTTTTTACGAAATCTTTCAGATTTGCTAGAATACTCATACACAGTCACGGTGAGAAAAATTGTCATTCCAATTTCTACAAATAATGTTTCAAGATTACCAATTTGTTTTAAATTTGGAAAAACTACATCGAGGTAATGATAGAAGAAAATACTTTCAAACACAACACCAATTGCAGTTATAATTACAATACTTAGTTCACGAGAAAGATGTATTGACTTCAAAACTAATTTTCCTTAGAATAGGATGGTATTAGTTTCTTAAAAACACAGAGTAATGTTTAGACTGATTAGCGATCACATTTTCATCTCAAAATCTCAATTTTCATTATAATCTCCGTTGTCAATTGGGGATGGACTGTTATATCCGCCTAATCATATGTGGACCCACCACCATCTAAATTTGAACCAAAAATCGTGATTTTAGAGCAGTCAGATACCCCAGGTCTCATTCTACACAAAATTCAGATTGACCTAATCATCACTCTGCAAGCGAAATTGTAGAGTCATTCCTAATAATTCTTCATGATGCTGTATGCTAGGTAGTAATTATTCACAAATTGGTAATACAAGTCGACCTTTCCCATTAAAAAAAATTTTAGGGATTTTAGCACATGAATTCCCAGATTCTTGAAAAAGTAGAAAAATCAGGAGTCTGCGGAATAAAAAAGGCAGAACTAAAGAAGCTTTTTGGCACAGACTGCGAAACCTCACTGGATGAGCTTGCCAAAGAAGACAAGGTAATAGTGGATAACAAGGGCGTAGCTCACTATGTGTGGAGCAAAGACAACTATCTATCACACGTATCGCAAAACGACCCAAAATTCAAGATTCTATCAAGATTAGTAACAAACCTGGAAAACAAAATATCACAAATGCAGTCTGCCCAGATACCACAAAATACTGTTGACTTTCAGATTCATTTTGATAAATGCATTTCCGAGCACTCTGCATCACTTGGCTGGACTCCATTGTCTGAGATTAGGGCCAAAGTATGTGCATCATTGGACATCACACCAGAGAAATTCTACTCACTAGTTTCCACGTTAATTGAGCAAAACCAATCAAAATACGAGATATCCACTGGTGGTCAGGAGGGAATCCATGTGCGCGGAATGCTTCATGGATACATACGAAAACTATGACCTATCCATACGGACTAAAATCAAACCCGTATCCTAGCAGCCCTACGCCAACTGAACATGACGCAAAGATATTTGGCGGAACAAAACACCAAGAGGCAAAGAACTCTATCGTAGAGTGCATTTCAGAATTATACAAACAAACCACCAGACGAAACTCTAATGAAAACGACTTTAGACTAATCACAATAGTACAGGATGTCGGATCTGGCAAGACTCATCTTGCCTTGCACATCAAAGGTATGAAGACGCGACAAGATATTGTAACTGCGTATGTGGATCTATCCACTATATCGCCAAAGACGCACGAAAGCATCTACTCCAGCATAATGCGGGGATTTAATCGTGAAATGTTTGCCGAACTAAAAGAGAAATTTCTGATGCAAATATGCGATAAGGCGCAAAAGGGCGACAATCTGGCAAAAAAGACACTTGGCTATGGCTTTGTGGACAGACTAAAGGGAGTCACCATAAAGCAAAAGGCAGAAGAAATTCTTTATGATAAAAACATGGTATCGAAGGATGCACTAACTAGCTACCTTGGAGCTCATTATTCCCAGCACGAGTCTGCTGTCGTTTATGGTGTGATTACCAATTCGTTTGACAAGATAACAAATCTGGATGATTTGCATGGAAGACTAGGTGCTATCTGCAAGTTTAGCCACAACCTGTTGGGTAAAGTAATTCTCTTTGAGTTTGATGAGCTTGATGCCCAAGAGGGAACACTGGAATTTGTAAAATCATTGATAAATGCACACATTCCTGCATCGATTCTTTTGCTAATTACCACACCATCCCTATATCTGGACATTCAGAGGGCAAACCCGTCTGTCTTTGATAGGTTGGAGAAGGCAAACTACAAAATCGATCTTGCTGGCGCAAACTCGGTAGATGAGCTAATCGAAATCGCAATAGAATACATCAAGGAAGCAGACAAGACAGAGAGATTCAACAAAAAAGAGCAGCAAGACCTAGCAGCAAAGATTCGAGTATTGTGTGACGAGTTCCCAGAATTTAGAAACGTTCGCTCTATAATCAATATACTAAACCATGCAATAGAGCAGGCCTCAAGCCTTGACGCATCAGAAATAACTGAAGCAGTAATTGATGAGACCATCAAGCACACCTATCCGGGACTGAAGATAAAGGGCAGCATTATGGAGGTTCCAATATCCGAGTTTATCAAAATCAAAAGAACAGCAGGGGCTACCCAAAGCCAAGTAAAGCAGGCAATAGCAAACTTGGTAAACTATGCACATGAAATCGGTAATGTCTCAAAATCAGCCAAGCAAAACCCGTCCTTTGATGTGGTGTATTCTGATCCATACGGAACAAAAATAGGAATAGCCGTAGTAATGGATGATAATCACACAAAGAACTTTGAGACCATCTCAAATGTAGTAAAATCCTCGGCATTTGTGGACAAGCTAATCATCATAACAAACACCAGCATTCCGACATCAAGCATGGCAACAATAGTGAACGTGGACAAATCAAAGGTAATTGATCTGCTTTATTTTAGCAACCAGTACACCGAGCACAAAATCAACGAGCCAGAATCGGAAAAAATCAAAATACTTGCAAAAACAATCAGCGTAATCTAAAACCCAAAATCATTTTAATCATTTTATTTCACACTAATTAGTGCAAAATTATTTTCTAGAGGTGGCATCGGGTTCTGGCGTCCAATCCATGATAGAAAAAGTCACGCCTGAGCTGCCCCATTCGTCGTTTATCACCGACTTGGCAATAATCATGATTTTGGCATCTGTTGTCACACTGGCTTTTTTCAAGATGCGACAGCCGCTCATAATTGGATATCTGTTTGCAGGAATGCTAATTGGACCGCTCTCTCCAATTTGGACCTCACTTTTACCTGAAGGCCAGGAATTCATGGGATTTGGGCAGGCAGGTTTGTTATCCGACCTTGGACTGCTCAACATATTTGCCGAGCTTGGCGTCATTTTGCTTTTGTTTGTAATTGGAATAGAATTTCCATATTCCAAGATTCGCTCAATTGGCAAAGTCGCAGTGGGTGCTGGAACTATCGGATTGTTCCTTACGTTGGTAGTGGTGTTTTTTGTTGCAAACATGGTAGGCCTCAGCTTTTTGGATTCACTGTTTTTGGGTGCAGCTCTATCAATTACCAGTACTGCAGTAATTGTCAAAATTTTAGAAGATACTGGAAAAATCAAAAAAGAATCCTCAATTTTGGTCTTGGGTGTTCTGATTGTGGAGGATATCATTGCGGTAATTTTGATTGCAACACTAGAATCTGTTGCACTGGTAGGTACAGTATCCTATGAGAGTATCATTCTAGTTGTGGTGGTTGCTGGAGGGTTGATTGGTGGAACCCTGACCGTTGGAACCCGAGTCATACCAAAACTAATTGATCGTGTGGCAGCAACCGAGCACAAAGAGATCTTGTTGCTATCAGTACTTGGATTGTGTTTTGGATATGCCTTGTTTGCAAATGTAATTGGATTGTCCGTTGCAATTGGTGCATTTCTGGCAGGAGTCCTGGTAGCAGAATCAAAATCTGCTGAAGTATCAAAGATCTTGTCCAGTCCAATCAAGGACATGTTCGTTGCAATATTTTTCGTCTCAGTTGGCGCACTCATGAACGTATCCGAGCTGGAATCTCATATTGTACTGGCATTTGGAATCATTGCACTTGCCATAGGAGTAAAGTTTGGTGGTGCGATGCTTGGTACATATCTATTCAGGCAGGGAAGAGCAAAATCACTGCGCTCTGCATTTGCGCTTGCAGGGCCAAGAGGTGAATTTTCTATTGTAATAGTAAAAACAGGAGTAGACATTGGAGCGGTTAGCAGCTTTTTGTTCCCGTTGGTTGGAATCATTTCTATTATTTCGGCATTTATCTCACCATTTTTAATTAGGGCAAGCGACAAAATTGTTGCAAAGACTGGAGAAGAATAGAATGGATGATGAGCTAAAAAAACTAATGGACCGAGTTCATGTTGGGATTACCTCGTTTAACTATAATGGTACCAAGGTGCCCTGTGTTATTTTGGCGGAAAAAAGATTTGATGAGATAATGGCCAAAGTGGCAGGCAAGCCGCTATCCGTTGACACCAATCTAAATATTTTACAGAATGGTCTGGGCAATGTCTTTGTTGAGGTGTCTTTGACCTTCTCTGAAGGCGACATTGAGGAAAAACTGCTCTTGTATGCAAACGAGTCGCTTGAGTTTTTTGAATCTCTGGCAAACACATCAATGCTTGCACTGTCATCTCCTCACTCTCAAGTGGGAAAGGACAACGTGTTTATGATCCAGTTACCGAGGCCTGAAAAAATTACAAATGCTCTGGATATTATCAAAAAGGGCCTGCAAGAAAAGCATTAGTATGATTTTGTAGGCTTTACTGGTTTCTTGACTGTCTTTTTGTCTGATTTCTTTTTGGTGTCTTTTTTAGAGTCCTTCTTTACGTCTTTTTTCTTGTCTTTGGAATCACTTGATTTTTTGTTATCTTCGTATTTTGGTTTGCCAAGTTTTTTTGTTTCTCTACTGTCTTCTTTCTTCTCCAATGACGCACCTACTGTTGCATCTTTATCCTTGACTGCTGGAACTTCTGACTTTGGTTTTTCTGCCACCTTTGGTTGAACTGCAGCTGGCTTGCCTCCGATTGTAATTGAGAATGCAGCCTTTTCTGATGGGATTGGCCTGAAGAGAATTCCTTGTATGTCAATTACGACCTTGTTTTCTCCGTCCTTGAATTCCATTGGTATTGTTGCAGTGCCAAGTGATGTGTGAGTCAGTGGGATTGGGCCAAACACAGATTTGCCATTGTTTGTTACCAGTACGGTATAGTCAATGTGTTCTTGGATTTGGTTTGTCTGCGGGTTTAGAAAGTCGATTTTGAGTTTTGATTGTTCACCTGGCTTTGGTGATGCAGGATCCGTTGAGATGCCGACCTTTAGCGTGTCTGCATCAGTCGATATGGTTTGCTGATATGTTTGTGCGCTAGTAGACATTGGAGATATCATTACGCCAAACACTAGTACTATAATTCCAAACAATCCTAGGTGAGTGTTATTCATGATTGATCTTTTGTTAATATGAATAATAAACCAATGTCCAAATTTCATCGTAAATCTTTTGAACTAGTGAATTTTTCTTTAGGAATTTCAAATGCGGCTGCCGGGATTTGAACCCGGGTCACAGAATTGGCAATCCCGCGTACTGGCCAGGCTATACTACAGCCGCATGATCGAATAGACTAAAGCGAGTCTATTAAAATCAATTGTTTGCTTTTAATCTTAGATTGTACATTTTAGAATGTGGACAAAAGACTGGAGCAAAAAATTAATGAAAAAATTACCGATGCTCTGCACAACATATCGGAGATTCACCAAATAGCAAAATCACTAGATCATATATCATCAAATGATTTCAAGTATGGAATAATACTTGGCAGGCTGTACAACTCATTTCATTATCAGTGCAGAAGAGTTCTCAAGCGAGACCCAACACAAGACGAGTTCGCGGAATTTTTAGAAATACTATCAAAGAGAAGATCTGAAATTTTAGAAAAGCTCTAGTTCTTTTTTGTTGGGGTAACCACAATGCTTGGTGTGATTGGTAGTTTCACACATGCGCCAACCAGTGCCTTTTTTGCTGCCTCTAGGTGATCCTTTTTGACATGCATCTCCATGATGCACTGGCCGTTTTGGACTCGTGCTGCCAAGCTTACCGCTTTGCCAAATGCACGCCTCATTCCTTCTTGGAGTCTGTCTGCTCCGGCAGTTGCAATCATTTTGTTTTCTCTAAGTAAGATGTGTGGGTAAATTCTAAGAACTGAATAGTATCCTGTCTCGCCAGTTGTTTGCTCTAGTGTCTTGTTTGCTGCAAGTCTGGCTGATTCGATTGCCATGTGGCGAATCTGCATCTTTTCATTTGAGCAAAGCTGGACGACATAGTCGTATTCGCCTCTCTTTCCGCCTTGGAACTTGGCGATTTTTGTTTGGGGCTTGCCCTTGATGAATTCTTTGCGTGCATAAGGTTGCCCGTTTCCTATTCTATAACATCCGCCGTGCATTATAACACCTGAATAAAACCTCAAAATGCCCATATTTTAACGGTTAGCGGACTCTAATCACGCTTATATGGAATTTGAGATGATTTTTTGCAAATGAGCTCCGATGCAGAACCCAACATAGAAGGCACATTGTTTGATGATCATGTAATAATATCAAACAAGGAAATGCAAAACCAACTCGAGTCCAAGGGTTATGGAGAGACAAGACAGGGAAAATTTCTGCTAAAACCATTTGAAGCGCTGTACTTTTTGTTTTACAAAAAGCTTGATCTGTCCAAAGCAAAGAAAAAGATTGGTTTTGAGCAGATGTTATCTGTCTGCTCCAAGCTAGATGAGAATACGCTGACAAAGTTTCTCATTTATCGCGATTTGCGGGTCCGCGGATATACTGTAAAAGATGGATTTGGGTTTGGATCCGACTTTAGGGTCTATGAGCGTGGACAGTTTGGGGAAAAGGGTGCAAAATATCTGGTCTTTGGATTATCTGAGGGAAAACAGGAAAAGGTTGGAACACTACAAAAAAACATTGAAGAGATAACAAAGATGGGAAAAGAACCAATACTGGCGGTAATAGAGAGAAGAGGTGAGGTAATCTATTACAAAATATCACACGTACGATTTGTAGAGAATACAAAAAACATTGAAGCGTCCAGCTTTGTGTTTAGCTAAGCGTCTCTATTGCCCAGTTTGAATCATACTTTAGAAGATTATTCTGATATGCATAGGTAAAGTCGTACACCTGGACATATTTTGTCTCGTTGTTCCATAGTCTCTCAAAGTCACTTATCTTGATGTCTACTCGTGGCCTGTCACTCCATGACGTGTAGACGTCAATTGATTCAAAATTGCGGTTTTCCGTGTTGAATGTTTCATTTGAGGTGCCTGTGTATGCGACCATTTCACCTTCCTCGTCTCGAAATATGCCTATTCTCTCAGAGAATGACCCATCCACATGCTCTGATCGAGGAATTGCTATTTTGATTTGAATCTTGTTTTTTTGAACCATTCTTTGGAGGACTTCTAATTTATGGCCACGAATTGCACTGACAGAAAACGTTCCGTTCTTTTTGTTGAATATCTTACCCAAAACGTCCAGATCGTTTGTGGCGTATCTGTGACCTGTGATGATTCTAATTTTACCATCATGGTCTGCAAAGTTTTGTAATCCTAGAGATAATGTGGAGATACTCTTTAGCGTGACAAACTGAACTGCCCTGTCATATTCAATAGAATTTGATAAACATGGGATAAAAAACTCGGTCACCAGATTGTCTCTGTCTGTTCTATATTGTAATTTTAGTGGGATGTTTTTGAGTGACATGGTATGATATTGGTTTGATGTTATTTAAGTGCAAAATTCTTGCAAGATTTATCCGAGTTTGTCTATGTGATGGTATGGTGCGAATTAGGCCTGCAACAAAAAACGACATCACACCAATACTGGGCTTGTTGTATGATCTGGATAGGCCAAAACCAAAAACAAAAACCGAGCAGACAATCTTTGAGGGAAAAATCACACAATACATCAAGCAAAAACAACTATTCGTAGCCATTCATGACTCCAATCTAGTTGGATTGGTAAGTGTAATGCTTGTCCCAAAGCTAAACCACACCAAATCAGAACTGTACATTCCTGACTTGGTGGTGTCGTCATATTACAGAAGAGCAGGAATTGGCAAAGCATTAATCCATCACTGTATAATGATGGCAAAAAAGAAAAAATGCTTTAGAATACGCCTAGAGTCTGGAAACAAGAGAATCGCTGCGCACAAATTCTATGATTCACTGGGCTTTGAGCAGTATGCGAAAACATATCGGCTGGAATTATAATCAAAAATAATGCTCCCGCCGGGATTTGAACCCGGGATCACTGCCTTGAGAGGGCAGTATGCTTAACCGGACTACACCACAGGAGCTTCAAAAAAAGCGGTGGATTCTAGCAATTTAAAGGAATGGCTGTCGATTAGATTGATTGGTTAAAAAATAATCATTGGAATCTTTAAGAAAATTAGTAAAGAAATTTTTTCTGTGCAAATAAAAGACATGATACCAAAACTTGGATTATCAAACAGTACGGTAGGCTTTGGGGGTTGCAAGGTGCACCAAACCACACTTGATTGCTGCGAATACAATCTCACAGTATTTGATGATTTAATACAAAAGGATGCCATCGCTACACTGGATGATCAAATCATACGAATCCATCATGGAAAAATAGACGAGTCAAGCTCTGATGTACTACAAAAATACGAATCAATGCAAATTCTCTCTGATCCGCAATGGAAACTACGAACCTTACTGACTAACATAAAGGAAAAACAAGACAAAATACGAAACGCCTGTGCAAAAAGCTGTCTTGTGGATGCGGCTTTTTTTGCCACAAAGGCAAAACAAAACCTAGATGATCCTTTCTCTGCAATATGGATCAAATGTGCATCATATCTTGTCTGTGATGGACTGGTATTGCTGAATGCAAAACCTCGCAGCCCTACTCACATGCTTGGGTTTATCCGCAAGTTTGTAAAAAACACCAAAAATGTAACCTTTTCTGGCATAGAGGAAATTCTAGGCCTTGAGCGAGCCACACCATCATTATTGGAAAGAATGATGAAGTCCACGATTGGATTTTCAGACATGACTGAAAACAACAATCATGGTGTGATAATTCAAAAAAAGTACGAATATCTGGTAGCAAATTCATTGCTCTCTGATTGCTACTTTTATCTGGGATATCTGAACAAAAACAACATCATATCCATACGAGATTCAATCCACAAAAAACCAGAGCTCATTCACGTTCTAAAGACTGCACTGGACTTGGAGCATGACCCAACTAAACTGGAACAGCAAGCCATGTTATTGCACAAAACAGCAAACAATCTGATACACTTGCAAAATTATGCGTGAGGTGTTTTTTTCAATACAATCTTGATAACCTTTAAAACCCTCCGAGCGGTCATTAGTTTATGGTAGATCAAGCTTGCGGTTGCGAAGCAGACAGCGGCGATCCAGACTTTACTTGTGATTGCGAAATGCAAGGTCACTGTCTATGCAGCGCCGATTGTAAATGCAAGGCTTCTGTTTGTAAAGAAGCAGTAGCAGAGTTAAGTTAAACTTAACCTACTTTTTGTTTTTATTTTTTAATTATTACTAGATGAGTTTTTCGTCTTCAGGATCTAAGCCCCATGACTTTACTAGTTCTTTTTGGAATTTTTCCAGCTGTGGCCCGTTTAGCGGATTGCCGCAGTTTTTGTGCGTTGGAACAACTGTCATTCCGGCAAGCTTGAATTCTATTTCAAACATGTGAATTTTGGCGCATTCGCACATTTCTATTTGGCAAACCCAACTGCCTCTATATTTGCTTAGCTCAGCTGAATAACGTTTAACTATCCAAAATCAACTATAGTAATCACTTGAAGACAGTTTTAGTTGCATTACTTGCTATTTCTCTAATCTCATCCGGATTAGTTCATGGCGCAAGCGCTCAGGTCCAAGCCGGTGGCGTAAGTAAGGAGGGTTCTTGGTTTGTTGGGGAGGGACTCAAAAAAGGAGATTACTTTAGCTATTCACTATGTCATGTTTACTATAAGGATTGCACCAAATTCCAGATTGACTTTTGGGTGGAAGGCGATCAACAAGTCGGAAGCGAAAACCAATGGCATCTAAAGACTCTAGTAAAAGATGGTGGCAAGACCCACAAGGGAACAATCAATCTAGGTAAAATTGCTGCAGAACCAATTGGTAGCAGCAAGAACATGGTTCCATATGCAGCTGCATTCAAGTCATCTTTGTCATGGCTCTCAGCATATGCAACTGGAGACATTAAAGATAGTACTGGTAAGGGACCAAAAAAATTCGCAATGCCATCTTGGGGAAAGATCGGCAACATTGGAGGCGAACAAATCCTTCCATCATCTGAGGAAAAAATAGCAGTTCCTGATGGGATCTTTGACACTGTGCGTATATCCTGGAAGACAGGAGGCAAAATAAACAATGTCTGGGTTGTAGATAATTTTCCATTCCCAGTAAAGGCCGACACTTATGCCCATGTTTCATCAGGCGTTCCGCCACAAGAATATAGATTCGAATTATTGGACTATCAAAAAGACGTAAAGAAAGATCCGTTTGAGAAAGAAAAAGACAGCGGTGAGGTGATACGAGACAAGAACTGCCCTGCAATCACTGACCAATTTGCATTTGTCACAAAGAACACAAACACAAACACCATGATAATCAATGTAAAATACTCACCACAAAAACCAATGCAAGGATGCCCAATGGACATGATAATTGACTTTAAGCGTAGCGCAAATCAGGAAGAATTCGTAAGCCAAGTCCACTATGATATACTGGTAGTGGAGATGACTGCAGACGGTGCAAAGCCAATTCGTTCAGTTGCAAATGAGGACAATCGAGACACACTCTTTACCACTGGAGGACAGGTCCGTACCACTATTGACATCAAAGAATCCGGCAAGACGACTTATGCGATTTATGTCTCTGGCACCGGTCCTGAAACTGCTCCTGACTCTGCAAAGGCAGGATTTGTAACATTTGATGTTGACGTTCAGGCTGGAACCTCTACCACACCACCAAAAGACATACCGCCAAAGGGCGACATTGTAATTCCATCCTGGATTAAGAGCAATGCACAATTCTGGGCAGACGGCAAAATTACTGATAAGGACTTTGTGTCTGGACTCCAATATTTGATCAATCAAAAAATAATCAAAATTCCATCAAGCACCACAGCTAGCGCAAAAAGCGACACCATACCAGCTTGGGTAAAGGATGCTGCCAAATTCTGGGCACAGGGACAAACCACTGATAAGGACTTTGTCAATGGAATCCAGTATCTGATAACAAACGGAATCATCAAATTAAAGTCCTAAATTCGGTTCTGTAGTTGGCCCGAAAAATTCTATTCATACCACTAGGGATTATGCTGGGCGCAGCTGCAATTGGCTTGGCATTCCCATTTTTGAACGGCGTTCCAGGATCTGAGCAGAACGTTCTTCCGAGATTTGCACACCAGTGGCATCTGGGAAAGGGAGCAGAAGAAAAGCCAACACTGCAATATTTGGTGAACTATCAGGATTATGATCTTTTGGCAAAACTACAATTCTTGGAACAAACTGGCGACACACAACAAGTGCGCCTTATCATAGATGATAAAAAGACAGGACAGCACGTCGAGCAGCAGCTAGAACTGGGCCAAGCCTATGTCTTTATCGGAGCAAATGAGGAGATCAAACCATACGTCCATGTTTTGGACAAGACCGTCTTTTCAGTGAGGGACACGATTACCGGCTCTAAATATCTGGTGGTTGGTGCAGAATGGGGAGTGACATTTGTTGGCAAGTTCACCCCAAAGCTAAAGCTTATGGAATATTCCGATACACAGTTTGAGTTTGGCACACTCAAGACGTTTTTGGTATCATACAAGATAAATGATATAGAGAACAAACTTTGGGTTGCAGAAAACACTCCGTTGCCGGTAAAGGCGCAATACTACACCATAGATGGAAATCTGGACTATTCCTATGAGCTGGTCGCACTGGAATGATCCCGGTCGTACACCTTGGATAGTAACCAGTCACAATAACCGCTCACTTTATCATCAAACATACACCAAATGTGAAGTGAGTGAGGCAAGATGTCTATTCTTCCGCCATCAAATGTAACCCTGACTCCTTCCTTTCCCTCATACATGTAAGCGTCATCTATTTGCGCATTACCAAAAATCTCTCTTGCCTTTTCCTTGATGGTTTGGCGTTCTATTGGAAAGTTCTTTTTTTGCCTATCTATTATGATGGAGAGATCCCTTTTTCCGTAATAATCAAATTCGTCTATCTTGTTTTCATGTGGAAAGTTCACCAACAACTGGATGTTGTATTTTTTCCCAACCCCAATCCCAATCTCAGTTATTCTGGTGTATGCCATTGCAGGATTTTTTTTCAATAGGATCATTATTTGTGGCAGATTTGATTTCAGCTGACCTTGCAGCTCCTTTGTGACGGCGGAAAAGCTCATTCATGGTTTGATGGTTTGGATTTAGTTATATTTTTTCAAAATGTGATTGGTTTTTTATGGACTGGTGTGATCTGAGAGCAATGGCAATGCCTGCCGACTATGATGGGATGAGGACTGATGAAGGATCAGAGCGGGCAAATAGCGTAGATGACTATAAGGTAACCTGCATGACATTCATTGAGGACATATCAAAGGATTACCTGGCGTGGGTGGATAGATACCAGCTAGACCCAGAAGAGGACAAAAAAAGGCGAGATCGAATCGCGGCAGTAATTACAAAGAGCAACGAGTGGATTGCCAAGGTAGCCCAAACCATCAAAGGAGTTGATGTTGCAATGAATGACGGCATACAGAAAATGGCAGAATCCACTGCGGGACAGCCCTTTCAGCTTGGCGCATTTGTGAACAAACAGTCTGGCTATACCAGCTCAAAGCCTGGAATCATATCAATCAACATCAAGGCAGTCGGCAGAAATGGCAGAAAGGTCAAGATCATCGAGCACTACAAGGGACAACAATTCCGAGTGGAATCGACAGCCAAGGCGTTCATCGATGAGACCAAAGTGCCGCAGGAAGAGTTTGATCTGATGGATGTAAATCTGTATTTGGATGCAACGCAGACACAACAACGTGATCTGATATCATTCACTGTTACGGTGGCAGAGATGGAAAACGGATATGAATCAGAAAAGCGCGGAGTCTCAGCCATTATTCATATCGTCTAGTCTTATCTGTAACACAATTCTTACTTCTTGGGCGCGCTCCTCTCCAGGATATTTCAGCTCGGATATTTTCTGTGCGAGGACTCGGTCCGTTACCAGAGATGCCACACCAGAGTGTGATCTGTTGTCCCACTCTACTCGTACGGTGTGATTTACAAGGGCATTTTTTAGCCAGTCTGAATGTTCGTTTCTGCGAGAAAAATACACCATATTATCATATGATACTGCTCGAAGCCAAACTGCATGTTCTTTTCCCGTCTTTCTGCCTTTAGTGACTAGAATGGCCCTGAATGCGCCTGGCTGCACAAAGTGCGGGCAAAGTCAAGTAATTTAATCCGATTGATTGAAAATTGTAATTTTTGGTTTGAAAAAGCAATTTTGATACTCCACACCATGGCAACACGCCTAGAAGAAATACCAGACAACCTGTGCACAGCAGACACATTCACAGGCAAAAGGGTAGTTGACAGAGAAGGAATCAAGTACGGTGAGGTAAAGCACATTCACATCAATTCCAAGACACTCGCTGTCTCGGGAGTTACCATACACCAAGGATTCCACAAGGATTACTATCTACCGACAGAATACATCGACCAATTCACAGAAGAGACTTTGCTACTCTCAAGGTCACCGGTGCGAACAAATGTTACCGTGGTTGACATTGATGGACACAAGCTTGGCAAGATCAAGCGACTAGTCAAGGATCCACAGACCAGCGAGCTCCACTCAATCGAGGTATCTGACGGATTGCTCCATACCAGAATAGTCACAAAATCCGACATTTGGGGAGTAGGGGAAAATGTAATTCTAAAACTGACAAAAGATCAGTTCAAAAACCTACACTAATCTTTTTTATTTTGTTTTTAATCTGCAGGCAGCACACACTGGTTTGCCACTTTCCAGCGTTATCTCTATGTTTGATGTACTGCAGACATGACACAAACCTTTCATGATTGCAAAAAGTTTTTTCCACTTTTATTTTTTTTTGTGCGCATTTTCTGTGATCGCAAAAACCTAGTATTTTATACTGATTCTCTTTGGTTTGACTAGTGCATTCAATACAGACAAAGGATCTCAGAAAAATCTACAACTCTGGAACAATAGCAGTAGATGGGATCTCTTTTGATGTCAATGAGGGCGAGATCTTTGGGTTTTTGGGCCCAAATGGCGCTGGCAAAAGCACCACGATGATGATTCTAACCACATTACTCAAGCCATCTGGTGGGCAGGCATTTGTTGCGGGCTTTGATGTGTCGTCCCAGCAAAAAAAAGTGCGAGAGAGCATCGGATATGTACAACAAGACATTACAATTGATGAATACCTTACAGGACGAGAAAACCTACTATTACAAGCAAGACTAAACCACATCCCAAAGGACAAGATAAATTCCAGAATAGATGATCTGCTGAATCTGGTAGAATTGGATGATAAATCCAATGATGCGGCAATCACGTATTCCGGTGGAATGCGAAAGAGACTGGAGATAGCTGGCGGGTTATTACACCGACCAAAGGTACTCTTCTTGGATGAGCCAACGGTAGGCCTTGATATCCAGACTAGGCAAAAAATCTGGGAGTATATCAAAAAAATCCACAACGAATACCACATGACGATATTTCTGACCACTCATTACATGGAGGAAGCAGACAAGCTGTGCGACCGAATTGGGATCATTGATCACGGCAAAATCCAGACAATTGATGCACCATCCAGCCTCAAAAACGCCTTGGGTGGTGGAATAATATCTATCACCTTGGATGAGAGTCTGGCAAAATCCGAGCTTGTCTCAAAGATAAAACAAATAGAATTCGTAAAGGATGCTACCACATCCAATGACACCATTACAGTGTTTTCATCGAAAGGAACCGAGGTTGCACCAATGATCTTTTCACTGTCTGCCAGTCTTGGTGTGGTGATAAAGTCAGTATCCATAACACCGCCAACACTTGATGATGTGTTTTTGTCATATACTGGGCATGACCTAAGGGATGATAGCACTCAAAAATCATACGACAGAAGAAAGGAATATCGCAAAATGCAGAGGATGAAGGCATGATGCTGTATGATACCTATACCGTGTTTTGGCGCGAGCTAAAACGATACAGAAAGTCTCGAAGCGGAATTTTGATCAGACTAATCCAGCCGGCAATCTGGATTATTGTAATAGGTCATACATTTGCTGGAACAAAACCGCTTATCCAATCTGTTGGCTTTGATGGCAGCTATTTGGAGTTCATGGCACCAGGTGTTATAATATTGACGGCAATCTTTACCAGCATTTTTGGCGGCGTCAACACACTATGGGATAGACGATATGGCTTTATGAACAAGGCACTAGTCTCGCCGGCATCGCGCTCATCAATTGCATTGGGGAAGATGCTTGCCATCTCTTTGATTTCTGCAATGCAGTCTGCTCTGATAATTGGAATTGCAATACTGATTGGGGTCAGCTTTTCCAATTACTTGGTAATCATTCCGATAATGGCAATTGTTATCTTGTTTTCACTTGGGTTTTCCGGAATATCTGTGGTGGTGGCAGCTACTGCAAAGTCACAAGAGACCTTTTGGGGAATCATAAACTTTCTTGGCATGCCGCTTTTCATGCTCAGCCCAGCTCTATTCCCTCTGGAATTATTACCAGATTGGCTTGCAACAATTGCCAGACTAAACCCTGTGACGTACACCGTACTATTAGTGCGTGGGCTGATGACTGGCGTAACAGAAGGTGTATCGACTGCATTGAGCCTGGGAGTGATTGGCGCGTTTGTCATAGCAATGATTGCACTTGCAAGCTATGTCTTTACGCGTGAGGTCAACAAGCCCTTCTAAGTCTGAAAAATTGACCTAAACTTCAACAATTCCTAACTTGGCAGATCTTTTGCAAACAAAACCAACAATGCGTAAATGCAGCTCAAAATAGCTACCCTAGCAGCGTTTTTTGTTTTTACCTTGATATTTTCCCAGTCTGCAATGGCAGCCAGTTATCCATACGTTGACAGCTTTGGCAGTCAGGGCTTGGTCAAGACCGGGGCATTTACCTATCCACAGTATGCCGCAGTTGATGAATCAGGAAACATCTATGTAACTGATCTTGGAAACGCCCGAGTCCAAAAATTCGACAACGACGGCGAGTTTTTACATTCCTGGGGATCAAAGGGAACCGGCAAGTCAGAATTTCATGCACCAGCGGGAATTGCAGTTGGTGGAAGCTATGTGTATGTTACAGACCATGAGCTAAACGTAATCAAAAAGTTTGATCTAAATGGAAACTTTATCTCGTCTTGGGGAAGTACGGGAACCGAAGCAGGAAAACTAAAGCTACCAAACGGAATAGCAGTATCAAAGGATGACTTTGTCTATGTAGTGGACACGGCAAATGCACGTGTACAAAAATTTGATTCCAGCGGAAAATTTGTCTCAATAATTGGCTCCAGTGGTACAGGTGATGGAAAATTTCTAACCCCGCTTGGAATCGCGGTGGATTCTGATGGAAATATTTTTGTTGCAGATTCTGGAAATAATCGGATACAGAAATTCAACTCAAACGGAGTCTTTGTAGTTTCATATAATGCGGCATCTGGCGGAATCAAAATATCGCCAGACGGGATCGACGTTGATTCCTCAGGAAATATCATTGTGGCTGATGCTGGTGGCAGCAGAATCGTTGTTTTGGATAAAGATGGCAATACCATTACAAGCTTTGGTAAAGCCGGCTCTGGCAATTCACAATTCAAGCTGCCAAAGGATGTGGCACTAGATTCTGATGGTGATTTATTTGTAGTTGATTCCAGCAATCACCGAATCCAAAAGTTTGGCTCTAAGGACACACAAGCCACATCTACACAAACAACACAGACCAAAACGCCACAAAAACCAATAGCCAATGACCTCAAAAAACCAACAGTGAACCCACCAAAGGATCTTTATGTAGAGGCATCAGGCGGCTTGACACGAGTATCAATTGGACAGGCAATAGCAAACGACGAGAGTGGAATCAAGTCCATAACAAGTAATGCCCCAGAAGAATTCCCCCTAGGAATTACTACAGTAATTTGGACTGCAATAGATAATGCCGGAAACATGGGAATTGCAACTCAGACCATTACCGTTGGGGATTCAACACCGCCAGTAATTTCAGGATTAACCGACATCACACTAGAAGCAAACGGTGCTCAAAACACAGCAAACCTTGGAAATCCGACAGTAAATGATCAGGTCGGAGTATTATCCATAACAAACGATGCACCAGAGACATTCTCACTAGGCCAAACTACCATAACCTGGACTGCAGTCGATGTTGCAAAAAACGAGGCAACTTATACCCAGACAGTAACCGTAATTGACACTAAACCGCCAAAGGTTAGAGCACCTGCAGCAATCACATCAGAAGCAACAAGCCTTGATCAAAATGTTGTGGCACTGGGTGAGCCATCAATTACTGATAACAGCGAATTATCATCAATAACAAACGATGCACCAGAGTTTTTCCCACTGGGTGAAACTACCATAACTTGGACTGCAATCGATGTTGCAGGAAATGTTGGTTCCGCAACCCAAAAGATAACCATTATAGACACCACGGCACCAATAATCTCAAAAATTGCCGAGCTAAGTGTGGAGGCAGTATCTGAAAAACAAAACCCAGTAACACTAGTTGCGCCAAATGCAACTGATATCCAAGCCATAACCATCACAAACGATGCATCGACATTTTTCTCACTAGGCCAAACTACCATAACCTGGACTGCAAAAGATTCCTCTGGGAACAATTCCACAACGTCCCAAATCATATCCGTAATTGATACTAGTGCACCTGACTTGAGCATACCTGCAGATATCATACAAGAGGCAACCGGAAAAACAGGAAACGTCATATCGCTAGGTGAGCCAACAGCAACGGATGCAACTGGTGTTTCCTCAATTAGCCACAATGGGCCGTCTGATTATCCATTTGGAAGTACCATCATAACCTGGACTGCAACTGACAGCTTTGGCAATTCAATATCAAAGAACCAAAACGTTACCATAATTGACACCACAAAGCCGAATATATCGGCACCATCAGATGTAACCTTTGAAGCAACGAGTCTTGATCAAAATATCATCACACTGGGTGAACCAAAGACATCTGATCTAGTCGAGGTCCAATCCATAACAAACGATGCTCCAGAAGCATTCAAGCTAGGACAGACTGTCATAACATGGACAGTAACTGATTCGTCTGGCAACACAAACTCGGCAACTCAATTGATCACAGTATCAGATGGTACCGCGCCAGTAATTTCCGTTCCTGCAAATATCACATCAGAGGCAACAGGACGAGATGGCACTATAATATCAATTGGAAAAGCAGAAGCAACCGACGCAATAGGAGTTGAGACCATCACAAACGATGCACCAGAATCATTCCCACTAGGTGAGACAATAGTAACTTGGACCGTAACAGATACGGTAGGAAACACATCAACTGCAACTCAGAGCATTACAATTACCGATACTACTTCACCAACTATAACCACACCGTCTGACATTACATCCGAGGCAACCTCATCGTCTGAGAATGCCGTCATACTATCATTGCCCATTGCAACCGATTCCGTTAGCGATGTTACCATCACAAACGATGCACCAGAATCATTCCCACTAGGTGAGACAATAGTAACCTGGACTGCAACAGACGAAGCAAGCAATTCTGCAACTATAACCCAAAAGGTCACCATCACCGATACCACTTCACCAACCATAACTGCACCATCTGATATCACTCAAGAAGCAACGTCCAAGCTAGAAAATACCGTCACACTAGAGACACCATCTGTTTCAGATAATGTAGGAATTGAGACCATCACAAACGATGCTCCAGAATTATTCCTAGTAGGGGAGACTATCATAACCTGGACTGCGACTGATTCTTCAGGCTTGAGCGCAAGTGTGGAACAAAAAATAAACATTGTTGATACAACCAAGCCAGAGATCCGAGTCTTTGATGTTACGATAGAGGCAACAAGTGAGGACAAAAACTCGGTTGACTTTGGAACCATCAAATCAAACGATCTAGTCGAGGTGGTCTCTGTCACAAACGATGCACCAGAGAATTTCAAATTAGGAGTCACAACCGTTACTTGGACTGCAACAGACGAGGCAGGCAATTCAGCTACTGCAACCCAAACCATAACCATACAGGATACTACGGCACCAACCATAACTGCACCATCTGATATTGCATTTGAGGCTACATCTACTAGTGAAAATAAAATCTCACTTGGAGAACCAACCACAACAGACTCCGTTAGCGATGTTACCATCACAAACGATGCACCAGAATCATTCCCACTAGGTGAGACAATAGTAACTTGGATTGGAGTCGACTCGTCTGGCAATTCCGTAACTACCACTCAAAAAGTCATAGTAACTGATACAGTCGCACCAAGCATTACAGCACCAGCAGACATTACATCCGAGGCAATCTCACTAGATGATAATGTAGTGTCCTTGGGTGATGCACAGACAAGCGATGCAGTAGCGGTAGCATCAGTTGAAAACGATGCTCCCGAATCATTCCCACTAGGTGAGACTGTCATAACTTGGATAGTAACTGATTCGTCTGGCAACACAAACTCGGCAACCCAAAAGGTCACCATCACCGATACCACTTCACCAACCATAACTGCACCATCTGATATCACTCAAGAAGCAACGTCCAAGCTAGAAAATACCGTCACACTAGAGACACCATCTGTTTCAGATAATGTAGGAATTGAGACCATCACAAACGATGCTCCAGAATTATTCCCAGTAGGCGAAACCGTAGTCACCTGGACTGCAAAGGACAGCTCAGGCAACACAGAATCTGTATCTCAAAAGGTAACACTAGTTGATACCGTTCCGCCAAAGTTTACCAGACTGGCAGACATTACAGTAGAGGCAACCAGCAAGGACAACAACGAAGTATCGCTTACAACCCCGACTGTCTTTGATATTTTAGATATCACATCACTGGATAATGATGCACCAAAGCAGTTCGCACTAGGCGAGACCACCGTTACTTGGACTGCAACAGACGAGGCAGGCAATTCGGCTACTGCATCACAGAGAATCATAGTAGAGGACACCACAATTCCAACCATAACTGCACCAGCTGATATCACACAAGAGGCAGATTCCTTTGAGAGCAATGCCGTATCACTTGGAAAAGCAGATGCAAACGATCTAGTGGAAGTTAACACAATCACAAACGACGCCCCAGAAGCATTCAAGCTAGGCGAGACCATCATAACCTGGACCGCAACTGATTCTTCAGGAAACGTAGCGACTACCACTCAAAAGGTCACCATCACCGATACCACTGCACCAAAGATCACACCACCAGAGTCTCTAAGTGTAGAGGCAACTTCTGCATCTGAGAACCACATCTCATTATCGTTGCCCACTGCAATAGATGCAGTAAGCGAGGTCTTTATCACAAACGATGCACCATCCGTCTTCCCACTAGGTGAAACAATAGTAACCTGGACTGCGACAGACGAGGCAGAAAACTCATCTCACATCACACAGACCATTACAATAGTGGACACCACTGCACCATCACTTGTAATTCCAGAAAATGTAGTAGCTGATGCACTATCGCTCAAGACGCCTGTATCAATTGGTGTAGCAAGTACAACTGATCTCACAGATGATACTCCACAAATAACAAACGATGCGCCATCCGTCTTCCCACTAGGTGAAACTATCGTAACATGGAGTGTTGAGGACAGATTTGGCAATGCACTCGCCAAGACCCAAACCGTAACCGTTGAGGCATGCGGCAAGTCCGAATCATCATACAATGTAATATTGGGCAAAGAGGATGACGATATCCTAGTTGGAACGAACCTGGCTGATCTGATAATCAGCCTTGGAGGCGATGACATCATCACAGCAGAGAAAGGAAACGATTGTGTACTATCTGGCGACGGTGATGACATTATCTATGGAAACGAAGGAAATGACTACATTAATGGTGGAGATGGAGCAGACATCATAAAGGGACAGTCTGGCGAGGACATTCTAATCGGTTTGACTGGAATTGATATAATTGATGGTGGCGATGACTCTGATTCCTGCATAGTGTCAGAACATGACGATGACATTCTGATAAAATGTGAATAGTAAAATTCAGATATAATTTGAAACCGGTTCATCACATATGATCGGCTCCAGTTTAATCTCAGTAACATTGGGGTTGCTTTTACCACATTAGAATAATTTTCCAAAATTTTCCTATTTTTCCTATTTGATATGATTTCAAACTGCCTAGTTCTGCCTAGTTAATACGATTTAATTTTCTCTGGTAAGATTGGTCAGATTAACTTGAATCTCGGCATTTACGATTAATAATAACAAAAATTCACTCAAATTCGTTGCCAAAATCCAAGTCATTATTTAATTCTGCCAAAAAAGTAATCCCGTCCGGTGTTAACAGTCCAGTCAGATTCTTTGAGCCATATCCGTTTTTTGTAAAAAAAGCCCAAGGAAGCCAAATCTGGGACGAAGACGGACACAAGTACATCGATTACTGTACAGGCTATGGCGCAATGATTCTAGGCCACAAGCATCCTGAAGTCATATCTGCAGTGCAAGAACAGCTAAGCATTGGCACATTATATGGTGCACCAACCGCACTTGAAATCGAACTTGCAGAACTAATCCAGAAATCATACCCATCAATGCAAAAGATTCGCCTAGTCAACACCGGATCCGAAGCTACCATGACTGCGATCCGACTGGCAAGAGGATTTACCAAGAAAAAAAAGATAATAAAATTTGAAGGATGCTACCACGGAGCACATGAATCAATGCTGGTCCGAGCAGGCTCTGGCTCGGCAGGAATTGCAGTCTCTGATGGCATACCAAATGATTTTACCAAAAACACAATCGTAGTGCAGTATAACAATTCAGAACAATTAGATCGTGTGATTTCAAAAAACAAGGACATTGCAGGCGTGATAGTAGAACCGGTTCTTGGCAACATGGGCTTGATCCTACCGCAAAAGAATTTTCTCAAAGACATGAGAAAGATGACAAAACAAGCAGACATTCCGCTGATCTTTGATGAAATCATAACTGGATTTAGGATGAGCCTGGGTGGTGCACAAGAATACTTTGGAATCAAACCAGACCTTACAACTCTTGGCAAATCACTATCAAATGGATTTGTAATATCTGCAATAGGTGGCAGAAAAGAGATCATGGACCAGCTTGCACCTGGGGGTAAAGTATACGAGGCAAGCACATTTGCCGGAAATCCGATTTCAGTAGCAGCTGGAATTGCATCCATTAGAACAATGTCTACTCTAAAAAACAAAATCTATCCAAAAATAGCAAAGCAGTGCCTTACTTTGGCAAAATCAATCCATGAATCCGCCACAAAATATGGCATATCCCACCAGGTAAACGCAATAGAATCCATGTTTCAGATTTTCTTTACCGACAAGCCAGTAACAGATTATGCTTCATCCAAGCGAGCGGATGGAAAAAAATTCCAAAAACTATTCCATCATTTGCTAAAGCAAGGAGTCTTTGTTGCGCCATCCCAGTTTGAGACCGGGTTTTTCTCTTACGCACACACGCAATCAGACCTTGAGGCAACCATGCATGCGTATGATAATTCCTTAAGGCAGGTCAGACAATGAAATACCTGATAGGCACTAGGGGGAGTCAGCTATCTGTAGCACAAACAAATTGGGTAGTTTCTGAGCTAAAAAGCGAAAATCCAGACTCTGATTATGAAATCAAAACCATCACAACAAAGGGCGACACCGATGCGCGACCCTTATTCACAATAAACCAAAAGGGAATATTTGAGAAGGAAATCGACAAAGCAGTTGCAGAAAAACAAGTAGACTTTGCAGTGCACAGCCTCAAGGATGTACCATCCATCCTACCTGATGATCTCATACTTGGATGTGTACCATCGCGCGAGCCATACAATGACATCTTTATTTCAAAAAACGGAGACACACTTGAAACGATTCCGGAGGGCTCTACAATTGGAACAAGCAGTCTGAGGCGCGTAGTTCAGGTATCGAGGAAAAGGCCAGACCTTACAGTAAAGAACATCCGAGGAAATGTTGAAACCAGAATAAAAAAAGTCCAGGATGGAACATTTGATGGTATTGTATTAGCACAAGCCGGAATAAATCGACTCGGCGTAAATGTAAAGCACACCTCACTGTCTACAATTGATTTTCCGCCATCTCCAGGTCAGGGCGCATTGGGAATAGTGTGCAGAAAAAACGATCAGATCACCATATCAATGCTAAAAAAAATCGAGGACCAAAACACCAGACTTGCAGTAGAGTCAGAGCGTGCATTATCCGAGTTTGTAGATTCTGGGTGCAGATTCCCAGTTGGGGCATTTGCCCAAGTAAATGGCGAGAATCTAGACCTCACAGTCGTTGCCTACTCAATTGATGGCAAACAGGCGTTAATAGTAAACAAGTCAGGCCCAAAATCCAACTCGTACCAAATAGGAAAGGAGGCAGCAGACGAATTACAACGAAAAGGTGTAAATGATCTTGCCAAAGACTGGAGAGCAAAGCTGGACGAGTGGAACAAAACATGACTGGAATTGTATATTTGGTTGGGGCAGGTCCTGGAGACCACAAGTTATTGACGATACGCGCAGTGGAACTAATCAAATCTGCTGACGTGGTATTGTATGATAGACTGGTAAGCAAGAAAATTCTTGCCATGATTCCAAAGAAAACACAAAAGCTTTACGTTGGGCGTGAAGTGGGTGATGACTACAAACATCAAGATGACACTAATCTACAGATGGTCAAGTTTGCAAAATCAAACAAAAATGTCGTGCGACTAAAGGGTGGGGACCCATTCATCTTTGGAAGAGGCGGTGAGGAAGCAGAATATCTAAAAAAATTCAAGATACGGTTTGAGATCATTCCTGGCATAACATCCGGAATCGGTTCTGCAGTTTATTCTGGTATACCGCTGACTCATAGAAAATATTCATCATCTGTGGTGTTTGTGACAGGCCATGAAGATCCTGACAAGACAAAAAACCCAGTACAATGGAAAAAGCTTGCAAAGTCAGTCGAGACAATAGTAATCATGATGGGATTATCCAGAATAGGAATAATATCAAAGCAGTTGATTTCTGGTGGTATGTCCAAGACAACGCCGGTTGCTGTCATACAAAAGGGCACAAACGATGATCAAAAGATCCTAATTGGCAATCTCTCCAACATATCACAAAAAATCAAGGACCATCACATCACACCACCCTCAATTATAATAATAGGAAATGTCGTAAAACTACACAAAACCATAATGTGGAGAAAATGATCTCAGGCAAAACAATAGCAATCACACGATCAAAGGATGATGCCCAAGAATTCATCGATCTGGCATCAAAGGAAAATGCAATTCCGATGCCGATTCCAACCATAGAACTGGTATCAAAGGGTGAAAAAATAGTTGACGAGTTCCTCAGTGATGTACAGGAATTCCGGCCAGACTATTCCGTCTTTATGAGCTCAAAGGCAGTCAAACTGTTATTTGATGTGGCAAGAAATGGCCCAAAATACCAATCACTCCAGCTTGCAATAGCAAACACCGTGGTAATGGCGGTAGGCCCAAAGACAAAGCAGGCACTAGAAAACGAAGGCATCAAGGTATCTTTTATGCCATCCAAATTTTCATCGGTAGGCGTGGGTGAGCAGTTCACCAAGCTAAACGCAGAGGGCAAAAAGGTAATTGTTCCACGAAGTGGCGCCTCTACAGAGTTTTTGGCAAAACTGTTGCAAAAAATTGGACTGGTAGTAAAAGAGAATCACTTGTATGATGTGCAGGCATTTTCAGATCACACACAATGGGATGCCTTCAAGGAATCGTTTTCACAAAACAAAATAGATGGAATCGTTTTCACATCTGCATCATCAGTGCGTGGATTCTTTGAGATAATGTCAGATGATTTCACAGAATCAGACTTGTTAAAAAAATTAAATCAAACACAAATTGTTGCAATTGGACCGTTCACTGCAGACGAATTAAAAAAATTCAACGCAGAACCCAAGGTGGCCGATGTGCACACTGTCCCTGGTGCATTTGAAGCAATGAAAAATATTTTTTCATTAGCTTAAGCTACATTAGCTTTCCCTACTCCTAGACCCAACTAGTAAATAGTGTAGAATCTATTTATAACAAAACAATGTTCTGTTTTGCATGGCGCAAGAAAATCTCAACATGGATTATTCAAAATATGATTTCAAAGAATCCACCGAGATGTATGTGCACTTATCAAAAAAAGGATTATCAAAAGAAGTAATTGTAGAAATTTCACGATTAAAAAACGAACCGCAATGGATGCTTGATTTCAGACTGAGATCCTTTGAGGTCTTTATGAAAAAGCCAATGCCAAACTGGGGTGCAGACTTGAGCTCTATTGATTTTCAAAACATCTACTATTATGCAAAAGCATCTGAGAAAACCGAGAAGAACTGGGACGATGTTCCAGCAGAGGTAAAGCGTACCTTTGACAAGCTGGGAATTCCAGAGGCAGAAAAGAAATTCCTTGCAGGTGTAGGCGCACAATACGAGTCCGAAGTCGTATATCACAACCTAAGAGAAGATCTAGCAAAGCAAGGCGTACTATTCTTGGACACTGATACTGCACTAAAAGAGCACCCAGAAATATTCAAGAAATATTTTGGTAAAATCATTCCACCAGAAGACAACAAGTTTGCAGCACTAAACTCTGCAGTGTGGAGCGGTGGCTCGTTCATCTACATTCCACCAGGAGTCAAAGTGGACATGCCATTGCAAGCATACTTTAGAATCAACGCAGAAAACATTGGACAATTTGAGAGAACACTAATCATTGCAGATGAAGGCTCAGAAATACATTACATCGAAGGATGCACAGCACCCGTCTACTCATCAGAATCATTGCACTCTGCAGTAGTAGAGTTGGTTGCACACAAGGACGCCAAACTACGATACACAACAATCCAAAACTGGAGCTCCGATGTGTACAATCTAGTTACAAAGCGAGCATATGCATACCAAGGCGCAAAGGTGGAATGGATTGATGGCAACATTGGCAGCAAAATCACAATGAAGTATCCTGGAATTTATCTACTAGAACCAAAGGCACACGGTGAAACCCTTTCAATTGCATTTGCAGGAAAAGGACAGCACCAAGACACTGGAGCAAAGATGGTACACCTAGCACCAGACACCACATCACGCATAACATCAAAATCAGTTAGCAGACTAAATGGCAGAACCACATATCGTGGATTACTCCATGTAGCAAAAGGCGCAACAAACGTAAAGTCCTCAGTTCGATGCGACGCCTTGTTACTAGATGACACATCAAAGACAGACACTTACCCATACATGGAAATTAACCAAGAAGATGCCACAGTCACTCACGAGGCAACTGTAGGAAAAATCGGAGACGAGCAAATCTTCTATTTGATGACTAGGGGATTCTCAGAGGAAGAAGCACTAACACTAATTGTAAACGGATTCATGGAGCCATTCACAAAAGAGCTTCCAATGGAATATGCAGTCGAGCTTAATCGACTCATAAAGCTGGAAATGGACGACTCGGTAGGATAACTCCTATCGGTTTTGCAAAATGCAATCACTTGCCTTATCCACAATAACAACATCTGCAGTAGATGAAATCTCTGCTCTAAAAAAAGAACCAGAGTGGCTAAAGCAGTTCCGCAAAAACTCGTTTGCAATCTACGAGTCTTTACCTGCTGAAGTCTCACCACTATACAACAAGTACACCGACGCAAAGAGAATGAATCCGGCCGAGGTATCTCTGGTCTCGGATTCACAAAACGCAATCTTTGATGCACTATCTCCAAGACTTGCCGAGCTGGAAAAAGAAATTCACATCATCCAGGCAGGAACTAACATTTTTCGAGTGCATATCCCAGAGGACCTAAAATCAAAGGGCCTAGTCATCTGCTCTATTTATGATGCAATACAGACACACGGAGATCTAGTGAAAAAAATTCTGGAAGGCTCTGATCCCAAAGAAGACAAGTATACCGCACTAAACAACGCGGCATTCAACTCGGGAATATTTATCAAAATACCAAAAAACCTCATACTAGACAAGCCAATCCATATTGTATCATCCGTATCGCCAGACGGAACATCTACTATATCCAAAAACATCATAATATCTGAACAAAGCAGCAAGGCAAGCGTTGTACAAGAACTATACGCACCAAAGGGCGCACACCAGCAAGCCTATCTGGAACTACTCACAATAGATGCGCAGGCAAACTCGAATCTATCTATTACAACATTTCAGGCAATGGACCAGTCCGCTGTCAGCTTTTCCACTAGGAACTGCACAATATCTCAGGATGCAAAGATAACCTGGTATTTGGGATTGTTTGGCTCCCTGCTATCCAGATACAGAACCAACTATTATCTGGATGGAGTTGGCGCAAACGCAGAAGATGCAGAAATAGTATTTGGTGATAACGAGCAATCCTTTGATATCTCGGCAAATCTTATCCACAGAAAACAATCCACAGAGGGAAAGGTAGTGCAAAGATCAGTTCTGCGAAACAAATCAAAATCATTATTCAAGGGAATGATCAAAATTCTGGAAGGCGCATCACAATCAAAGTCATTTCTTTCTGGTCGTTCTATATTGTTGGACAAGGATGCAAAGTCCGATTCTATTCCAGGCCTTGAAATCCTGACCAATGATGTCAAGGCGACCCACTCTGCATCCGTTGCACAAGTAGATGAGGAGCAAATCTTCTATCTTGGGTGCCGTTGCCTCGATAGGGCAGAGGCCGAGCGAATCATAGTTGAGGGATTCATGGAGCCGGTATCGCGTTCAATGTCGTACCAAGTTCGAGCATGGATTGCATATTTGATTGAATCAAAGTGGGCAGGAAAAGACCTGGTGCTAAAATCAGACGAAAACCTCCGAGCTATCGTAGAAGTTGAAGAGGTAAGATACAAGGAAGCCGACCAGCTTGGAACCCACTACAAGTACAGGTGATATTTTTTGGGAAAATGGGTAAAGGCATGTGCGCAAGACCAGCTACCACTCAATGATATGTATTCATTTGATGTAGAGGAAAAAAAACTGCTCATCACAAACCTTGGCGGAAAGCTGTTCGCAACGGATCGTATCTGCACGCATGCGGAAGCTGACTTGTCCACAGGCTTTTTGAGCGAGCAGGGAGTGCGATGTCCATTACATCTTTCTGTTTTCAATTTGGAAAATGGCACACCACAAAACCCGCCGGCAGAGGCTGCACTGAAGACTTACAATGTTAAAATAGATCACAACGAGATCTACGTTGAGGTTTAATCATGCAGACTGCAATTTCTGTTGAGCAAATTCGTAAGGACTTTCCCATATTACAACGAAAGGTGCGCAACGACAAATCATTGGTATATCTGGACAATGCAGCAACCACGCAAAAGCCAATCCAGGTGATAAATGTAATCACTGACTTTTACACAAATCACAATTCCAACATTCATCGAGCCGTCCATGCACTGGCAGAGGAGGCAACAGAAGCATATGAGATGACTCGTGATAAAGTTGCAAACTTCCTAAACATCAAAGATAGACAAGAGATAGTATTCGTTCGGGGAACCACAGAGGCAATTAACCTGGTAGCATATGCATGGGGAAGGCAAAACATCAAGGAAGGTGACATTATAGTTACCACCGAATACGAGCATCATTCTAACATAGTTCCATGGCAATTACTGACCCAAGAGAAAAAGGCCAAACTAGAATACATTGGAATTGACGATAACGGAGAATTAATTCTGAGTCATCTGGACCAGTTTTTGGCAACAGGCAAGGTAAAGCTAGTTGCAGTAAGCCAAATGTCAAATGTGTTGGGAACCATTACAGATGTTGCGACAATCATAGCCAAATGCAAAAAGGCAGGTGTTCGAGTTTTGATTGATGGGGCACAATCTGTTCCTCACATGAAAGTTGACCTGAGTGCGATGGGCTGTGACTTTTTTGCATTTTCTGGGCACAAAATGCTTGGACCCACTGGCGTTGGAGTATTGTGGGCAAAAAAAGAACTACTAGAGCAGATGGCACCATTCCACGGAGGAGGGGACATGATCCGCGAGGTCCACAAGTATGAAACAACCTGGAACGATCTTCCATACAAGTTTGAGGCAGGAACTCCAAACATTGCAGATGTGATTGGATTTGCCGCGGCAATTGATTATTTGAATAATTTGGGAATGGACTATGTGCGAGCACACGAAGTAGAAATTACAAAATATGCATTGGAACAATTATCAAAAATAAACGGACTAAAACTATACGGCACACCAGATATGTCAAAGCGAGGTGGTGTAATATCGTTTAATTTTGCAGACATTCACCCACATGATCTGGCAACCATAATTGATGAAGATGGAATAGCAATAAGGTCTGGCCATCACTGCGCCCAGGTATTGATGGAAAAGCTAGACATTGCAGCAACATCACGAGCCAGTTTCTATATCTACAACACAAAAGAGGAAGTCGATGTTTTGATTAATTCTTTGGCAAGGGCAGCGAGGTTATTCAAGCTATGAGTAGCAATGCCGATATCTATCATGAAATGATAGTGGACTATTCAAGGCACCCAAGCAATTTTGGCAAAATAGAAAACCCCACCATACAATACCATGACAGCAATCCGTTATGCGGTGATAGCATTGATATTTTCATGAATGTCGAAAATGATAGTGTCTCTGATATCAAGTTCCATGGTAGAGGATGCGCAATCTGCATGGCATGCACCTCGGTTTTGACTGAAATCGTCAAGGGCAAAAGCATCGAGGACGCAAGAAAAATACAAAAAAATGATGTCCTGGGAGAATTAGGCCTTGAAAACCTCCAAGCAGTCAGAATCAAATGTGCCTTGTTATCGCTCAAGGTCCTAAAATATGGGCTGTACTCGTATTTGGCAAGCAAGGACGCAAATGCAGATGCATTAAAGCAGGAAGCCTCCTCGCTATACTAGGGTGTTTTTTGTGTCAGAAATATCTCTAGCCATACGAAAGACGATCTTTGAGAAATTCAATAATGCCGATGAGCGATTCACAAACGACGAGGTCTTTGCGGAATTACAAAAAAGCGGCAAAATCGATTCTGCACTAACCATTGATGATATGGAGCAACACTTTACCGAGTTGTGTGATGCGGGAGTAATGAGAAACATTGCGCAAAACTTTACCACACAGTGGTTCAAGCTGTTTGATCCACTGGAGCAGATAAAATGCAATTCATGTCATGCCGAAATACCAATAAACAAGTCTGAGGAGAAAAACTGCCCAATTTCTTCTTGTAATGCGTCTATTTAGCTTTGAATCTTGTAGCTGCAGATTCTAGTGATTGAATCATTGGCAGCGTTTCGCCAGTCAGGTATAACACCAGTGCACCACCAGCTGTGCTGATGTGGGTTATCTTTTCTGCCAGGCCGTATCTTTTGAGAGCAGATGTCAGATGGCCTCCACTTACTATGGTGGTTGCCATGGAATTGGCAACCGACTCTAACATTGACTTGGTTCCATAGCTAAAGTTTTCCTTTTCGAAAAATCCTGGAGGTCCTGAGATGAATACAGTTCCAGCACTCGATATTATTTTGGAATAATGATCTATTGTCTTTGGGCCAAGGTCATAAATTTGGTCGCCCTTGCTCAGCTCCCGCACATCCATTTCGACTCTTTTTCCGTCCCGATCGATTGCGACATCGACTGGTGTGAAAAACACGTCTGGGTACTCACCCATCAGGGCGTGCGCCTTTGCAACGGCGTCCTCCTCGCCCTTTATCCCCAATGGATACTTGATTCGAGCCTGGGCACGCATGAAAACATTACCAATGAGACCCGTGAGCAGTATTTGGTCGGCTCGTCCTCGCTTTATTAGCATCTTGATTGCCTCTAGTCTGTCAGTTACTTTGGAGCCTCCGAGGACTATAACATGCGGTGCCTTGGCAACAGTCAGTATTTCTTCCAGCTTTCTTACCTCGCGCTCTACTATTTTTCCTGCACATGCAGGTATGGTGTGAGAGAATCCTACCAATGACGGATGCGCCCTGTGTGCAGATGGGAACGAGTCCAAAACGCAAAGATCAAAAAGTTTTCCCAGTCTTTTCACCATTATTGTTTCTGCAGCATCTTCAGCAGAAAACTCGTAATTTTCTTCTGCGCAAAATCTCAAATTATCCAATAGTATGATATCGCCGTTTTTCATCTTCATTATCTCTGATTGAGCAAAAGAGCCAATCACGTCTTCCACATATGTGATTTTTTTGCCAAGCATTTTTTCCAAAATCTTTGCGTGCTGCTCCATTCCAATATAGTCCTTGTTTCCAACTCTCCCTTGGTGTGATACCACAACAACTTTGGCCTCACTTAGTGCCCGAATGGTTTCAGTAGCTTCCTCGATTCTTTTTACACCAGATATTTCACCAGTGGCAGGATCAATTGGACAGTTCATGTCCACACGAAGGAGAACTGTCTTGCCCTTTAGCTCAAAGTCTCCAAGCGTTAGGATCTTCACGCTTGGTGTGTTTTTTTGCCAGCTTAAAATCTTTAAGCCGATCAGAAACAAATCTTGCAGAAAAATTAAAAGTGACAGCTCAGGGGTTTGTGTGATTGCAAAATTGGTTGTTTGGCCTACGATCTAGACCATTTCTTGTCTTGGTGGCGATATTTATCGTACTGTCAGTTTTGGTAAATGAAAAAATCACAACCGATTTTGATAGGAATACGGTTCTGTATTTCCAGTCAATTGCCGGAAACCATGCACTAGACCTCACCATGTGGGTCATAACCGAAATCGGTGATGTGCGATGGCTGGTTCTGTTTAGTATCATTCTGTTGATAATTCGAAGAACGCGCCGAATAGGAATGATAATGTTATTGAGCCTGGTTGCGGGAACAATAGGTGCAGGCTATCTCAAGGGATATGTCATTGATAATCCTCGACCAGAACTAGAGTTTCTGGGATCAGAGCTACCATATGAAATAGCTCAGGACACATTCGTTCTTGGTACAAACGGCTCATTTCCATCCGGTCATGCAACAAGGGCCGCAATCGTAGCATTAATTGTAGGATATGCTCTATCGGAGAGATTCCCAAGGGGACGATATCTTATTTGGATATTTCCGATACTAGAATCATTGAGTCGAGTCTATGTATTACAACATTACCCAATGGATGTCTTTGGCGGTGTGATCTTTGGCACAACGCTTGCGGCAATAATTGGCAACAAGCTAAAGCTGAGTCAAATCTTTAAGAAATCACAGACCTAGCTCATCAAAGACCTTACCACTGATCAAAACAATGGCATAGTTTTTCTCATCGTGGTGGTATGTCCAGTATCGTAGATTACGATCTTGGTTTTGCTTTCTTAGGCCGTAATTGATCTCTGTAGTTATGGTAAAGCCTATTCTCTTGGCAAGTTTTTCCTGTTTTGGCATCAGAACCTTGTATCCGCCCTTTTGGTTTTCAAATCCTAGTTTTAGCATTTCAGCTGCAGACTCGGATGCTGCCTTTTCGTCTGGTATGGAAAATGTCCTAATTATTGGAATTTGTGATGGATGAAACTCCATTGTTTTTGGATATTTCATGGATCAATTTAACTAAACGCTCACCAAACCGCTACCAAAAAACTCGTAACAGTGTTAAATTTCTTAACTCACAAGTCAAATACTGAAAATAGTTATAACTTATCGATAGTCGGCGTCAACGTTTTGATGTTGGCAACCCTAGCAAAACTAGCTGAGAGACTAAAGCAGCAAAAAATGGAGGCCTCAAAGATTAGGAGGCAAAACGAGCGTGCACTAAAGGAGGCACTATCACTTGGAAGACGCTCATCTTCTGGATTACGATCCTTGGAGCGACACATCGAGCACAACAAAGAGGAACTGACTGATATTAATGCAGAATTTAATCAGATTTTAGCAAGAAAGGAAAGCCTGGAGAGATTGGCAAAATCTGCCAATGAAAGACTGGTCCGCGAGCACGAAGTAAAGGACCAGGCAGAAATCGATCTGGCAAACGCAGATTCCGATGATGCAAAAGATAGCGCCCAGTACAGATTGGATGGGGCAACTGAAAAAATTCAAGAACTAGAGTCCGAGCTACAAATTCGAGAAAAGGCAGTCAAAAAAGTAGACCAGGAAATCATCGATTACAAAAAATCACAATCCACCACATCTCAGAAAATCCACAAGCAGGCAAAATCAAAACCAATTCTTGTAACCCAGCTAAAGGAAAGCAAGGTTGATTCCGAGATGTTTAGGAAAAAACTGGAAACATCTTCCAAGCGGGAGGAGAGCGCAAACAAGGCACTAGCAAAGATCAATGCCAAGCTGGAGGTGATGTTGGCCAAAAAAAGAAAGGCAGCTGCCAAAAAGGCTGCAGCCAAAAGAAAAACAGCAGCCAAGAAAAAAGCATCAAAAAGAAAGGCTTCCTCAAAAAAGAGAAAGGCAAAGAACTCAAAGAAAAAATCACACCGCTAAACAAATTATAATCCAAATTTTATCACATTATGATGAAAAAACGAGGCATTTACGTATCCGTCGGCGGGCTGGCAATGATCATAGCGTCCTTTGCCTTTGCCATGTCGCTAGTATCTGATACTGGGTTTCCAGATTCCGAGTTTTCACTGTCTGAATTAATGGAGGGCATGTTTGATCAGGTCTCTGACAGAACACAAATCGAGCCTGGCGAGACCATTCCGTTTTCGTTTGATGCCACATCTGATGTGAGTTCACTCTTCTGGGGCCTGCAGATAATGGATTACCAGAACAATGACTCGGTTTTGGTTACCATATCAAACATTTATGGAGATGACCTTGGCGCATTCAATTCAAAACAGCCTGCATTTTTTGAGACAATGCAAGTAACAAATGCAGACATTTACAATTTCAATGTAAAAAACACAGGACAGCGACCAATCAATGTTATGATGATGTTTACAAAAAACCCGGAGGAATCTGAAAAGTTCTCTGATCCAAACTCACCTCTGGCAAAGACCATTCTACCATTGGCAATATCTGGAATTCTTTTGATTCTTGGTATTATAATAATAATAATTGGAGTGATAATACTAGTGATTGATTACAAGAAAAAACAAGATTCCAAGTATATCTAGTATTCTTTAACTACTATCTCGCCGTACTTGCCTTTTCCAAGCGAGACTTCTCCCTTGAAGGTGTTTGTGTATCCGTTTTTGATTAGGATCTTGGAGCCGTTCTTTACTTTTTTGATGTCCTCTCCCCAAAGTGCCAGCTTTATTTCGCCTGCTTCATCAACCAAAAATGCATCGCACACCTCGGTTGTTCCGCCAACTTTGAGATTTACTGTTCGTGGCTCCCCCACCCTTTCTACGGTTCCTTCAATGTCGATTTTATTTCGCATGTTTTTTGCTTGGTCTGTTGTTACCACGAATTGGTTTCAAAATCAATCTATAATTAAGTTTTTTAATTTTGGATAATTTTTTGGATTGATTCCTTGGTGTGATGTGTGATCATCTCACCAAAGCAGCTAGAGCAGTTATATACTCAGATTTGAAAAATGCTCTTGCAGAGGTATCGAAGCCCGGCCAACCGAGAGGGACTCAAGATCTTTACAATAAGATATCCCTTCCTTTAGGGGTTCGTGGGTTCAAATCCCACCCTCTGCACTTTTTTAATAAAATTATGCTTCGACTATCTCGGCAGAGTTGATGGTATGCTTTGATAATTCCTTGTGTAGTTGTGCCGAAGATTCGTCTCGGAAAATTAGGTTACACCTATAACACTTCCAAGCCCTGGCACTCATGGGATAATAGTGGTTTTGTAAAATTTAAAGATATTGGATGTTTGATCCACAATTTCTCAAAACCTGATCAAAATCAGAAATTATTCCAATATTTGGTGACAAATCTGTAATTCTGTATCATACAGGCACAAACCAATTTAGTCAAGGCGCAAAACCATTACTCTATGGAGGAGATCTTTGCCGTTTTTTACCAGTTATGGTACTTTGGAATCTTTGTTTTGATGTTTATTTTGAATCTGGCACCAATTCTGATGCCCCCAACCTGGATTGTCTTGGTTTCATTTAGGGCGCTAGACCCAACACTAAATCCACTTGCATTGGCATTGATTGGTGCAAGCGCTGCCACTCTTGGACGGTTTGTTTTGCTCAAGGCAAGCAGCTATTTTACCAAGTTTCTGAGCGAGGAGCGCAAGTCCAGCCTGGACAAAATCCAGAATTTTTTACAATCAAAAAAGCTAGGCTATTTTGGTACATCATTTGTGTTTGCCGCTACTCCATTACCTGACAATATCTTATTCATCACGTATGGCCTCATGAGAGCAAAGAACCTCCAGATTTACTGTGGATATTGGCTAGGACGCTTTGTGGCATATCTTGTGATGCTATCGGTAAGCGATGTGGTATTGACACCGTTTTTGACCATGTTTGAGGAGCGCTATGTGGGAGTTTTGGTAGTGGATGTGGCAAGTATTGGGATGATGATTCTTTTTGCATCCATAAATTGGAATGTACTGATATCTGAGAAAAAAATACGCTTTGTCAAACCCAGATTCTGGAAGCTATAGTGTTTTTGCCATTATGATGTCGTCTTTGTATTTTTTATTGTGGTAGACGCCTTTTGGGATTCTGCCTATTTCTTTGAATCCCAATTCTACATAGATACTCCTTCCTATGTTATTGGAATCAAACACGTACAATTTTACTAGTTCCAGTCCAAGCTTTTTCTTTGCCTCGTCTAACGTTGTTTTGATTAGGGTGGTGCCGATTCCGATTCCTCTGGCTTGTTTTATTATGCCAATGCCTAGTGTTCCAACGTGCCTTGACACATCATAGGTGTCTTTGGTTACCTCACAACTGCCAACACAAACGCTGTCCATTTCGGCTAGTATGATGATCTTTTCTTTGTTTTTGATGGATGTGATGGTGTCTTTGAGCCAGAGTTTTTCCTCTTGGATGGTGACTGGCTTGGATTTTGCAATGTCTGCACCTTCTTTTACTAGGGAGTTTATCAGATTCATCAGATCTTGGGCATCTGATGATCTTGGATATCTCAGAATTATGGTCTTGTCAAAGATCTTGTATTTTTTGAGAATCACTAGTTTTGGGAATCATACACGACACAAAAAGCTATTTGTAGAATCATTACACCAGCACACCAGTGTGAACTCGCTCAAATCATTACACAATGAAGTTGCAAAAATGATCCAGTCCGATCCCGCGCATGACTATTCACATGTAATGAGGGTCTACAAGAATGCGCAAAAAATAGCAAAGCATGAAAAAGCCGACACAAGACTTGTCCTTGCCGCCGTACTATTACATGATTTAGTCCAGTTTCCAAAGTCGGATCCTCGCTCCAAGACCGCATCAATAAAGAGCGCTGTTTTGGCACAAAAAACCCTAAAAAAACATGGATTTGCAGAGTCTGAAATTCAAATCATATCTGATGCAATACGTGATCATAGTTTTTCGCGCGGCAAAACCCCACAAACAATAGAAGGTAAAATCCTACAAGATGCCGACAGATTGGATGCGTTGGGTGCAATAGGAATAGCTAGGACATTTTCCGTAGGTGGCTCTGAGTCTAGGCCAATCTACAATGATGTGGATCCTTTCTGTCGTATCAGAAAACCAAATGATCATTCCTGGACAGTTGATCATTTTTATAAAAAATTACTATTACTTGAGAAAAAGATGAACACAAAGTTTGCCAAATCTTTGGCCAAAAAAAGAACCAAACTAATGACAAAATTTCTCTCTGAGCTAAAAGGCGAGATCTAACCGTAATCGACGTATCGCTTGTATCTTTTTTCAATCTCTGGGTTTTTGCCCTGAATTATCTTTTCAATTTCTTGGTTGTAGCGGTTTTTCATGTATGATCTTATCTCAGAAAATTTTTCCTCATCTGGATATGATGACTCAATACCTGATAGAATGGCGAAAAACTCGACTGTCTTTTTGCGGAACTCGTCCTCATTCGGCTTTTTGATACCGTTTGTCCTAAACCACACACATGCCAAGCTTGCACCTATAACATGAGGCAACAAATCATACGCGCGCTCTATCTCAAATCGCTCGTCGTCTCTCATTTGTTCAAGTGTGCTGCCATCTTTTTGGCAAAATAGGTAACTATCATGTCTGCGCCTGCCCTTTTGATAGAATACAAAATCTCCGACATGATGTCTGTCTCGTTTATCCAGCCTAGCTGGGCAGCTCCCTTAACCAGGGCATATTCACCAGAAACGGAATATGCAGAAACTGGGATGTTGTGGCTTTTTTTGGTCTCTGCAATCAAGTCCAAATATGCCAAGGCGGGCTTTACCATCACAATATCAACTCCTTCGGCAATGTCTGATTCTATTTCTCGCATTGCCTCGCGCGGATTGGTAAATGGAACCTGGTATGTCTTTCTATCCCCAAATTGTGGTGCACAGTCTGCGGCATCACGGAATGGATTGTAAAATGAGGATCTGTGCTTTGCAGAATGCGACATTATGCCAACATCTGTGAATCCGTTTTCATCTAAAATATGCCTGATTGCCTTTACCTGACCGTCCATCATTGCAGACGGTGATACTATGTCAACTCCGGCCTTTGCCTGGGATAGTGCAACATTTGCCAGAGTTTCCAAGCTGGTGTCATTGTCTATTGTGTTTCCTTTCAGTATTCCACAATGGCCAGATGATGTGTATTGACACAAACAAACGTCTGCCATTATCACTATATTTTCTCCAAAGTTTTTTCTCACATGTGTGATTGCTTTTTGTACAATGCCGTCATCCACAAATGCGCCAGTTCCCGCATCGTCTTTGCGTGAGGGTATACCAAACAGCATAATCGCAGGGATCTTTAGGTCTTTGATCTCTTGGACTTCGTTTGTTACCTCTGATAATGGCAATCTTACAATATCTGGCATGGATTTGACAAAGCTTCTTTCTTTTAGATCCTCTTGCACAAAGACAGGGCAGATCAAATCATTTGTAGAGAACAAAACTTCTTGGACAAGGTTTCGCATCTTTTCGTTTTTGCGCAGCCTTCGCAGTCGTCGTGCGGGAAATGATGCAGACATGAGCAAAATCTGGTTTATTTCAATATAATTCTAGGCAGAGAGTTATTCTTTTTTCTTGTAATCAAAGAGTTTGGTTGCAGCCTTTAGTAGGTCGTCATTTGATTGTTCGGATGCTTTTCTTAGGTTGTTCATTGGAGTCGAGATGATTCCCTCCACTATTGCCTTTGTCAGATCATCGATAATCTTTACCTTGGACTCGTCTGTTTCACCTAACATGCGTAGTGCTTTTTCCAGCTCCTTTGAGCGTCTTACATCAATATCCTTGAAGATTTCTTTGACAACTGGTTCTATTTCGAGTCTTTTCATGTGGGCTTCTAGTACCTGTATCTCTTCACTAATTATTTTTTCTGCACTGTTTTTCTGGTTTGTGCGGTATCGCATGTTCTTGTCGACCATTTCTGCTATTTGGTCCAGATTCATCATCTTTATTCCATGAATGGTGGCAACTTTTTCATCGACTGTTCTGGGATTTGATAAGTCCAGTATCATCATGCCGTCTTTCTTGCTTTTCATTGCATCTTTGATCCTATCAAATGTAACCAAAAAGTATGGCGCAACCGTTGCCACAAACAAGACATCATAGTTTGAGAACCCCTTCATTATTTCTTCAAACCCAATCGGCTCGCCGCCAACTGTTTCTGCAAATGCCTTTGAGCGTTCCATGGTGCGACTCGTCACGTAAAAATGATAGTCTCGCTTTTCCAGCGACTTTGCAACAAGTGTGGCTGCCTCACCTGTACCAATTAGCAGGATCTTTTTTGATTTTAGATCATCAATGTTTTCCTCTGCCAGTTTTACTGCCATGGAACCAACCGAGATGGTTCCCTTGTTTATGCCAGTCGAGTTTCTAACACGCGTTCCAATCTTTACTGCCTTATCAAATAGTGTGTTGAGGTATTCACCTGAGGCTCTCATCTCCTTTGCTTGTATGATGGCGTCCTTTACTTGGCCCAAAATCTGTTCTTCTCCCACTACCATGGAGTCCAGCCCCGATGTTAGTCTAAGCAAGTGCTCGCATACTTCAGTGTCTTCTGATACCTCAAAGTTTTCCTTGAATGCCATCTCTTCTAGTCCAGCAAGTGAAGCCCAAGTTTTCTTTATTTTTTGCATGCTTGGCTTGTCGGTAGAGCCAAAGATCTCCACTCTATTGCAAGTCTGTAAAATGACTAGCTCCTTTAGGCCAGAGTGTTTTCTGAATGACTCGTAAGCAGAATCTAGATCTTTGAATGTGAATTTTTCCAAAACATGAATTGGGGAGTTCCTAAACGTTACACGGGCATTGATGATATTGCTCATTTCCACTCGCCAAGCATCCTCATTACTTCTCTTTGTGCACTTGGAAAATTATCGTCTTTTAATAACTGTTTTATCTTGGAATTATTCAAAACTGAATATAGGAATTTTTTTCGCTCAAGGACGGTTCCTATTTTGGACTTTGCGGCATCGCGCGCAATTTTTTGTAGCTTTATTTGGTAAATGTCCTCTTTGTTTATGATTTCATTAAAGATTTTTTCCGCCTTTAGTTTGAGCTTGCGAGCCATTGCGGGTGATCGTCCACCAGTTGAGATTGCTATCTGGACAGTATCCTGTATGTTAATGACTGATGGGTGTGCAAAGTCAGAGAACTCCGGGTCATCTGCGGCATATGCATAACATCGCTTTTTCTTTGCATATGTTGAGATATTTCGGTTTAGTTCTTTATCATCGGTTGCCGCCATTACCAATATTGGTTCATAGTCGTTTAGGAAGTTTGCATTTTCCAGCTTTATTTTTTTGAATTCTATTTTGCCTTGCTTTACCAACTTTTGGATTTGTGCATTTGTACTATCAGATATTACCAAAATCTGGCAGTCTTGTGTTAGTAGCGAGTTTACTTTTTTTAGACCCTCGCCACCGGCTCCAACAACTATGACTAGTTTGTCCTTTAGGTTTAGGTCAACAATCACGATCAGGGCAGATGTGAAATTGTATTTATAGGATTGTTCGTTTCTCGCTAGGTTTTTAATCAAAATTGGGATTCTAGAAAATACAATGGATGCACTAGACAAAGAAATCCTAAATGAAATCCAGTGGTCCTTTCCTTTGGTAGCCGAACCATACAAGTCTCTTGCAGATAAATTCCACATATCAAATGATGAAATGAAAAACAGAATCACTCAACTGAAATCCAGCGGAGTTCTCCGACAACTCTCCGCAATCTTTGATACTAGACGACTTGGATACAAGAGCTCACTTGTTGCGATGGCAGTAACGCCAGAAAAACTAGACTATGTTGCAAATCAAATCAACCGACATCCCGGAGTATCGCATAATTACGAGCGAAACCACGAGTACAACTTGTGGTTCACACTAGCAACACCACCCGGAACGGATCTGAAAACCGAGGTGGACAAGTTTGGAAAGCTACCAGGAATTTTAAAAATCCGACTATTACCTACGATTAAGCTGTTCAAAATCGGCGTCAAACTAGACATGATTGATGAGAAAAAAAAAGAGATAGCCCCAACTGAGGAAAAGAAAAAGATCAACGAGGTAAAGTTTGCTCCAAATGAGGACGATAAAGAATTCATCAGACAATTGCAAAAAGACCTGCAGGTAATTGATAGGCCATTCCTTCCGGCAGCTCAGGCATTAAAAATGAGTGAAGCGCAGGTTTTTGAAAAACTATACTACTACGAATCCATTGGTGTGATGAGGCGTTATGCCGCTATTCTACGACACAGAGACGTGGGATTTACCGCAAACGGCATGATAGTGTGGCGCGTCCCAGAGGAAAAAATCGAGTCCGTTGGAGAAACACTGGGTGCATTTCCGCAAATCAGCCATTGCTACCAACGACCTGTCTATGCCGATTGGCCATACAATGTGTTCTCAATGGTGCACTGCAAGTCAATTGCAGAAGCCGAGTCTATGGCAAAGGACATCCAGGGACACATCAATGTAGATGATTACAAAATATTGTTCAGCTCACGCGAATTCAAAAAGACACGCGTCGAGTATTTCACCGAAGGACAATACACAATAGAAGATCCAATCACTGCTTGATTAGGCCGTTTTTTGTGGCGCCAAATATTTTGATGTGAGAATACGCACCAAACGCAAACAAAATCCACTTCCATGCAAAAAACAGATTCGCAAAGCTGCTAGGCGAGAACATCTCAAGGCATCGTTCCACTAAAAATATCGTGTCTGCCACTGCCATACAGATCACTCCAAGGGTTATTGTAATCCACAGAAAATTCACCTCGCCTCTGAAAAACAAAACTGTTGCAACAAATGCCGGAACAAAGACCATTGCATCCAAAAACGGATAAACCATGTTAATTCCGGTTTCTGCATTGTCTGTGGTTGGTTTTTGCAAAATAAAATACGTGCTTGGTGCAATAAAACTTGCAGAGATTATCACGCCTAGTATGATGATTCTTTTTGTGATCTTGTTTTTTCTTGGCTTTACATAAAATAACATGAATCCAAAATACAGAAAATAACTCAAGTAATACAGATAGTCAACCAGATACGAGTTGTTGTTTTGTGTAATGTATTCGGAATTATAGTAATATGTTAGGTCTGCCATGTACCACGATATCGAGCCTGCCAAGAACAAAATCCACGCCTTGGAGTGATTACCTGTCATACCGTGCCTTGCAACCAGTATGGCGGAAAAAACAATTACAATCGGTGATACTGCAACAAAGAAAATGTCTGTCGGATAGATGCTGTCTGGTATGATTGGATAGTCTTCTTGCTGCAAAACATTGGCAGCCAAAAACACAACTCCCATCAGAATCATTGATGAGCCCAATGCCCATTTCTGTGAAATCTGCATCAGAATCTATTTTGTCATTGCAAAAATAAAGTCTGTGTAGTATTTTTTGGACCCAACATCGCCTATCTCCTCTTTTATCTCGTTTAGAATATCCCCGTATGCATCGCCAAAAATCTCCTGGAGGACTCGCTTGAGTGCCTCTGGGTTTTTGTCGCATTCCGGTATGTGTGTTTTGTAGTCTTTTTCCAGCTTGGAGACTACCTTCTCATATTGTGGCATGCCCATCCTTAGTAGAACAATTTCTATACAAAAGGCCAAAAACGCCTTGTCTATGTTATCTTCTGGGTGCACACTAAAGCTTGCCAATTAGTCTCCTAATTAATCTGAGTATAATAATATAATATAAGAAAGTCGGAAGTTGATCTCTGAATGTGATTCCAAAATGGCAGTATTATGCCACGGTTGCCTTTAGCTCGTATGACGGCCAGCTGGAATAGATTCTTGCAATCTCTGACATGTCATTGTGCGGAAGATAGTTTCCATCCGACATTGCGGCAAACTGCTCTATTTCCTCTATGCTAATCACGGTTGGAAACACCGATGATATTGATTCCTTTGATAAGATGAACTTGATTGCAAGCTCAGTAATATTCAGATTATTCCTATCGGCAATTGGTCGTAGCTGCTCTACTTTGTCTAGGGCTGCCTTTACCCACTCCCCACGTCTAACTGAGCGGTGATCCTTTTCGTCTATTTTGGTGTCTGCCTTTACCTTTCCTGTTAGAATTCCCGATGCATCTGGGACTCGCACTAAAATTCCCACGTCCTTTTGCATTGCGGTATCAATTAGCTCATTGCCCGGTGTCTGCTCCAAAATGTTATACACTGTCTGGACGGCAGAGACGTTTTTGCGCTCCATTGCAGCTAGTCCCTCTTTGGTCCAGCCTATTGCCGGACCCAGTGCTATTTGGTATGTGCCAATTACACCTTCGTTGATTTTTTTATCCAAAGTATTAAAAATGACATCGTCCTGTATGTGGTACATTTTTGGATTGTGCAATCCGTAAACATCGATATGATCTGTTTGCAGCCTTGCCAAGCTATTTTTCAAGGCATGCTCTGTGAATAATGGGTCAAATCTCTGTGGCAGCTCCGAGTGGCCTATCTGGGCTGCGCCCTCAAACTCGTAGCCATACTTTGTGGAAATCACAATATCATCCCGCATTCCTCGAAATACCTCGCCGATTAGCTTCTCACTTTTGCCTTTTCCGTACATATCACCAGTCTCAAAGAGATTAATCCCAAGATCATATGCTCGCTTGAGCATTCTTCTGGCTTCATCGTCTTCGATTTTTTTGCCCCACCAGTCCAAGGCTATAGTCCATGCACCAAATCCTATCTCAGATACTTTGATTCCGCTTTTTCCTAGTGTTCGATATTTCAAGGTATGATCTGGATTTTTCGGCTATGAATTTGGATTTATGTCTATCCTAGATTTGCAGTCCTGAGACTACACTAGCCCAAGCTTGCAATCAGGGGAATGATGTCTTTTTTGACGCACACAATCATCGGAGTGTCTTTTTCAATATACTTGGAGACCTGTGTCTCTCTAAGCTCCATTATCAAATCCTGAAATGCATGAAGATCATCTGATTCAAAGGCCAGCATAAAGTCCTCATCATGAATTCCAAACGAGTATGTTGTGTTTAGTGAGACCTGAGGAAACTTGTGACCTACCTCAATGTGCTCATCCATCATTTTTTTTCTCTGCTCTAGTGGCAAAAGATACCAGTCCCTTGTCTTGATGAATGGGTATACAACGGTGTATTTCTTTGGTTCTTCTCCTGCAACAAACGATAGTGCTTTGCCAGTCTTTGCGTAAATGGATGGCCTTGTGGATGATAGATACACATGAGATGGTATGATGTATTTGCCAAAGACAGTACTGTATATTTTAGAGATGACACTCTGAATCTCTTCTACTGATTCGGATGCAAACCAGAGCAAAAACTCGGCATCGTCTCTTAGACCCAGTGTAGAATATGTTCTACACTTTATCTTGGAGTTTCTAATTACCTGCTCTATTTCCTTGGCTGATTCTTCCTTTGCTAGATCTGCCATCCAGCGCCACTTTGGGTCTATCTTAAAAAATGAAAAGTTGAAAAACATTCTATTCTCTGACATTGCTTTTGTTTTTGGCTTACCATATTTAACGATAATTTAGAAAATCACAATCTGGATGAATCTTTAATTGAAATCCTGACCTATATGATATGATGAAAAGGGAAAAACTACTCTGGTTTTGTACCTGTACAGCACTAGAAGTAATGACGGCAGCTGGCGTTACGGCATATTTACTGTATTTGGGACAGACAACAATTGCACTGATTTCCGGTGTGGTGTTTGCCAAAGTGATAGTGTTTCATTTTGTAATAGAAATACATGAAAAACTCAAGCAAGGCAAGCGCCTAATTTTGAAATCTTAATGTGTGTCCTTGGCTGATTGTACCATATTGGCGTATATTGGAAATCCGATCGATGTAATCAAAAAACTTCATTCCGATAAGCAATGGGATGAGATCGTGTCGTTTTGTCAAAAGATGCTTGACTCTGATCCAAAAGATATGGTTGCTTTGCAAAACATGGCAACTGCATTTTTGAATCTGGGCAAATTTGATCAAGTATTGTCGTGCTGTGACGCAGTGCTTGACTTAAACGAGTTTGACGAGTATGCACTCAAAAACAAAATTCTGGCACTGGAAAGACTTGGAAGGCATGATCAGATAATTCCGTATTGTGATAAACTGCTGATAAAAAACCCAACACACACTTGGGCCCTAAACAGCAAAGGCCTGGCCTGCAACGAGGTGGGAAAACACACTGATGCCCTAAACTATTACTCCATGGCACTAAGAGTGGAGCCAAACAACATCACATCGCTTCTCAACAAGGCCCTGACACTTTCGTTTTTGGGAAAATATGATGAATCCATATCATACTATGATGATGTACAAAAACAAGAAAAGCTAAGTGATGCGGCATCTGCAAAATCCGAAGCATATCAAAGACTCGGAAAAGAAGATGAGGCATTTTTAGCAGCCCAAGGAATGCTGGTATCGGACATTATACGATATGTGTCAGAGGCCAAAGCAAAAAAGATGAAAATTTTTGATTATTACTGCATGGTGGAATATGAGGACTTGGAGCGACGAGAAAAGGAACACCAGCAAAAACTGAATTCTAGGCTTAGATGATTTCAATGATTTTCTTGCTTGATTTGTGACCAGATTTTATAATTACATTCGCAGAAGAAACACCAAAGTGTTTTGCCAGCTTTTTGATGATTTCATAGTTTGCCTCACCTCCAACCGGCTTTGATTTTACACCAACTGTGATCTGATTTCCATCCACAAAAACAAAATCCCTATGAAATTCTACTAGAATATGATACTGCAACTATGCATTGACGATCCAGTCATAGCCTTTCTGTTCTAGTTCTTGTGCAAGGCTTGCATTGCCTGACTTGAGCACCTTGCCATGTGCAAACACATGCACATAATCCAGCTTTTTGAGAAAGTTCAGAATTCTTGCATAATGCGTAATCACTATGATAGTTGCATCTGGAGTGGAAACATCATTGATTGCCTTTGCCACTGCCTGTACTGCATCAATGTCAAGGCCCGAGTCTGGCTCGTCTAGTATTGAGACCTTTGGCTTTAACACTGCCATCTGTAGTACTTCGGAGCGTTTCTTCTCACCGCCAGAAAATCCCTCATTTAGGTATCGACCCAAAAAGTCATCTCGCAGCCCGACTGTCTGCAGATTTTTCTTTAGATAATTTTGAAATTCTCTTACTGTGATGAACACTTCTCTGTTGCTGCTTTGCAATGATTTGGATAAAGCATTGTATGATGTTCTAAGAAAATGAGAATAACCTACGCCAGAAACTTCTGTTGGGTACTGGAATCCAAGGAAGAGTCCTTTTTTTGCCCGCTCATCAGTTGATGCTTCGGTAACATCCTCTCCATCAAAGATAATTTTTCCCTGAGTCACCTCATATTTTGGATGTCCTAGTAGGGTGTATGCTAGTGTGGACTTGCCTGATCCGTTTGGGCCCATGATGGCATGGACCTCACCTGGGCCTGTCTTGAGGTTGACTCCCTTGAGAATCTGCTTTCCCTCTCTTTGTACGTGCAAGTCTTTGATTTCTAGGACTGCCATATTGTCGCAATGTTTTGTTTCTGTATATAACCCCGACGAATTTTAGCTGATCCTAATCACAAAAAACAAAAAAGAAAAAGAGTTAGTTTTTGGCAAAACTTGGTCTTAGTGTCAGGTTTAGCTTGTATCCTGAAAGAATCTCTTTGCACCTGTTTCTAATGGTGACCTCGGTTACTCCGGCCACACTAGATACGTCTCGCTGCAAGACATTTTGCCCCAATAGTATGGATGCAATATACAGATAAGCTGCGGCAATTCCGTTTGGAGCCTTGCCGTCTGCTACGTTTTTGTCTTTTGTCTTTTCAGCTATTTCCAAAGCAAGTCTCTCCACTCGAACATCCGTGCTGGTCAGATTCGAGATTTTGGAGATGTACTTGTCCATGGTTATGACTGGTGCTGTGATAGAGCCTAGCTCCATGACTAGCATGCGGTAGTATTTTGCCGACAACTTGGTCCTCATCTTGAGGTCCTTGTTTGAGCCAGTTCCACTGCAGATCTCGTCCAGAGATCTGACGACATCGCATTGCTTACATGCCATGTAAATTACGGCAGCTGCAATACATGCAACAGATTTTCCTTTGACTTCCATCTTGGAATCCAGATTGCGATAAATCATTGATGCAGTCTCCAAGACATTACTTGAGAGTGACAGTCCTTGACATGTGCTTCCTATCATGGATAGCACATTTGCAAGTCTTCTCTCCCTTGGGGATGAGATCCGTACTCGTTGCTGCCACTTTCGAAGGCTGTGCATCTGATTTGCAACTTGGTAGTTGATTGTTTTTCCAGAAAAGTCCTTTGTGGAAATGGATATCTCTGTTGCGATACCAAGGTCGTGTTGTGAAAAAGTTGTCTGACCGCTTGCGCGCGTGAGCTTTGTTTTTTCTTCAAGGCTTGAGCTTCTTGATTCTGGGCCATAGTCTGCCAGCTGTTCCATGACGACAATTCCGCACATGGAACAGATTCGCTCGCCACTGTGAATGTCATCTACTAAAGATGATTTGCATTCTGGGCAGCATGTTTCTAGTTCTGTTATGTTCATCTTCTATATCTCCTTGATTTGTTTCGCTTCATCACAGGTTCCTCAAGGAAGTACACATTAGACCCGACATACTTTTTGATGTTGTTTGTCAGAGATATGGCAGACGCAAATGGGGCTGCCACAGGGCCAATTAGTTCTGTGACTCTGCCAATTCTTCTGCCAGAGTCGTCACAAATGTAGTCGCCTTCTTCTAGTGGTCTTCTGAGTCGTATAATGACTCGGCCACTATTGGCTAAGTGTATGATTTCCCCTACCTCCTGCAATTATTTACAAAAATGATTCTCTGCTAATCATAGACTTCTGTCAACTTTACTTTAGCTAGTAGCTAGGGTCGATCTTATTTTGATTGTTTTGCTCTTTTTGAAACCATCTTGGCTGAAATTTTTTCCAGAATCTTTCCCTTGGGGGTTGTCTTTGGTACGCTGATGTATCCTGATCTGACAAACGCTCTTCTAGGGAATCTTGCCTTGTCGTTTGATTCCTTTATTTGCAGTCCAGCATCGGTTGCAGCGTCTTGCAGCTCTTTTAGCGAAGGATCAAAAATACACTTTTCCTTTGGCAGTCGTCTACCTGCACGTATTGTCAGGTTTTTGTTAAAATAATCCAGCCAGATTACGACATGTTCGTAATCTTTCATTTAATCACTTTATCAAAATCGCATTTACTTGGCCTTGCTGTCCAGGTCTTGACACAACTCGGCATTTTCCGTCTTCTGTTTCTAAAATTGCGCCCTTTGATATTACGCCGCGTCTTTGATAGTCGCTGTTTGTTGCGTTTTCTAAAACCTTGAGAATTTTTGTCTTTTTTACTTTGCCGCCAGCAATTGCAAGGTTAACAGTATCAATTGTTTTGAGGCCTGTCTTTGTGTGGTTTGCGCGAACCTGTCTTGTTACAGTTACTTGAGGGCCGCTTACTGCCTCGTTTGGAAATCGGTCCATGTCATATTTTCGTCTGGTCTTTAGTGGTACTCGTCTTCCGCCTGTTATCTTGCTTGTTGCAAGATTCTCAACTGATAGTTTCACAGGTTGGCTTTGAATAACTCTAATTTATACACAACGCCAGTCTGGCGCATAAAATCAGGCTTGCTGAGTTATTGTTTGCGGTGATGGTGTGGTTTTACGCTTTTTGAACAGGATTTGTTTTAGAATGTCCGTGTCTCCACTGATTCCAAAATATTTCTGGAACTTGGAAGTGGTGGTGAATATTTTGAGCCTTCCGACATTTTGGTGAGAGATAAAGTCAAGTTGCTCTAGTTCTTTGAGATGAGAGTATACACCGCTTCCCCTTGTTTCGACTAGGTGTTTTGAGGAGATTGGCTGCATGTATGCAATATATGATAATGTCTTGAGTGTTGCCTTGGCAAGAATTGGGCGGGATGCGAACTTGCGCACAGTATCGTTCATCTCTGGTTTTAGCTGCATCACGTATGAGCCGTCTGGGAGTGTGGCTATCTCTATTGCCCTAAATGCTGACTTTGTCTTTTTTTCTATTGCTGATATGATGGCAAGCGTCTTTGTCCTGGATTCCGTGCCTGATGCCTTGATTAGCTCCTCAACACTAAGCGGCCTGCCAGCAGAATATAGTGCTGCCTCCAGTCTTGAGGTTGCCTCATTGTCGTCCTCTACCTTCATGCCCCAAGGTTCTCCCGCAGTATGGTGATTTTGATGTCTTCATCTACTTGCTCCAAGTCGACTTTTTGGTCTCGAGCCAAAAACAGGATGGCAAAAAAGCACCTAATAGAATCAGTCGAATCCAAGTCTGCAATTATTGCCTGCAAAAAACCAAATCCTTGCACATCTAGTTTGCGCAAGATCAACTCCTCGTATTTTCCAATTATGCTCTCAAGTGATACAAAATATTCCTTAAAGTCCGGAACCTCTACTGGCTCAAATCTTAACTGACCGCCCTTGCGTGATCTTGGGTTTGCAATTGTACCGATTAGATTCTCCAGTAGATCCATTAGCTCTTCTAATGTAACTGGATATGTGGATTCGTGGCGGTACGGAATGTTCAGTAACTGAATGTCGATGTCTGACCTTTGATTTAGTGGCTTTTTTTCCATTGCCGCTTTTTGCAGTGCAAATATTCGCTCTACTTTCATTCTGTGGATTAGTGAGGAGGAAAGGGCAGCCATTCCTGCTACTCGCAGGTCTTTTTTGCCAGCCTTTTTGAGAATTTTGATTAGTATCTCTAGAATCTGGACGATGTTAATCTCCCAGACGTCTTTTTTTATCACCGTGTTGGGATTAAACAAAATGTTTACTGGTGCCTGAGCAATGTTGTCTACTTGGCTTTCACTCAACAAGCAAAGTTCTCGTCCTATCTACTAATACTTGAAGGCTCTACTTTTTTGCCACGCTCTGTCAACTCTTATATTGTAAGTGTGGTTGCTCTGATCTGATGAAAGCAGCCCGAATCATGGAACCACAAAAGGCACTGGAAATATCCGATGTTCCAACACCACACCCAAAAGACAACGAAGTACTAGTAAAGGTAAAGGCAGTGGGCGTTTGCCATTCTGATTTGCACCTCTGGGAAGGTGGATATGACACTGGTGATGGATTCATGAAGGTAACTGATAGGGGCGTAAAATTCCCAGTCATACCGGGGCATGAAATTGTAGGAACCGTATCAGAGATAGGCTCATCCGTTCAGGGAATCGCAGTTGGCGATAATGTCTTGGTTTATCCGTGGATTGGATGCGGAAACTGCGTTGCATGCCGCGTGGGAAATGACAATTTATGTGACGCGCCTCGCTCTATGGGTGTTTTTCAAAATGGTGGTTATGCGGAATATGCGCTGGTACCACACTTCAAGTTTTTAGCCAAAGTCACAGGAATTGATCTGGATGGCGCAGCCTCATTGGCATGCTCTGGTCTTACGGCATATACTGCAGTCAAAAAATCAAATGCCACCTCTCAGCACAACATGGTGATTTTTGGCGCAGGTGGATTGGGCTTGATGGGCGTCCAGATTGCAAGGGCAATCACAAACGCAAACATCATAATTGTTGATATTGATGATGCAAAACTTCAGGCTGCAAAGGAGCTTGGCGCAGACCACATGGTGAATTCCAAAGATCCCGACGCAGTCCAAAAAATCATGTCATTATGTAATGGCAAGGGTGCAGACTGTGTAATTGACTTTGTAAATGCACCACCAACGGTAAAGATGGGCCTTGCAGTGATTCGCAAGCGAGGAATAATGACACTGGTGGGTCTGTTTGGAGGCTCTATTGATTTGTCATTGGTATCAATTCCACTAAAGGCAATAACGATACAGGGCGCATACACTGGCAACTATAACGACATGATTGAGCTTTTGAATTTGGCAAAAAGAGGCGTGATTAATCCCATCGTATCAAAACGATACTCACTATCTGATGCAAACACTGCACTAGAGGACCTCAAGTCACGCAAAATTCTGGGACGCGCAATAATCAATCCGTAGAAATGAAGAAAATCGAGGCAATAATCCGCTCGCAAAACTTTGTCACACTAAAAGACAAACTCTCCAAGGTAGGCACATTTCTGATAGCAAAGCACGAAATCTCCAACAATGACATATTTGATAGCCAAAAAGGCTCAAAGATTGGAAGTACCAACCTAAAGAGCATCCCGTTAATTAAAGTCGAGCTTGTCGTCCCAGATGTGGATGCAAACAAGGTAATTCGAATAATCTCCCAATCTTCTGGGATCAAGCCATCAGATGGCGGCAAGATCTTTGTCTCCGAGATGACAGAAATTGTAGACATGCAAACACTGGAAGGACAAAAAGAACTAGAGCCCACCATCCCTCAAACAAGACGAAGCAGGCTGGTACCACTGCAAAAATTCACACTCACAAAGGTCGAAGAGTTCTATGAGCAAAACAAACAATCGCTCCAAGAAAACTACAAAATAAAGTCATTTAGCGACTTTGTTAATTTCTGCATTCTAGAATATCTGCCGACATTACAGCAGAAAACAAAAAAATCAGTCTACGATCTAAATCCAATAAAATTCTAGACGATGTCTTTTTTCTTGGTTTGGATATCTATTATATCATCAACTGATGAGATGAATATTTTTCCATCCCCACTAGAGCCAGTGCTTGCCACATTCAAGATTGTACCAATGATCTGATCAACTCGAGAATCCTCAACTATTGTGATTATGGTAATCAAACTGTTGTATTCTGCAATCTGGGTGCTGGTCCCGCGTGAGCTCCTAAGTGAAGGACGGGCTGCCTTTCCTCTACCCTTTGATTCTATTGTGGTGATTCCACTAACACCCATCTCCTCGATTGCCGCAACTATTAGGTTGAGACGATTTGATGGTATGATCGCCTCGATACGTTTCATGGCTTTTTGGTTTTTTGCATGATAAAAAAACTATTTTGTTGCTGATCGTAAGTGCGATCTTCATCTATATAGCAGACTATAGAACATGTAGAACACACTTTAATCACCATAATCTCGAGTCCAAACATGGGTCAATGGCTATCATGGGTAAAATCAAATGAAAAGGAAATTCTCACAATTCTAGATAATTTAGCAATCAAAGCAAAAGAGACTGCCGAGCAGCTGGTAAATCTGCTGGCAAACATGGACAAGTCCTCGCATTACCAAGAAGAGATAAAAAAACTAGAGCGCGAAGCAGACGAGCTTACCCGTTCTATTTTTGCAGAGTTAAACAAGACATTCATTACTCCTTTGGACAGAGAGGACATTCAAAGAATCGCATCAAAGACAGATGATGTGATTGACTATATCGAAGGAATTGCAGGCAGGATCAAGAGCTATCATGTGACATCTACCCCACCATACATGCTAGATATAGCAAAAGAGCTGCTAAATGCAATTAAGGAAGTCGAGCTGTTGATCTCTAGACTCAAAACAGTCAAGGTGGATAAATCACTAATTGATCATTGCAGAAAAATTAGCGACATTGAGCACAACATCGATGATCTGTACAGAACAGCAGTTGGAGAATTGTTTGAGAAAAACGATGCAATCACCATAATAAAACTAAAGGACATCTATGAGGCAATAGAATCAGCATCAGATAGGTGTCTTGATGTTGCAGATGTAATTGAAGACATTGTTCTAAAATATACGTGATATGTACGAGCTTGCAATAGCCGCAATACTGGCAGCACTATTTTTTGATTTTATCAATGGTTTCCATGATGCGGCAAACTCTATTGCAACCGTAGTTGGAACCAGAATCCTAAAACCACTCCAGGCAGTAAGTCTTGCAGCCGCTGCAAATTTTATTGGGCCGTTTTTGTTTGGAGTCGCAGTGGCAACCACAGTTGGCAAGGGCATCATAAATCCTGACTTTGTCACAATCCATATCGTGATTGGTGCACTGGTTGGCGCAATCATCTGGAATCTAATCACCTGGCTATGGGGATTTCCCTCATCTAGCAGTCATGCTTTGATTGGCGGAATAATTGGTGCGGGAATTGCGGGGGTTGGCACACATGCCATCCTATTTGATGGGCTGCAAAAGGTCGCAATTGGCATAGTGGTCTCGCCAGTGGTTGGGTTTATTGTTGCATTCGGCATTGCAACCATAATAATTACAGCATTTGCAAAAAGAAAGCCTGGCAAAGTCAACTCTGTGTTTGGAAGACTACAACTGGTATCCTCTACGTATTTCTCACTGACTCATGGGGCAAACGATGGACAAAAGACAATGGGAATAATTGCATTGATCTTACTTACCGAGGGAATAACATCAAGCTTTGAGGTTCCATTCTATGTCATAGTGATGGCAGCAGCTGCAATAGGACTTGGAACCTTCTTTGGAGGATGGAGAATAGTAAAAACAATGGCAGTAAAAATCACCCAACTAAAGCCATACCAAGGATTTGCCGCAGAGACTGGAGGTGCAACAATTCTGGCAGTTTTGGCGCATGCAGGAATTCCTGCTAGCACCACACATGGAATCTCTGGCTCTATAATGGGTGCAGGCTCTGTTAGAAGACTCACTGCAGTTAGGTGGGGAATAGGAAAAAGAATTGTCTGGGCTTGGATAATCACAATTCCGGCAAGCGCTGGCATGGCATATGCTGCCATGTGGTTGATCAAACTTTTTGTCTGAATGTGTTTTTTTGCTTCAACACCTAGTATATTAGAATAATTCCACCAAGAATTCCTCATGGCAACAAAAAAGCCTGACTTTGATTTGGCACTAATGCATCTTAGAAACAATCAGAACATGGCAGCATACAACATGCTAACCAGCATTGCCGATTCCATAAAAAAGTCTGACCCCGTCAAGGCGGCGTTGTCTTTGATTCTGGCATCCGAATGCAAAAACCGACAAAACAAAGATTCATCAAATGAAGCAATAGAGGCCGGCAAGCTTTTCTTTGCGCATGCAAAAAAAGAGAAAAACTATGCAGCCAAGTCGGCGTTTTTGTGCGCAGCAAAATGTTTTCTCAAGGCGGGAAAATATGACAACGCAAAGGATGCATTTGAGAAATCAAAAGAGCACTCATTAGAAGAAACCGTATCGGAAACGAGGCCAATCATAATAGTTGATGACTCCAAGGCAATCGTCCTAAAGATTGAGGGCTATCTGAATAATTTGGGCCACACAAACATCCACTCGTATTATACCGGAAATGATGGACTGGCAGGATGCAAAAAGATGCTCAAGTCAAATCCGATCATCCTGCTTGATATGAGTCTGCCTGACACAAACGGCGATATCATTGCAAACAAGATACTATCAGAAAAGCCAGATGCCCAAATCATCCTAATTACCGCAGATGAAAAGACAACAAAGCGCGTTAAGGACACTATTAGCTCAGGCGTTTTGGCCTTTATTCAAAAGCCATTTACCATAAAAGAGATCAAAGATGCGCTAGCTACTGCAGAATCTGAATTTTCTTTGTCAAAGAAGTAAAAGTGCCATATTTACGATATTCACATTTTTGAAATCAATCTTTGTGATTCTGTAATCAATTATGTCCTCTGAAAATCGCTCTATGATTTTAGATGATGGGTTTTTGAGGCCTCGCTCTACTTTTAGAATGGCTAGCATATTCCATTCACTGTCCATGTTTGCAATCATCAAATAATATGGTAAAGAAGCCACATGTTCACGGACCGACTCTTTTAGGGTTTCTAGTGACTTTGTTGCCTTGAATTTTAGGAATACTGCCTCATGCTCATTGGATTCTGCAACATCGGATAGTACTGCTTTGTAGCCTTTGATGATTCCTGATTTTTCCAGTCGTTCGATTCTTTTTCGAATTGTCCTATCTGAGACGTCGTGGCCTGACTTTCTTAATTCTACGGCAATGTCTTTTGAGGGAGTGCGAGCATTGGTGTTCAGTATCTCAATAATTTTTTGGTCTACTTTGTCCAAGTTCGACCATGCTTCCCCACTCATCACAATACGTGGAAAACAAGTGGCTTTTGAATATTTTGTAGACTGGTTTTGACAAAGGAGTGTAGTCCCAGCCGAAGGAATTGAACCTTCGACACTCCGGTATCTGTGCGCCTAGTAGGCTGATTACAGTTAGCCGATGGCCAACCACTACAGCCGGAAGCTCTACCAGGCTGAGCTAGGCTGGGACAAAAAATTTCGCATGTGCTTCTATTAAATAGGTATTGATAAGGAAATCAGAAAATTCTTGCAAAACTTGATTCCAAATTTTTAGAGATCAAAAAAGCGTTAAATAATCTCTCAGACGCATTTTTTGCAGTGTCAGAAACCATCCTGGATGGATATGCATGCGTTCCATACATGCATGACCACAAGTCAATTGAGATCAAAGAGTCTTGGCAAGAATCAAAAAACATAGAAAGCATGTATTTTGTGACTGCCACATTTTCTGAGGACAGCAAGCCGTATTTTCCCGCACATGCAAATCATTACCTATTGGCAAAATTCAACGATGACTCCAAAATAACCAAAGACATTGAAAAATACCAACAGCCCAAGACCTCGTTTGTCTTTAACACAAACAGCGAGCTTTTTGAGCGCGACGTGGATGGCACGATGAACTTTGTCTCTGTATATTACATGGAGTATTCAAAATCCGATGAGGACATTTCCGATCTTGCCATGGTGGTATCAAAAAACGATCATGTTCGCAAGGCAAGCACTGGCAACATTCTGTCCTATTCAAGTGAGCCATCAAAATTCACATTTCCATACAAGGATCACATCGTGGTATTGGAAGTGTCCAGCCAAAAAAGCCATCAAAGTGTAAACAAGTATTGCGAGCAGACAAGAAGAAACGTTTGCAGAAAAGGAATCACAATGAACAACTTGGTCGGCCTATCAATTCTTGAAAAACTAAAGTGATCCCGATCTTCTTCATAAATATTAAATACTGAGCATAAATTGGTCACAGTATGAGCAAGCCTGCGGATTTGGGTTCACTAAAAATCGGCTCTTACATTTTACTCCCAGTATCTGACCAGCCATCCGGTGAGCCATGCAGAATCATTGAATATGATACCAGCAAGCCAGGCAAGCACGGCGCAGCAAAGGCAAGAATAGTAGGTGTTGGAATCTTTGATGGACAAAAACGCCCACACGTAAGCCCTGTATCAATGCAGGTACACATTCCGCTGATTGATAAAAGATCAGGACAAATCATCTCAATTACTGGTGATCAAATCCAATTGATGGATAGCGAGACCTTTGAGACAATAGATGTTCAAATGATTGACGAAGAAGTTCAAGGCAAGCTAGAGCAGGGACAAACTGTCGAATACTGGAAGGTAATGGACAGAACCAAAATCATGCGAATAAAGAGTTAGAACTATAACATCATTGTGTAATTCAAAGTAGGGTCCTGATGATAGGTCGGAAAAGCCATCTGATTTTTGATGACGATTATGAGTGTTGAAGGACTCTAGTTAATACCTAAGCTGATATGAATACACAACAATGAATGTGGCTGCATTGTTCTCTGGTGGAAAGGACAGTACATTTGCAATTTATGCTGCGCAAAAAATGGGACACACAATAAGTTGCCTGATTACAATCCTTGCTAGTTCCGAGGAAAGCCATCTTTTGCACCACCCAAACATATCCCAAACAACACTTCAGGCAAAGGCCATGAACATTCCACAAATCATGATACAATCAGAGTCTGATAATACCACACAGGAACTGCAACTAATCAAAGAAGGACTGGTGCAGGCAAAACAGACTCACCGCATAGATGGTGTGGTACATGGCGGAATTCTAAGCGAATTTCAAAAAACACGATTTGAGGGCGTGGCAAAAGAGCTAGGACTGGAAATCATCACACCTATTTGGAAAAAAGATCAAAAACAATACATGGTGGAATTACTCGATCATAACTTTGAGTTTATCATAACTGCCGTCTCTGCTGATGGATTGGATGAATCATGGCTTGGCAAAAAAATAACAAGACAGGATCTTACTGATTTGATGGAAAAATCGGAAAAACACAGATTCAATTTGAGTTTTGAAGGTGGTGAGGCAGAAACATTTGTGGTGGACTGTCCTCTCTTTTCTGGTATGATAGAAATCACTGACACCAAGAAAATCTGGGATGGCTACCGAGGAAGATTTGAAATACTGGCTGCAAAGATGAAAAACAATGCTGGATAATCTCAAGACTGGACTGCGCGCAGCAATCAAAAAAATTGTCAGCTCATCCGGAATAGACGAAGAACTAATCAAGCAGCTGGCAAACGATGTTCTAAAATCATTACTAAGTGCTGATGTCAAAATTGATCTTGCAATACGAATTGCTGAAAATCTCAAGAAACGCTCACTGGAAGAGACCCCACCACCAGGACTGTCCAGAAAAGATCACATTATTAAAATTCTATATGATGAATTGGCAGGATTGCTGGGCAAGGAAAATGACTTTGCATTCAAGCCTGGCAAGCTAAACAAGGTATTATTGCTTGGAATCCAAGGAAGCGGAAAAACAACTATTACTGGCAAGCTCGCCAAGTTTCTAACAAAACAAGGTTACAAGGTTGGAGTGATTGGCGCAGACACCTACAGGCCTGGGGCACTAGTTCAGCTAAAGACAAACTGTGAGAAATCTGGCGTCGAAGTGTATGGAGAGGAAAACAACAAGGACGCACCAGGAATTGTCAAAAACGGACTGAAACACTTTGCAAACCATGCCCTGGATATCATGCTAATTGATACTGCCGGTCGACACAAGGAAGAAAAAGACCTGCTAGACGAAATGAAAGAAATCGGCAAAGTAACCGATCCAGATCTTGCCTTGCTGGTAATAGATGGTACAATAGGCCAGCAATGCTACCACCAAGCGGAATCATTTCACAAGACTGTACCTGTAGGCGGAATCATAATCACAAAACTGGATTCATCTGCCAAAGGAGGCGGTGCGCTTGCAGCATCGGCGGCAACTGGCGCCAAGGTAATGTACATTGGAACCGGCGAGCGGGTCGATGATTTGGAATTGTTCTCGCCGACAAGATTTGTCGGAAGGCTACTTGGAATGGGAGACATTCAGGCAGTGCTTGATCTGGCAAAGCGGCTGGAAAACGAAGCAGATGATGTGCGACTAAAGAGAATCTCTAGCGGCAAGATGAATATGGATGATTTCTATTTCCAGCTAGAAGAAGTATCAAAGGTAGGATCCCTCAAGGGATTCTTGGACAACATGCCGGGACTCTCCGGAATGGTAAAGGAGGACCAAGTAGAGCAGATGGAGACTCGAGTCCAGAGGTGGCGCTACATCATACAAAGCATGTCAAAGACAGAAAAGGCAGACCCTGACTTGTTAAACGCATCTAGAATCAAAAGAATTGCGCGCGGTTCTGGCTGGCCGGAGCACGAGGTAAAGGAGCTGCTCAAAAATTACAAAAACTCCAAGGGCATGATGAAGGCAGCAAAGGGAAGACAGATGCAGGGCTTCTTGCGTAAAATGGGTATGGGTTAGGCAAACCACTAATAGCTGATTTTACCAAAAAAATTTCATCGTGACCCAAGACAAATTCACCCCAGTGGTGTCATTATCAAAAAAGATCCTCTCAGAACATGATCTATGTGATCATTGTCTTGGGAGATTATTTGCAAAAAGGCTAGGCCTTGCATCAAACAAATTGTTGGGCCAAAAAATCCGCAAAAAGATCAAATCAAAAAACAAAAAATGCTATGTGTGCAAGAATGTGTTCGATACACTTTATTTCTATTTGGACAAGATGAAAGAGGCATCATCCGTTTATGATTTCAAAACGTTTCTGATTGGTGCCAAGCTAAAGCCATCAGTTCTGGACAGGGACGATCATCTAAGATCACAATTCAAGCTCAAAGGAATCGATGGCATAAAAACAAGTATCACTCGCGAGCTGGCAAAACAGTTTTCCCGCAAGACCAAGCGTAATCACAATGTGGCCGATCCAGACCTTACCATAACTGTTGATTTCAAGACCGAATCATGCGAGGCTCACTCCAAATCGCTCTATGTTGCCGGCAGGTATGTCAAGCCGGTCCGAGACATTCCTCAAAAGCAAAAGCCGTGCCAGAATTGCCTTGGAAAAGGCTGTGTCACGTGCCAAAGACACGGCATGACGGAATTTGATAGTGTAGAGGGTATGATCTCCAGGTATTTCTTTGATAAATTTGGCGCCACCCAGGCAAAGATAACCTGGATTGGTGGTGAGGACACTACCAGCGCTGTATTGGGAAAAGGTAGGCCGTTTTTTGCCAAGCTGTTAAACCCAAAGAAAAGAAGGCCCAAAATCCCAGACAAGATACAGTCAGACAAAATCACAATACTAGGCCTAAAGCAAATATCAAAGATTCCGCAGGGACCAATTCCATTTGTATCAAAGGTAAGACTCTACATTACAACAGAGAATCCCATAATCCCAGAGAACCTTGTCAAGCTGGACGAACTAAGCAACAACACTGTGGCAATCTATGAAAAGTCCGGCAAACGATCGGAAAAAAATATTCACTCTATCAAGTATGGCGTGGAATCGCAAAACTCGTTTTACCTTTTCATGAAACTGGATGGTGGAGTTCCACTAAAGCACTTTGTTGCAGGCGAAGATATTTTCCCAAATGTCTCTGATCTAATATCAAACAAATCAAAGCTGGAAAGATTTGATTTTGATGAAGTAAACATACACTAAGGCTTTTTACACGTGTTATTTTGAATCATACCGTTGGATCATCTAGTAAAGGTAAGAGAGGCATACCAAAAGGGACTGCTCCCACAAGACATCCATGATGCCATACTAGAAAGATTTGAGCTTGTAAGTGCTGGCATACAAAGAATTGAAAAGGCATCGGGCACCACATACCCAATATCGTACGTAGAGCCGTCCGTTATCTTGACTAGCGGTGCAGACATGTCGTTTCAATATGGAATATTATTTGCAAGAACCATTCCGGTATTCTTTGAGGAAAAATTTCAAGTTGTAATCCAGATTTCAGCCCCACTTGTGGCATTTGGACTCAAGGGAACAATTCATGCTATACTGGCGCACGAATTTCTGCATTATTTGGAGCTGATTCGCAAAATCTCAAAAATGGAAATGTTATCAGATGAAGTATCCTCAAGTCTATTTGAGAACACTTATGCCGATAGCACCCGGCTATTTGAGCCAAGGGCAGTCTTTTCTGATCAAACCCTACTCACACATATTACAAAAAAATTCCCAACTGGATTCAAGGACTATAAACTAGAAGACAAGACAGAGAAGTTTTGGATATCAAAGCAACTACCAGTAACAAATGTGGCACTAGATGCAAACACCGTCAAGCTATCCGCAGAAGCCCTTGCCAAGGTAAGCCTGAATCAAAACCTACTACAAAAGATCAAAGAATACGAAGAACGTGAATCTAAACTGCGAAAAAAGAAGCTCTACTGAATGAATTCAGTTAGGCCGCACTTGCCGCAGGTCTTTCTGTTTTTGTGATCCGACATGAATACGCCCTTGCCACACCTGGAGCAGGACTTGTGTACTCGGGTTGCCTTGTCGCCAGAAATTTTATAGTATGATGCAATGCCGGTTGCCTTTGCTTTTGCCTTTTTGTCTGCCATTATGAGCTAGCCTCTTTTGGCTCTTCTGCCGCTGTTTCCTCTTTTGGAGCAGCAGCCGCAATTGCAGCTTTGATTTTATCTAGTCTCTTGAAAATGGTTGGGTTGACCTGCTTTTTTGCCAACTCTTCACTCTCATACACATAGAAGGTTCCAGTTACTTCTGGTCTCCCAGAGTGGTTTTTCATGAAAATTGGAATGATTACCTTGCCGTCAAGCTTGAATTGTTTTGAAATCATGTCTGCTGCGTCTAGCTTTTTGAGCTTGCCTGCCAAGCCCTTGAAATTGCAAACAATCTCTCTTCTTGAGAGGAATGTATTGTTTACATCGCTGAGTGTTTCTATTGACATGTATTCTTGCCTCGTTTTTCCATTTCATATAAACCTTGATTGGAAATCACGAAGAGATTTAAGAAAAATCAATCCCACACAATCCATTGGACCGATTCATGTTGCACCTCAAAAACACTGGATACGGCCCAAGTGATACTGGCGAGCTGCTTGCAAAGGCAAGACATCTTGGGACTGCACTGAACTGTACAATTAGGGATTGCCGAGTCGCCACAAAATATGTCGAGTTTGATGTGTCAATTAGCAAGCTGGTAATGGATAAGCTGATCTACAAACTATCACCAATTGCACCCCTTGATCATGCAAGACAGGTAATCGAGGAGCACATTGAAAAAGAGGATGCAATCAAGCAGGGGATATTTTATTTTAACGAGGAGCGGTTCTGGGAGGCCCACGAGGTCCTAGAGAGCGTATGGAAAAAATGCTACGAGGGCGAAAAAGACCTAGTTCAGGGAATCATACTGATTGCAGCTGCCCTAGTTCATTACCAAAAAGCCGAGAACACCATCTGCCTTTCCGTTCTGGGGCGGGCAATGGACAAGCTGGCACATTCTACTGGAATGTATCATAGTATTGATGTGGATGCGATGCGACAGAAGGTAGGAGAAATTAGGCGTTCTGGGCAGATCTTGCCATTCACTATATGATTAACTGAATTGCAGTCTTTACCACTTGGGCACCTTCCAATAGTCCGATGCTTCCAAGCTTTGCGTTTCGCTCTGTGTATCTTGTGCTGTTGTCTTTTTTTACCATATCGCCAGAAACCAAGACCGGTACTGGATCATCCGAGTGGCCCTTGTTGATGCATGGCGTGGAATGATCCGCTGATACCACTATTGCTACCTTGCTAGTGTCAATATTATCAAGTAGTGTGCCAAAGAATCGCTGATCAATTTCCTCAATGTTTTTCATCTTTCCGATTGCGTCGCCGTCGTGGCCGAATTCGTCTGGGCCTTTCAGATGAACATAGATTGCATTTTCCGTCTCCATTGCCTTTGCTGCCACACGGGCCTTTTCCTCATAGTCTGTCAGACCGCCAGCATTGAATGTGCGCATCTTGAGCACCTCGGATATGCCGATTTCCACTGGCATGTCCACTATACATGAAAATCTCATTGAATACAAGTCATTGATTGGAACTACCTTTGGATAATGGTTGCCGGCGTCTCGAAGTAAAATGGAATTGAGCATTTTCTTGCCCTGCTGTTTTCTGATCTGGTTGGTCTTACTTTCCCTGAGAATTTTCAGTGATTGTTCTGTGAACTCATTTACTAGTTTGGCAGTAAGCGCAGAATTTGGAACGTCCTTTAATGGTAGACATCGCTCTATTTTCAGATAATCTCCAACTGCCTTGGCAATTCCCATGCCATCCACCCGTGAATATGCTGGGTCTGTGTTTGTAATTTCTGATGATAACTGTTTGCCCTCACAACGAATTCTAACCACAACCCGATGTCCTATTGTTGGCGTAACAACAACTGATGCGCCAGGCTCTGAGAATTGTATGGTGTCCTCGATTTCCTTTGATACTGCTAGTGCGTCTTCTTTCTCTATTTTACGACCTGCACGCCTATCAGATATGATGCCTGAATCATCAAGTGTTGCAAAGTTTCCACGCAACGCCAAGTCACCATCTTTAAAGTCAATTCCGGTTCCGATTGCCTCAATTACACCTCTTCCTGCGTATTCCGAGTGCTGAAACTTGTAGCCAAGCATGTTAAAGACTGCAATGTCGGATTCCGGTGCGATTCCCTTTCCAACTGATATGACCTCTCCCATTGCGCCATTTTTTGTCATTCTATCAAGGCTTGGAGTTTTTGCATAATCTAGCGGTGTGGTTCCTTTTAGATCCGGATGTGGCAAGTCGCCGACTCCGTCCAACAAAACATAAACCATTTTCACTTTGGAATTGTCCGACATTCTGAGTTGCCCTTTTTGAAAACTGATCCTAGATCACTTTAAACTTTCAGCTGACCCAAAATCAATTTGCGATCTTTGAAAAGGTTTTATCATGCACGCATTCATACTATCGAATATGGGGACGATGCGAAAGGACTACATCTCAGAAAGATTTGCCATCGTCTCACAAAACGACGACAAAATAGATGACTCCAAGAAATGTCCGTTTTGTCCTGGAAATGAATCCATGACCAATCCATCATTGTTGTCATTGGTTGCAAAGGACGGAATGCTGCAAAGGCTGCAGGACTCGGAAGACAACTACGTCGAAGACTGGACGGTCCGAGTCTTTGAGAGCAAAAATCCGGCAGTCTCTATTTCTGCGGAAAACTCGTACAGCGATAGGCCACTATATTCAGAACCTGCATATGGATACCACTACATTCTGGTGGCATCTGAAAAACACAAGGACTCACTGGCCACCATATCAGTTGAGCAGTGGTCAAACATTTTGGTTGTCATACAAGACAGGATGCGATGGCTCTACACCCAAAGGGGCGTAACCTATGTTTCAATTTACATTAATCACGGAAAAGAGGCAGGAAGCGTAACTGCGCACCCTCACATCAATTTAGTCACATTTTCCACAATCCCTCCACTAATTGAGGCCGAAGCCGAGTCCTCGCACAGAATCCTAAACGAAAAGGGGGCATGTCCACTATGCCAGTCGGTAAATGCCGAGACTGGTGGTCCAAGACAGGTGCTCCAAACCGAAGGATTTTTGGCGTTTTGCCCTTGGGCACCATCACACCCATACGAATACTGGATTTGTCCAAAAAAACACACGACTAGTTTTTCCAAAATCACGCAAAAAGAAATCAATGATCTGTCCCTCATGCTAAGGGCAACACTTGGCGGACTGTCCAACTCACTCAAAAACGTCTCATACAACTTGGTGTTTCATCTATCACCTGAGAAGAAAAACAGCAGACAAATCCATTGGCACATTGAGGTGTATCCTCTAACATCAGCATGGTCCGGCCTTGAGCGGGGTTATGGAGTGTTTTTGAATTCGGTTGCGCCAGAAAAGGCAGCAGAACAATTAGGTGCTGCATGCAGAAAAGAACTTGCCGGACTGGTCGGAATAATCTAAAGGGTCACACCGTTTATTTATCTACAAGAAATTTTCTATATCATGGCAGGAATTGAAAAATACATTGCAATTGCTGCACTTGGCCTTTTTGTAATGTTTGCAGGCGAGATTAATGTCCTATACAATTATCTGACAAATCCAAACGTAGAGGTGGAGCCTGAGGCAAAGATCCTAATGTACATCTCAATTGGAGTTGCACCTGCATCAAGCCTTGCTGGAACTGCATTCATCATGGCAAAGCGATATGGCTCAAGACAAATTGGCGGATTGATCCTGGCAGGCGGAATTGTTCTGTTTGCTGGAATGCTTTCTGCAAATTATATGATTCAAAATATTGACCCCAACTATAGGGTCTATACCGTTGAGACGATTCCGCCATTATTCATGGGAGTATCATTTGCTGTAATGGCAGCGGGTGCATTTTTGTTTAGGACAAAAAAGCGACCAATCAAGGAATTCTTCTAGTGGTCGTACCGCATTCCGTTTGAATGCTTGGCAAAGCCTAGTTTCTCATAGAATGGCTTGACAGAATCATCGCAGTCCAGTATTGTTTTGTAGCAGCCCTGGGATTTTGCGTATTCCAGTACGGCCTTGATTATGACTACGCCTATTCCCTTTGATTGGTATTCTTTTGAGATCACGACATCCTCGATGTGGCCAACCTTGCCTCCACCATGGATGAATTTCTGTTCAATTAGTAGGGTTGTTGAACCAACTATCCTTCCTTGGTATTGGGCCACAAATATGGTATGATCTGGGTTTTGGCTTATCTTTTCTAGGATCTGCTTGGCCTTGTTTTTGTCCAGATCACTTGCCTTTCTTAGCGAATCCAGCGACTCTAAAAAGCCGACATCAAGGTCGGACTCGAGTATTTTGCGGACTGTAATATCGGACATTAAATCTTGCCGAGTTTTTCTCTGAATTCTTGGTATGCCTTTTTGTAGGATGCCTTGTCTCCAATATCGATAAATCCATTTTTGATGATAAAACTACCAACATCCTTTTTCTTTGAGAGCGCCTTTTTGATAACATCATCCATTCCGTATGGCTTGTTTTGCGGAATGTATGAGAAAATTCCTGACTCCATGACATAGCACCCGATGTTGATGTTTGCCTTGATCTCTGGCTTTTCATTCCATGCGGTGACCTTGCCTGACTTGTTGGTTTCAATCACACCGTACTTGAGGTTGGTCTTGTACTGGTGAAGGCTCATTGTGATAAATGATTTTTTTGTCTTGTGTTGGGCAATCATTTTTTTGAGATCAAAATTAAACACAGAATCCCCATACACACAAACAAATGTGTCATTGACCAGCGGTTCTGCAGTCTTTAGCTGGCCGGCAGTTGCAAGCGGCCTGTCAGCTATTGCATATTCTATTTTGACTCCAAACCTTGCACCATCCTCAAAGTAATCCTCGATTGTCTTTCTTAGATAACTAACACACAGAACAATTTCATCTACCTTGTTGCGTCTAAGCCACTCTATTAGGTGCTCAAGCAGTGGCTTTTCTCCGAGTGGTAGCATCGGCTTTGGAAGAAATGTAGTGTATGGTTGTAGTCTGGTTCCTAGTCCGCCTGCTAGAATTACTGCTTTCACAAAACTACATCAAAATCCCAAGTATTTATGCTCAGTTACACAAAGATCTTTGCACTAGTTAGATAATTTTTGAAATCTTGTCCAGCACCTGTCCTGGATTATTCCCAAATACTATGATCATTGCCTCCTTGCCCCAGTCTCCCTTATGGTATATGATGTCTGGTGGTGCGGATGAATTTTTTATTGCAAAATTAATACCCCACGAAATGGACGAGTTTTCTTTTGATTTGCTTGATTTTGGTTCCTTGACTCTGTCATAACTGGATATCTTACAATGCTTTGCGAATTTTTTTACTATATTTTGATCATATCTTAGGTTTAGTGCCGATCGTATCTGCGGGAATTTTTTCCGCATTGTTAGTACAGCAGTTGCCACGTGTTTGGAGCCGCCATATTCTAGAGTGCCTGCCATTGTGACCGTGTTGGTAGTCCTAACAATTCTTCCAGCAACACCAAGTATGTCTTTGGTTGATTTTGCTTTTGGCTTTGCAAAGACAAAGTTTGTCTGGCATTCGGGAATCAATTCACTGACTCCCTTGATTTCTTGGAATTGATTGATTGCCAAGCTAAGCTCTATTCTAATTGGGTCTGGCTTGGAATTGGTTATCTTTACCCTCCCTCCTAGTTTTTTTGCAGATGTTATAGTTTGATACGTGAATTGTTTTGCAAATCTTGCCGCATCGAAAATATTTGATTTTTGCGCAATGGAATATGCCAGGGCTGTAGCAAAATTGCAACCACTGCCATGTGTTTGGCCTGGAATCTTTCTACCAGAGATCGATTGGTGCTTCTTATCATGATATATGAAATCGCTGACTTTGTTTTTGTAAAATGAATGTCCTGTTATGATTACGCCTTTTGCGCCCATTTTGGAGATTGTCTCTGATGCTCTAACCAGATCGTCATATTTTCTGATTTTTATGCCTGAAAGCGCTTCGGCTTCCGCAACATTTGGAGTTATGATATTGGAAATAGGAATTAGAAATTTTTTGAGTAATGTGATTGCATCTTTTTTGAGTAATGTCCCGCCGGTGGTAGATTTTATCACTGGATCCAATATGATCGGAATTTTTTTGTTCTCTAGTTTGTCATGAATTTTTTTTATTGTAATGTCATCGTACACCATCCCAATTACTATCACATCAACTTCAAAATCAGACAATACTGCATCAATCTGGGACTCAACTGACTTGGCTGATACAGATTCTGCCAGACTGAATTCTTTTGAATTTTGTGCAGTGATTGCAGTTATGACACTAAAACAATTTGCACCCAGTATTTGTGATGCTTTTATGTCTGATTGTATGCCGGCGCCAGAGGAAGGATCCGATCCACCGATTGCCAAAATGTTCATGAAAATTTGTAATCGTTGTCGGGTTATAGTATTTGTGAATTGCCGGTGATCCTTCGCCTATTGTTTAAATCTAGAGGTCACCTACTGGTATTATGGGAACTCAGCTTGGCGCAGCGAGACGCGGAATAATCACAGATGAGATGAAACAAGTAGCAAAAGATGAGGGCGTCAGCGTAGAGTGGCTCAAATCGAAAATGGCAACTGGCTCGATTATCATTCCTGCAAACAATGTCAGACCACAAAAGGTACACCGTGTGGGAATTGGAAAGGGCCTCAAGACCAAGGTAAATGTCAACATTGGAACCTCTACGCTCAAAGTAGACCTAAATGAGGAAATAGAAAAGGCCAAAGTCGCAGTAAAACATCACGCCGATACAATAATGGATCTATCCGATGGTGGCGATGTCGGCTCTATTCGACGCGCACTACTAGAGGCAGCACCGATCACATTTGGTACGGTTCCAATCTATGAGGCATACAACCATGGGGTTGAAAAGCACAAAAACCCACTGGATATTACAGAAGATGATTTTCTAAACGCATTTGAGAACAATGCCAAAGACGGCGTTGATTACACTACCATCCACTCTGGCATATCAAAAGAGATCGCCAAGCGAATCCTCAAGGTCCAGAGATATGGCGGTGTGGTAAGCAAAGGCGGAACCATAACTGCTGCCTGGATGCTAAAGTATGACAAGGAAAATCCCTACATTACTCATTATGATTATCTGATTGAAGTTGCAAAAAAATACGATGTAACATTTAGTCTTGGCGATGCACTACGACCTGGCTCTATTTTGGACTCGCACGATGAATTACAGGTACAAGAGATGATCAACATCTCCAGACTGACAAAGCAAGCACATGAGCAAGACATACAGGTGATGGTGGAGGGTCCAGGCCATGTTCCACTAAATGAGGTGGCTGCAAATGTAAGGCTGGCAAAGTCGCTAATTGGCGATGTACCGTATTATGTTCTGGGACCGCTAGTCACTGATATTGCATCAGGATATGATCACATTTCCAGTGCAATTGGTGCTGCAATTGCTGCAAGCGAAGGCGTTGATTTGTTGTGCTATCTTACCCCGGCAGAACACTTGGCGTTGCCAAATGCACAAGAGGTCCGACAGGGACTGATTGCATACCGCATTGCAGCACATGCAGGTGATCTTGTAAAGCTAAGGGAGAAGGCAATCATTTGGGACACAAAGATGACAGAAGCAAGGCGAACCTTGGACTGGGAAAAACAGATCTCGCTGTCTATAGACCCAGAGGAGGCAGCCCGCATCCACAATAGAACCGGTCAGCACACTGGAAATAACGTACCCTGTACGATGTGCGGTGGGGCATGTGTGTACCTGATGCTGCCACAACAAAGAAAGTATACCAAAGAAAACGAAAACCTACAACAAATTGAGTAGTACTTCGTCCAGATTTGGAACCGTCTGGTATTGATTTATCTCGTCACGACTAATCCACTTGTAGGAGCTGTTCTCCCAGTTCAGTGATATTTTGGTGGTCTCCATTTTGAACAAAAACGGGAAAATATGCCACTGGTGGTCCGGATATTGAGGCGATGACACCGTCATGTCCGCCCCTGCTTTGATTAGTTGTATGGATTCTGGTTTTGCGCCAATTTCTTCATAGATTTCGATTTTTGCTCGATGCAGTGGGTCCTCATTCCCTTCTATTATTCCGCTGACTGCGCCCCAAAGTCCCCTCATACTCTTTACTTTGTCACTGCGCTTTAGGATGAGTAGTTTTTCTTGGCTTGTCACAAAGGACGTTACTATTTTGGTTGAACGCATTACTTTTCGATTGCGTTTATCATTGTATTTAGTTTCTTGTACGAGTCTTCCAGATTGGTGTTCTTGCTCAGATTCTCCTGTACTGTTCTGATGTAATTGGTAATGTCCTCTGATTTTCCTTCCTGGATTGCGGTGAGTAGTCTTCCAATGTCTTTCCAGAACTCTTCTGCCGCTCGTCGAATCTCTGGGTTGGATATTATGGTCTCAATAAGATCAGTTGATTCTGTCATGATGCTCTCTGATAATATTTTTTGAATCTTGAATGTTGTTCCAGACATGCGCTCAGTGAGTGATATCTTGTCATCCTTTGATAGAATGTTTGCAAATGCCAGATTCACCAAATGTGTCAGACCAAGTATGATTGCGATTTTTTTGTCATGCTCTATTGCATCAATTGTTACAAAGTTTGCGCCCTCAAATAATGATTTTACTAGCGCCAGCTCTTTTTTTGCATCCTTGATTGGAATTGATATTATGTTTTGACCCTTGATCTTTTTTGCACCTGGGCCAAACATTGGGTGAATGCAAACCGGGTTTATCTTTGCTGGAATTTTCAATAGCGATGCGGCAGTCTTTGCTTTTTGTGATGATATCTCTATTAGAAATGATCCGCGCTTCATCTCTTTTGCAATCAGTCTGATTATTTCCGGTGTGCGTCTTGTTGGCGTACACAATAATACAATATCGGCATTGAGGACTGCGCCAACTAGCGATTGTGCCTTTTTTACTGCCTTGTCAGTAATTGGAGATTCCGAGTCAAATCCCACCACATCATAGTCAATTGAAGTAAAATACTTGGCAAACCATTGGCCCATCTTGCCACCTGCGCCCAAAATAGTGATGCTTTTTTTCATCTACGAGCCCTTCAGAACCTCATCTAATATCATCATTCCTTTCTGGAGCGTATCTTGGTCCTGGCAGGCAGAGATCCGAATAAATGACTTGTAATTGCCAAAACCGTCTCCCGGGGCGATTCCAACCCCATGATCCAAGAGCCTATTGGCAAACTCTAGTCCATCAAATCCCGGCTTGTTTATCCTGGCAAAAAGGTACATTGCACCATCCGGTGGTATGAAGTCAAGACCTATCTTTTTTGCCGATTCCACCAGAACATCAATCTTTGATTTCACTGTCTTTGGGTTTTGTGTAATGTCTGCATCCAGTGCCTTTAGCGCAGCATACTGGATTGGCTCTGCGACATTTGTGATACACAGTGCTTGGAGTCTTACCATTTTTTCTATGATGGATTTGTCTGCTATGGTGTAGCCGATTCTCAGTCCAGTCATTGCATGCGATTTTGAAAATGATTGTATTGTAATTGATTTTTTGTAATTGTTTGTAAGAACTGACTTCCACATGGAAAATGCATATTCGGAATAGATCTCATCACTTAACACATACAGGTCGTACTGCTTTGCCAAATCCATTACCTGGTCCTGGATTTTTGGCTCTAGTATCTTGCCTGTTGGGTTGTTTGGGTAATTCAGAACAATCATCTTTGTGTTAGAGTTTATCGTTTGTTTTATTTCTGGAATGAATGGGTTCCAGTGGTTTTCAAGTGTGGTGGAGATAGTTCGAACCTTGACTCCAGCATTTGTTGCGCAGTCTCGATATGCAGGCCATGCGGGCTCGATTACTATGATTTCATCGCCTGGGTTCAGCAAAGTCGAGATTGCCAGAAATACTGAAAACCTTCCGCCTGGTGAGACCAGAATGTTTTCTTGCTTTACTTCGGCACCAAATTTTTTAGTGGAATATTTTGCCAGCGCCTCTCGGAGTGATGGCATCCCAAGTGCTGGGCCATATCTGACAAATCCCTTATCGTATGATTCGCCCAAAGCAGATTGGACTATCTTTGGCGGCATAAAGTCCGGCTCGCCCACCTCCATGTGGATTATTCTTTTGCCCTGCTGCTCCAGGTTCTTTGCCTTGAGAAATATGGTAAGGTGCGTTTGTTTTCCCTCTGATTGGACCTTGATGGACTCGTTTAGCAGGAAATTTAGGAATTTTTTTCCAATGGACTCATCCAGGCCAATTTGTTTGCATAATTCGGATACTTCAGTGCGTAATTGCTCTTCTCTTTTTTCATCATTGATGGATAGGCCACTGTTTTTTTTGAGCTCGCCGATTTGCTTTGCTATATTGGTTCGCTCCTTGAGAAGCTTTACCATTTGTATGGTAATGTCATCAATTTTGTTTCGGAGCGAGTCTATGTCTGACATTTCTTATAGGACTGGCTTTATGAATCCGCCAATCAGTGCATGATCTGCCAAAACCAAAGATACCAGTGAATCCACCACTGGTGGTGCTCTTGGAACCACGCACGGGTCATGTCGTCCCTGCACCTGTAGTATGGCCGCCTTTTTTGTCTTGATGTCTATGGTTGATTGTTTTTTTGCTATAGATGATGCCGGCTTGAATGCTACTTTCATTGTAATTGGCATGCCATTTGATAGTCCGCCCAATATGCCGCCTGAATTGTTTGTCTTGGTGCTGACCTTGCCATTCTTTGTAACGTATGGGTCGTTGTTTTGTGAGCCAAACAATTCTGATCCTGCAAAGCCTGACCCAAACTCGACTCCCTTGACAGATGGTATGGAATAGATTGCCTTTGCAATGTCTGATTCCAAAGAACTGAATATTGGCTCACCCAGTCCTACTGGAACGCCCGTAGTGATTGATTCTATCACGCCACCCAACGAGTCGCCGTTCTTTCTTGCAGCAAGTATTGACGCTCTCATTTTCTCTGCGGTCTTTTGGTTTGGGCACCTCACTTCGTTTTGGTAGATCTTGCTTTTCATTTTCTGATCAAATTTTTCATTCATTGATATTTTTCCTATCTTTATGGTGTACGAGTTTGTCTCTACTCCTAGAGTTTGCTTGAGCAGCTTTCTTGCAATTGCGCCACCCATCACATGTGTGGCAGTGAGTCTTCCTGAAAATCGCCCGCCGCCCCTATAGTCATTGTATTGATTGTATTTTACCAAGGCAGGATAGTCCGAGTGACCAGGCCTCATCTTTGTTACTAGGTTTTCATAATCTCTGGAATGCTGGTCCTTGTTCCAAATTATCATTGCAATTGGTGCACCAGTGGTATGGCCACGAAAAACACCCGATAAAATTTCTACAACATCACCTTCCTTTCTCTGCGTCGATACTAGTGATTGTCCTGGTTTGCGTTGGTCTAGCATTTTCTGTACGTCTTTTTCTTCCAGTTCCAGGCCTGCCGGACATCCATCCAATACTGCTCCGATGCATCGTCCGTGACTTTCACCAAAACTAGTCAACACTAGCCTTTGACCAATCGAGCTTCCAGGCATCTTATGTAAAAATCGGCATGCGATGCATATAACCTATTTCGTTGTTATCTTTGCGCCGACATGATTCATGTCATCAACAAAGCTTGGATACGAAACATCAACTGACTCTGGGTCTGATATGGTGCAGCCACCAACATACATTCCAGCAATGCAAAACGCCATGAACAGTCTGTGGTCGTCTTCCGAGTTTAGGTCTGCACCTTTCAGTATGGTTGGTGGATTTAGGATCATACCATCTTCCTTTTCGGCAATGTCTAGGCCGAGTTTTTTTAGTTCTCTAACCAGAATTGCAATCCTGTCGGTTTCCTTGAATCTTGCGTGCTTTACGTTGTATAATTCCAGAGGGAATCCACACTTTAGTGATAAGATGGCAAGTGGCGGCAACAAATCCGGCGTATTGGACAGATCGAATTTTCCACCAAGCAACTTTTCTGGCGTGGTAACGGTGATTGCATTGTTGTTTAGTGATACGTCTACTCCGAGTTTTCCCAAAATGTCAATTATTGCCTCATCGCCCTGAGCCAAATCACCAATTGAAATCTTAACTGTGAGTTCTTCCCCAACCAAGACTGCAGCAGACAACAACAGTGCGACACTGGAAAAGTCTGACGGTATGGTAATTGTTGTGTGCTTGTATTCCTGCGGCTCTATTTTGTATTTTTTGTACTGCTCCATTACAATCACGTCTACTCCGAACTTTTTCATCGTAGATATGGTAGCATCAAGATATGGCTTTGATACTAGTTCTGATGAGATGTTGATTGTGGCTCCCTGCTCGGTTAGCGGGGATGCGATGAATAATGCTGATATAAATTGGCTAGAGACATTTCCTGCAATTGATATCTCGCCTCCCTTGATCTTGCCTGTGATCTCCAGCGGGGGTTTTCCGTCATTTGATGAGCATTTTGCGCCAAGTGCCTCCAGTGCATCCAATAATGGTTTCATGGGCCTTTTTCGCAGCGACTCGTCCCCAGTAAGTATGGTTTTAGAATCTCGGAGTGATGCAATGGCAGCAGCTATTCGAATTGTGGTACCAGAGTTTGATGCATCCACTGTTAATTCCTCTCCTTCAAACTTTGATATGCCCTTTACCTTGAGGTTGCTACCTGCCTCTGTAATTTCTGCGCCAAGGCTTTTGCAGATTTCAATTGTTGCGTTTGTGTCACGTGATCGTAATACATTTTTGATAAGGCTTTTCCCATTTACTAGGGATGCCAGAAATATTGCCCTGTGAGTGTAGCTTTTGTTGGTGGGACATGTTATGACACCACTGAGCCTTGATTGTTCTACATTACAGTTCATGGACTTCGGCTCGCTTGTTGTTGATTTCTGACTCCATTATTGTTCCCTCATGCTCTGAGAAGACCTTTTTTATTTTTGATGTGTTGTCTTTTTTTACAACAGCTGCAATGGATGGTCCATTGCCAGACACGGATGCACCAAGGGCTCCGTTTTCTATTAGTGATGATATTATTTTTGGATCAGAGTTCAAGACAGCTGATGTTGAATATCCGTTTAGTGTCATTGCGTTCCAGTAATCGCCATTTTTTGCAAAATTCCATGCCCTCTCAAAGATAACATCCAAGACCTTGAGCTGCTTGATGTTTCCTCTTTTTCTTGACTTTGGTACAAACACTACAACTGATAGATTTGCAGGGATTTTGTCAGATTTTATGATTTTGCGCGCCTTGTTGTCGGTAACCTGGATTCCGCCAAAATAACAGGCACATGCGTCATCATATGCTCCAGTCATGCTTACTTTGGCGGCAAGCGATGCGTCAATTCCTGCATTTAGAACTTGGCTGTCAGTATAATCGGGCCTGAATAGTTTGTGACATGCTAGAGATATTACAGAAGAAATGGCGCTAGAGCTTTTCAACCCATAGCCGGTTGGTATTTCTGAGCTCAATGATATTGTGATCTTGTTTTTCTCCAGCTCTTTTTTTGGTACTGCAAACTCGACTACCTTGCTGACAAGGCGAGAACTCATATTTTGATTGTCCAATTGTAATTGTATACCTTTGCCTTCGGTTGCAGATACAATTGCTTCAACCTTAGATGATATGCCAAGCGTTGCGCCCTTCCATGTGGCAATTGCATTTACCAGCGAGATTGCACCATTTACCGTAGCCTTTACCTGCATCTAGACTCCTCCAAGCAAGACCTTTTTCATGGTATCGTATGGTGCCGGGATCTTGTGCCATATCTGAAATGCCAATACAGCTTGGCCAAGTAACATTTCATATCCGTAAATTATTGTCGCAGAATTTTTCTTACTTTGTGTGATGAGGTCCGTGCTCATTGGCATGTAAATGATATCATACACGACGTGGTTTGTGTTTATCTTGTTTGTAGAAATGAGGCTTGACTCGTTTTTTAGGCCGACCGATGTTGTGTTTATGATAAATTTGTATTTGGATACATCCACATCAGACAACGTGGTGTGATCAGATTCTACGCCAAGGCCTGATGTGAATTTTGATAACTCTTGTGCTTTTTGTATGGTGCGGTTTGCTATTGTGATTTTTTTTGCTCTTTCCTTTGCAAAACCTGCTACTATAGCTCTTGCTGCACCGCCTGAGCCAAGAACCAAGACTGACTCTCCAGAGATTCCAATGCTTCGTTTCTTGATGGGCTCCAAAAAGCCGTCCATGTCTGTGTTGTAGCCGATAAATTTGCCGTTTTCATTGGATACCGTGTTTACAGCACCGATCATCTTGCATTCTGGGCTGGACTCGTCCAGGTATTGCATCATCTCTATTTTGTGTGGTATGGTAACATTAAACCCTGAAATCTTGATTTGGCGCAGCGACTCGATTCCCTCTTTGAGCTCACTCCTTGGAATTCTATAAGCAATGTATGTACAGTCCAAGTTTAGTGCCTTGAATGCGGCATTGTGAATGCTTGGAGACAAGGAATGCTCTATTGGGTCTCCAATGACTGCAAATGTTCTAGTCATTGTTATTTTTGCAAGCTTTGCAGCGATTTAATCTCATCTAAGCTGAACTGGCCTGGAGCAACCGGCTTGCCAAGTGAGACATACGTGTATGGGCTGCCCAGATTCATGCAAAGAATTCTTGATATTCTGCCATAGTCACCCATTGCAAAAGCAATCAGTCCCGAGCTCTGCTTTTTGTACAATAATAGTACGGTTGCGGTATCTTTGGTTGATCTTGCAGTAGTTACTATCTTGATGTGACTAGAGAATTTTTTCATCTGGGTGTATTTTTGGAGCAATGTCTTGATGGATGGTGTTTTTGCAAAGTCATGCCACGATACCAGGACTGGTGTCTTTGTTTTTTTGATGTATGGTGTAAGATCCTTGTTCTTTGATATGGTGGAATATTCCACATCCAAAAGATATGGGTTGTATTCTGCAATTAATTTCAGAATCGATATGCGCTCTTTCTCTGATCCTTGGAATTTTCCACCCTCTGATTTTGGGCGCAGTGTAAAGACGCACCTTTTGTGGTATTTTTTTGTTATTTGCAGGGCCTTTGGGATGTCCTTTGGCGTCAAAAAATCAAACCGTATCTCGGCATAGTCTGATTTTGTGAGTGCCTTTTTGAGCGTGAATAACACACCGGCAGGCGTGGATTCTGCAATGCTAACGCAGGTCTTGTATGCCATTTATTTTTCTAAAATATACTCGTCTGATACTTCCATGCCAAAGTGTCTACCTGTGGCGTCTTTAGCATGAACCAATACAGAATCGCCTTTCTTTAGGTGGGTAACAGAAACTAGGTGTCCACCTGGTCTGACAAATCGAATCGTCTCTGCATCCTGAGCTATTATACCGCCTATTTCATCACCTACTTGGGCCTTTATCATTAGCATCGGCCTTCTCTCTATTTTGGAGCGGCCGACAGTTGCTCGTCTTGCCTTACCATGTGCATTGATTACCAAAACCTCTGCACCTGTTTCCAACTCTGATAGATATTTTGTGGTACCATCTGGGGATATTGTATAACAGTGGACAGCACCTGCATTTACTCGGAATGGTCTTGGGGATGTAAATGAAGATCCGACTGACTCGTTGTGGACCAAAAACATAAAGTTTGATCTAGAGCCAATTAACATTCCCTCACCTTTGTGCAACATTGATGCGGTGTCGACGCAGACCCGCTCTCCATCGCCAACCTCTTTTATGTCGATTATCTTTGCTTCCGTTAGCTCGAATGTACTAGTACCAAGATACACCATTGCTTCTTTTACTTCGGATGTAGTGGCTGCTTCAAATATCACCCCGTCGACTCCTATCTCTAGAATGGAGAACATCTTTCTTACCTCCTCTGGGGTGCGGGCAAGTGCAAATATCTCGGTGTGAATCTTGTGCAGCTTTGCTATGATATTTTCTAGTGGAATTATCTTCCAGTCCATTACCTCAATTATCACAAAGTCGAGGCCTTTTTTTGCCTCGGAAAATATTTTCTCAATATCATTGTTTGATAGGACCTTGAATTTTTTTCCAGCCTTTTTTCCCTTTGGTTTTTGCCCGTCTTTTTCCAATATGACGTATTTTGCCATACTTGATGGGTAAATCGAGGCTAGCTTTGATTTTGGTGGAATTAACTTTGGGTCGACATATGCTGTTCTGATTCCTTCGGACTCCAAGCCTGATAGAAACTTGGCAAGGCCTGATTTGCCCACCTTTGGCAAAATAATTAGTTCTCTAGTTTTTTGCAATTCTCTTCGCTGCTTCTTTTGCAGATTCCTTTCTGAATATTATTCCTGCCAGTGCATCGACTATCTTGTCTGGGTTTTTGTGTGCAAAAATATTGCGGCCATATGTTACGCCTTTGGCTCCTGCCTTCATTGCGTCCTCTGTCATTTGCAGGACGTCCTCGTCTGTTTTTGCCTTTGGACCACCTGCAATCACAACAGGCACCGGTGTGCTCTTTACTATTTTTGCAAACGAATCAATGTCACCTGTGTATAGCGTCTTTACAATGTCTGCGCCAAGCTCGGCGCCAATTCTTGCAACATGGCCTACTATTTCTGGGTCATGGGGATTCTTGACATTCTCGCCCCTTGGGTACATCATTGCCAATAATGGCATGTTCCACTTGTGGCACTCGGAAGCAGTCAGTCCTAACTGCTCTAGCATTTCCGGCTCTTCCTTTCCGCCGACATTGATGTGAAGAGATACTCCGTCTGCTCCCAGTCGCAATGCCTCTTCTACTGTGCCGGAGAGCATCTTTCTGTTTGGCGACATGGATAGTGACGTGCTCGATGAATAATGTACCAGTATGCCGATTCGCGTTGGTTTTGGTAAAGTCTTGAGAATTCCTTTGTTGATTATTACACTTGTTAGGCCCTTGGTCTCACATTGTGAGATGACTCTGGCGGGACTCTCTAGGCCCTCAATTGGTCCACTAGAGATTCCATGGTCCATTGGGATGCAGAGCATCTTTCCTTTGCGTAAAATTCTGTCCATTCTGATTTGAAGACCGCTAACCATGACGAATCTCGCCTGTCTACCCTAAATAAAAATAACGTGATGCCAAATTGTAATCAAGCCTAGTGAGGATTAAATAAGATAGTCAGGCCAAAAAAGGCACTTGAGCCAGATAACAGAGCAGATTCATTCCAGTCAAATCGGTGACATTTTAGAAAATGCGTTGCGGGGAATTAGGCCAACCAAGTCTGATATTTTGCGACTGTTACGATCAGACGACGTGCATTTGATGGGAATGGTTGCGGGCAATCTGACCCAGAAAAGATTTGGCAAAAAGGCCTCATTTGTGAATAATATCATTCTGAATTACACCAATGTCTGCGTTACTGACTGCAAGTTTTGCGCATTTTACCGCTCACCTGGAGATGCGGAATCTTATACATTATCGCTGGACCAGATAGAGACCCGCGTAAAGACTGCATGGGACATGTTTGCAATACGTCAGGTATTGATTCAAGGAGGTCATAATCCAAACCTTGGCATTGAATATTATGAGGATGCATTTAGGATGATTCGCACAAAATTCCCACAGGTAGGAGTGCACGGCTTGTCTGCATCTGAAATCGACATGATATCAAGAATAGAAAAGACCTCGACAAAAGAGGTATTATCTCGACTAAAGGATGCCGGACTGCAATCGGTTCCTGGCGCAGGAGCTGAAATCCTGGTGGACTCTGTCAAGGATGTAATCAGCCCCAAAAAAATCTCCAGTGCAGACTGGATTAGAATAATGGATGAGGCTCATTCTATTGGATTGCCTGCATCGGCTACCATGATGTATGGTCATGTAGAATCGCACGAAGACGTTGCGGAGCATTTTGATAAGATAATAAAACTACAGGAAAAGACTCGCGGCTTTATGGCGTTCATTCCATGGAACTTTGAGCCAAACAACACTCTGATGCAAAAAGAAAATCTGGTCACATATGGCGTTGGCGGCATGCAGTTGCTGAAAATGATTGCAATGTCTAGAATCATTTTTGATGGCCTGATTAATCATGTCCAGTCATCGTGGCTCACAAACGGAGTTGGAATGGCGCAAATTGCCATGCAGTATGGAGCGGATGATTTCGGTGGTACTTTAATTGGAGAAGAAGTAGTATCCTGTACTGGCGCTCGCTCAACTGAGCTTACCGGCCAGAAGATAATTGATGCAATCCACCAAATAGGATATGCTGCAGAAGAGCGCGATAATTTCTATAATCTAGTCAAGATGCATTAGAGCCCATAGCTTGACCACTTGGAATCAACCAAGGATTTTGTGGCATCATCGACTGTTACTTTTTCTTGAATCTCTCTTGTGAATCCTTCTTCCTTTGTCTTTTGTGTGGCATCAATTCCAAGCTTGGAGCCAAAGTTCACCAGTGGCGATGCGGGATCCAGTGTATCTGTTGGCGTGTTGTTTATGATGGTGCAATCTCGAGCGGCATCTGCACGTGTAGTGATTGCCCAGATTACATCATTGATGTCATGGACATTGATATCATCATCTACCACAATGAACATCTTTGTTAGCGCCAGCTGTCCTGTGCCCCACAAACCCATCATGACTTTTTTTGCCTGGCCTGGATAGCGCTTTTTGATGGAAATGATTGCCATTCCTTGGAACCAGCCAGCCGCAGGCATTGCAAAGTCGACTACCTCTGGATGGAACATGCGAATTAGCGGCAGAAACGATCTCTCAATTACCTTTCCAATGTATGCATCTTCTAGGATTGGTTTGCCGACTATGGTGGTAAGATAGATTGGCTTTTGTCGTCGCATCACACCAGTTAATGTGAATGTCGGGTATGGCTCAACTGGAGTATAGTATCCGGTGTGATCACCAAACGGCCCCTCATCTCTGATATCTGATGGGTCGACAAATCCTTCTAGAACAATCTCTGCATTTGCTGGAACCTCCAAGTCTTGTGTCTTGCACTTTACTGTTTTAATTCCGCTTTTTCTGGTGATTCCTGCAAAGAGATACTTGTCCAGTCCTTCTGGCACTGGGGCAATCGCTGAGAACACTGTGGCCGGCTCGCCGCCAATTATTATTGCAGCTGGGATTTTCTCTCCTTTTTCTTTTGATAACTCCCCATGATGTGCACCTCGCTTGTGCTTTTGCCAGTGCATCAAAGCATGAGTATCGTCTATGATCTGTATTCTGTATACTCCGAGATTTCGCACGCCAGTTTCTGGATGCTTTGTTGCAACCAGACCCAGTGTGATGAATTTGCCTGCATCCTTGTGCCAGGTCTTTAGAATTGGAATTTTTCCAAATGATGGGTTATCTTCAATTACTTCGGTGACTGGGCCAGATTTTTCTAATTTGGGGAATATTTCGCCCATCTTTGATAGCTCGGGCAGTTTTTTTATCTTGTTCAAAAATCCAGATGGCACTTCCATCTTTGTCATGTCTACTATTCTTTGGCCAATCTCTGTAAAGTCGTCCATTTCCAATCCTATCTGAAGCCGCTTCATTGAGCCAAACGCATTGCCCAATACTGGCATGGTATGGCCCTTTACATTCTCAAATAGTATGGCAGGACCATTTTCGTACATTGTTCTGCGCAAAATCTCTGCAATCTCCAAGTCGGAATCAACCTGGACCTTGACTCGCTTTAGCTCGCCAGCTGCTTCTAGTTTTTGCACAAACTCTGTTGTGTCCTCAATTGGCAATACTGAGGGACTGGCACAAATCCAGTATAAAGCTTGACTGCATTTTTGTGTGATTCCAACAAAGGCATTTTAATCAGGGGGCGCGACTCTATCCAATTGAGTAGCGAAAAATGTCCAGTCTGCAAGGGCAAGGGAACAATTGAGCTGCTCGGAACCCAATGCCCGTTTTGCAATGGCTCAGGTGAGCACACAAAATCCGCTGAAAGCTACCTGAAGACCCATATCTGTCAGTGCATATTTTTGGATAGAAAGACATGTCCTGTTTGCGGCAAAAGATGCCATCATGATACTCCAAACAAGCCAAAGATTCTAGTCGGACCTGTATAACACTAGGAAAAACTTACTGAATTGGTGGAAGCTCGCTTTTCTTCCCGTGTCCACCGGAGCCAAACTTGCAGTAAAAGCAAAGGTCTGATTGCATGTGGGTCAGCTTTTCTAGCTGTATTGCCCCAAGCTTTAGCGCTATCTTGGTGAGCAGTCTGTACTTTAGTGGCATTGCAGGAATTACCTCTTCCATGTAGACCTTGTAGTGCTCTGGACAAAACTTGAGCGTAACCTTGGTTGGTTCTTTGCTGGTCTGGTTTACTGTTCTGGTATAGTTGATCTGCTCTCTGACATACTCGTGCTTTGGACATGGACAGTCTTTGCCTCCTGGATGCTTGTATGCCGGCGTGTTTTTCCAGTCAAATCCTGGAAACTCTTTCTCAAAATCATCCATTGGGTTGTATAGTTTGTTGGTTCTATTAAATTTGATCCAGTATGGTTTGAAATTTACCCAAATGTAAATAAACCCCGTTCCGGGCAGTTATTGTACATGTCTAGTGCTAAATCCACTAAAAAAGACTTGGAAGCAAAGATTGCAGAATTAGAAGAAAAACTTGCAAAACTAGCTACGCAGATCGAGTCAGCACCGCAAACAACAACACCACCGGCTCCAAAGCCAGCACCACAAGTTCAAACACCACCACCAGCACCAAAACCTGCACCAGCTCCAGCACCAGCTGCAGCCAAAGGTACCTTACCAGCAGGATACAAACCACAAACTCAAACACCTCCACAGACACCGCCGCCAGCTCCAAAGCCAGCACCGCAAACTACAGCTCCACCACCAAAGCCACAGGAACCAGCAGCCGAAATTGTTCCAGTGTATGATCAGTGGAAGAGCGCACCAATGACTGATTTCCACAGCTATCGAGCAAAGGTAACTGGATATTCACCAGCACCAAACCGATACTTTGCAAGCAAGCATGTCAAGCAAGCAAGCGTTCCAACATCAGATTGGAGTCTCCAAAAGGCAAAGGTAACAGGTTACACTCAACCTTCAAACAAGTACTTTGCAACACGAGAAAAGCTTGCATACCATCCTAGAACAAAATACTTCGCAGGATATGGTATTGCATCGACTGCAACTGGTTCTGCACAAACAACAACTGCACCTCCACCACCAGCAAAGAAACTAAATCCGTCACGCGGTTCTCTGCCAAAGGGCTTCTAAAAAATTCCATATTTTCTTACATATTTTTGAATAAATTCTACCGTATGGTGTGATCGATTACTAGATCTGGAATTGCGGGTTTGGCATGGATTAGTTGTAAAAATCTCATCTTTGATAAAAAATTCACCCAAATGTTTTGGAGGTGAGCCGAACAAAATGTAAATAAACTATCGAGGTGTCAGAAAAACCACACATGGCTGGAACAACTAAATCATCAAAGAAGGATTTAGAAGCAAAGATTGCAGCACTCGAAGAAAAGCTCGCAAAATTATCTAGTCAATTTGAATCAAGACCACAAACTACAGCACCTCCACCACCACAAGTTCAGACACCTCCGCCGGCACCAAAACCGGCTCCACAGACACCGCCGCCAGCTCCAAAGCCAGCACCGCAAACTACAGCTCCACCACCAAAGCCACAGGAACCAGCAGCCGAAATTGTTCCAGTGTATGATCAGTGGAAGAGCGCACCAATGACTGATTTCCACAGCTATCGAGCAAAGGTAACTGGATATTCACCAGCACCAAACCGATACTTTGCAAGCAAGCATGTCAAGCAAGCAAGCGTTCCAACATCAGATTGGAGTCTCCAAAAGGCAAAGGTAACAGGTTACACTCAACCTTCAAACAAGTACTTTGCAACACGAGAAAAGCTTGCATACCATCCTAGAACAAAATACTTCGCAGGATATGGTATTGCATCGACTGCAACTGGTTCTGCACAAACAACAACTGCACCTCCACCTCCACCACCGCCACCAAAACCAAAAGGCACCTTGCCAGCTGGCACAAAACCGGCACCACAGGCATCGTCTGGCGATAATGGAAATGCATCACGAAAGGATCAGCTAGAGGCATATGAAAAAGAATATCTTGCTAGAATGAAGCAGCAACAAGAACAAGTAAAGGCTCCACCTCCACCAGCTCCAGCACCAACTGGATCAACTAGGGGTTCACTACCAGCAGGATTCAAACCGACACCACCTCCGGCACCACCAGCACCAGCAAAACCAAAAGGCACGCTGCCAAAGGGCTTCTAAAAATCCAAAATCTCTTTTCTCTTTATTTTAATTTGACAGTATAGTCAGTACTTCTTCTGCATGGCCCTTTGGCTTGACACTTGGGTATGCCTTGAAGACTTTGCCCTTTTCATCTATCAGAAATGTGCTTCTTTGTATTCCCATGTACTCTTTGCCCATGAATTGCTTTTTGCCCCAGACACCAAACTTTTTTGATACCTCGGACTCTGGGTCTGATAGCAAAACATATGGAATCTTCATCTTGTCTACGAATTTTTTGTGCGATTCCACATCATCAGTTGATATGCCAATAATTTGGACGCCAATTTTTTGGAACTTTTTGTATTCCTTTGAGAATTCATCTGCCTCTATGGTGCAGCCTGGCGTGAAATCCCTTGGATAAAAATAGACTACAAACTTTTTGCCCTTGAACTGTGACGATTTGATGGTATCTCCGTTTGCATCTTGAAGCTCAAAACTTGGGACCTTGTCGCCTTCTGCTAGCATTGTATTATTCCTTGGATTGACTCCCTATAATTATTTCAGAGGAATAGATCGGTCGCATATTTTATATTGAAATTGAAAAGGGCATGATTCATGGTCGCAGGGCGAGCTTGGTTTGCAGAAGCACTATGTACATTTGCATTGGTGTTCTTTGGACCACTTTCCATTATAGTATCGTCTACGATGTTTGGCGATACGCTAAACCTTGAAGGCTTGTTGATAATATCACTAGCACACGGCGGCGCAATCGGCTTGATGGTGTATGCATTTGGACATGTTTCTGGCGCTCATATCAATCCGGCAGTTACCATTCCAATGATCATAACAAAAAGAATCGGAATCAAGGATGGCATTGGGTATATAGTATTTCAGATAATTGGCGCAATCATTGCAGCATTTACACTAAAGGCAATATTTCCAGTCCTTGGAGCAAAGGTCAACTTTGGCACACAGGGCGGACCGAGTGCACTGCTTGGCAATTCGGCAATGTCTGGCTTTGCATTGGAGCTAGTCTTTACGTTCTTTTTGGTTACAGTAATTTTCATGACTGCGGTTCACAAAAAGGCGCCAGCCGGAATGTATGGGCTGGTAATTGGTGGCATGATTTTCTTGTTGCACTTGGTTGGAATTCCACTGACTGGCGCATCAATGAATCCAGCAAGAACTTTGGGTCCGGCACTAGCATCTGGCTATTGGGACTTCCACTGGATTTACTGGGCAGGTCCAATCATTGGCGGAATTATCGCAGGTTTGATAATGCATTACGTCTTTGTCAAAAAGGCAGAGACTAGTTCTGCATAATTATATCATTTACGAACATTTTTTACAGATTTAATTTTGGTTTATTTTAGTGGGTCCGTTGCACAGCTTGGATAGTGCGGACGCTTGCGGAGCGTCAGGTCGTGGGTTCGAGTCCCCCCGGATCCGCTTCACTATTGTACTTTATTTGGATCCTCCACGCACGAAATGACACTTGAAACTCACTAACTAAGGAGGAAATTCAGACCTTTTCAGACTGCCAAAAGAACTGTTCTTTCATCGATTCGTTCTTGAGCAAACGCAAAATCTGTTCAATTCAAATAGTAAGATCGCACTTTATCAATATGTGTTAGATCCAACTTAATAAAATAGCATCCAGTAAATTTTCTATGAAAGGAATAAAAGTTCTAATTGATCTACCTGAATCCTCACCATCTAAAGACTTTGAATTATTAGCAGAGACTATATCCACATTAATACAGAATTCAGAGCCACATTTTGTAACTGGAATTTATGGTGAGTGGGGAACCGGAAAAACCACTTTAATGAAACAAATTCAGAAAAATATCTCTGATTATGATGATGACCATAATACATTGACTATCTGGTTCAATGCTTGGAAATATGAGCGAGAAGAACAGTTTGCAACAGTTGCTTTATTAAAAAACATTGCTTATGCAATGACTAATAATCTGAAGTTTGAACCTATTCGGGAAACCATTTTTAACGCATTAAAGATTTTTGGTAAAGAATCTGGGAAACAACTCCTACAAGAATTCCTCTCACAAGAAGTTATAAAAGAAATCAAAGAAAATATCTCAAAAAAATTCGATCTTTTGATGAGCATTGAAAAAGAAACTATCTATTATGATGGGTTATCTATTATTGAAACTCAGATGAGGAAAATCAGAAAAAACAACAAAAACTGTAAAATTATTGTCTTCATTGATGATTTAGATAGATGCTCACCAAAGAAAGCTCTTGAAGTTTTAGAATCTATTAAAGTATTTTTAGATATGGAGGGATTTGTCTATGTAATCGGTTTAAGCCATACAACACTTGCAAAATTAATCTCCTATTCGTATAATGATGTTGGAGTAGATGGTAGTGACTATTTACAAAAGATTATTCAAATCCCGTTAAATCTTCCCAAATGGGATGATACAAAATTAATTGACTTGATTGAAAACAACATTGCAAAAAGCATCGATAGAAAATATTACAAATTAATATCTGATAATTCGAATATTCTAATAAAAACCGTCCAAAACAACCCTCGTCAACTAAAACGTTTTATTAATAATTTAATTATTGCATTTGAATCATTTTCTGATACAAATAACAAAAAGCTCAGTCTTGTTAATTTGTTCGTAGTGCAAGTTTTACACAAACGATATCCAAAACTGGTTAAAATAATTGAAATTAATAATGATTGTAGAGATTTTTTCAAAAAAATACTAAAGGGTTATTCTAGACTCATGATTTTGCGAAATACTGACAAATCTTGGCGAATACGTGAACGTTATAAATCTGATAATGAACTTGTACCACTGTTTAATGAGTTATACAATAATCCTCAACCCAAACTGTCTCACATTCGTATGTTATTAAGAAAATTAATACCCAATGAATTAAAGAAGAAGGAATTATCTTTTGATTTAATTTCATCAATGTCTGAAATATCTCTAGATGATTGGAGACTGTTAAGACGTTATATTCCTGATCTGATGGAAATCACTGATTGGTCAATCTACCGGAAAGCAAACGAAATTGTAGAAGATAAGATATTTGAGAATTTTCCAAAATAGTTTTACCAAGTATTGTTTTTTCAGGAATAACTATAATTCTAAAATTACTATTAATTTCTGACAATGCCAATCCAATATGACATAGATAGAACAAATTTGATATTGTTGACTCTCCATTCGGATCCACTTCTAACTTTACAATTATAGCATCCACAAACACAAAATCCTTATGGGTGATGGAATAGGTGGCCCTGTAATGGAATGCCTCTCAGGAAATATGTTTCGAATGTACGTGACTCATTTTAGAAAGGACAACTCTGATGAATACAGCAAGACTGAAAAAATAATGATTGCGAAGATAGAAAACTCGGAAAACTCTGGCCAAGACCGAACCGTAATGGATCTAGAACGGGCACTAAAGGGAAAGTTTGTCACATGCAATGTGCAATCCAGAGACAAAAAAACTGACGTTCTCATATGCAACGTGTTCGTTCAAAATCCACCAGAAGGCTTCTAGGCATAGTCTATTTTCTTGATTCGAACCTGACTTCCAAATGACTCCAAATGGTGTCCAACAAAGTTTTTGATCTGCTCGCTGATTGTAAATCCCAAGGCGCCTTCCATCATGCCGGATTTTTCTATTACTGCAGTCATCTCTACACTAATCTCCAAATCAAAAAAAGTCCAGCCAGCTCGATTAAATGGTTTTCCGATTTTATATCCATTGGAAAGATTACATTTACTCTCTAAATCCACCATTGCCTTTTGCACCAGAATGATCTCATCCTCATATTTTCTGGTGCTAAGCTGGAACAAAGACAGCATTACCAAACCAACATCATCCACAGTATAAACTGGTTATGATCACATCCAAGAATTAGAAAAATAATTAAAAAATTTAGAAAACTTCTCTACAGATTTTATTCCGTAAATTATTCTATTGTGCTAGTTCAGCAGTTGCGAATCTTCTGCCAACTTGTGTGATTTTGACCTTGGTCTCTTGACCTGGTTGTCCGCCTTTCACAAATATGACAAATCCGTCTACTCTAGCTATTCCGTCGCCTTGTCTGGATGTTTCAGTAATTGATACATCGTATTCCTTGCCAGTTTCTACTGGTTTTGGTCGGTCGTCAAATTCTCTATCGTTGTTGTATCGTCTTCCTCCGCCGCCTCTGTATCCTCCACCGAAACGTCGATTATCTCGTCGCTCGGAATTATCGTTAAAACTCATCTTTACACCTCCACTCTCTTCGTTGACTGTCTAGTCATTGGATGTGATAACTAGGATGCATATGAATGGATGGCTTGATTCTCTGTGTATGGCGTAATTTTCGTGCCTGGCCAAGTCCTGCCTATTCTTTATTATGTTTGCACGCCAATATCATCTGGTTTGAGCCGGGCTGATCACGCATGGAGATAATGGGAAGGGGAGTCAGACAAATTCTGGCAGAATCACCATGCTATTTTCATATTCTGACCAAATTTGCCGGATATAGGCTGTTTGGCAAAAAAAGTCCACTGTATGGTTCTGCGGATATAATCAATGTGTGTAATTTGCATTGTACCCATTGTTACTGGTGGCTAAATCGAAAGGAAAACGAGGAGTTGTCAGTATCTGACTGGAAAAAGATCATAGATGAAAAATTCAAGAAAAACCACGTATTCATCATAACTTTGGTTGGTGGTGAACCAACTCTTCGACCAGATGTCGTGGAATTATTTATCAAGGAATTCCCAAAACGGGTCTGCCTTGTAACAAATGGCACCTTACCATTAAAAAAATACAAGGACATTTACTTTTACTGGATATCAATTGATGGCAACCAGGAAATCCACAACCAGATCCGAGGCCATAACGCACATCAGACCACAAAAAAGAACATTCTAGACTACATCCAAGCCAATGGACCAAAAGCATACAAGGATATTTGGATTACAATGACAATAAACTCGCTAAACTATACTACAATCAAAGATGTCATGGATGGGTGGCGCCCATACTCCAACAAGATTGGATTCCAGTTCCACACGCCGTTTGCAAAAGGTGATCCATTGTGGATGCCGTTTGGCCCAGAGCGAACCAAAATAATTGATGAAATTATTTCACTGCGAGAAAAATATCCGGATTATATCATCAACCCTCCAAGCCAGCTAGAACTAATGAAAAAGAGCTGGGGCGGACAGGGCACCACCCCAATTGACTGCCCGACTTGGGCCATCCTATCAGTGGATCATATGGGTAGAGAAAAACGACCATGCTGCATTGGAAGCGCGGAAAATGATTCCATGAAGCCAATCTGCGAGGAATGTGGCCTTGGCTGTTATTCGGTTTTGGTCGGATTTGGCATGAAGGGCTAAAAAATACATACTGCAGGTTGTGAATCAAGTCATCTTGGTCGAGAGCAATTATGATATTTTAGGCGTAAAGCAGGGCTCTACACAAAGAGAAATTCGAGACGCATTTCGTAAATTAATACTGGACCATCACTCTGACAGGGGAGGAGACGAGGAAAAGGTCAAAAAAATCATCCAAGCATACGAGGACCTCAAGCTTGGAAAAGCATATCCTGATTCTGATGATGAAAAGCTAAAAAAATCAAAGGTCTACACGGGCGATTCCGAGGAAGAGCGAAGGCGCAGAAATCTGATTTTATCTGGAGATGTCGCAAGAGAGATGAAGGTGGCCCAGGATTGGGCCTCATTACTCCAGCGCGATGATGCAACAGGCTCTAAACTATTTGGCTCAAAGGAATTAGGCGAAATAGAGTTTGAGCGAAAAAAGACTGGGGAATTATCCATCAAAGGAAAGTTCTGGGCAGGGCAGCTCACTTATGATGGTACAATATACCTGTCTGGAAGCATCACCAGCCCATACTTTGCATATGCAGATGAGAACAAGACCCAGATTATGGTGACCAAAGGCAATTTCATACTTGTTGATCCACTGCAGAACAATTTTACAATAGAGCACGGAGCAAAAATACTCTCAGAAAACGGCGATATAATTGCAGGAAATGTAATTGGAATAAAAGAAACACTACAAGACCCGCACGGTCGAGTCGGAATCTTTCTCACAAAGGAGCACTTTACCGAACTACGTGCACCAAAGGGCAAGGTAATTGTTGGCACAGCTCGAGAGACCGTATTGTTAGATGGTGAAATCGTAGCTGCAAACAATCTTGTAAACAATATCAAGGTGCGGGCAAAGCATCTGAGCATATTTGGCACTACAATAAATTATAATTGCGAAATCGAGTTACTCACAGGCGGCACCATAACATTTCATGATGAGGGCTCGGGGTTTGCACTATCTGATGATGCAATAATCAAGCTGGAAAACGGCAAGCGACTTCGGCTGCATGATCTGAAAACATCCAACATGGTGGGACACGGCAGGCAAATTACATACGAGCAGCTGGATAGAATGGGCAAGGACAAAGAATCCGGATTCAAGCTTGGATTCAAGTGGTTCAAGAAAAAATAATGCAAACTGTCATCGGCTGTACTGGATGGGGCTATGATGGATGGCTAGGCTCGTTTTATCCAAAAAACATGCCAAAATCAGACTTTTTGCGGCATTATTCGTCCATCTTTGATGTCACCGAGATAAACTCGACATTTTACGCCATACCTAGCCAAACCATGACCAAAAAATGGCATTCCGAGACTCCAAACCATTTCAAGTTTATGGCCAAGCTACCAAGAATCATGACACATGAGAACAGATTGGGAAATCTATCACTACACCTGGAGCAATTCATACAATCGCTAAAGCCACTTGGAACAAAATATCTGCAAACTGTGGTCCAACTACCACATCGTTATCATTTGAGGAGGCGAAGCCAAAACTGGAGTCATTATTCTCGTACTTCCCAAACCATAACGTTGTGATAGAAGGGCGTCACACCAGCTGGTTTTCAGACTCTGCCATATCATATTTGTCTGATAGGAAGGTCTGTCTTGTGTGGAGCGATGTTGCTGGTGTAAATAATACCGCGCCGTTAACATCGGATTTTGTCTATGTGATATTAATCGGCGATAGAAGCATTCCAGAATCACAGTTTGGCAAGCTGCAAAAAGACCAAACACCATCCATGAAATCATGGATTGCAAAGTTGCAAAAAATCCAAGACCGCATCTCGTATGCGACGATCCTAGTAAACAACCGATACGAAGGATTTGGCCCAGCAACTGCAAACCGCCTGAGATTATTGCTTGGATTGGAATCACTTCAATTCACAGATAGGCACCAAAAAACTCTATTCTGATGGTTTAACGTTTGTTTGCTTTGGTGTGGTATGATTCTGACAAACGTTCAGATCACACCTGATCATCTTTATTGATTATGATATCGCAGAGCAGTTTGGGATAGCAACAAGCAAAGAAAACATTGATGCGCTCGTACCGGGTCCGTGGCTTGAAACTCAAGTTTCATAGCACAGCTTGCAATACTATCCTGAATTTTATGATTTTACACCTAAACATATTTCATCTATTTCACGGTATAATCAAACAAATTTTCATTATTTTTATGATGATGATTATATTTGTTTGAGGTGTATCTGAATAGTTGAAAAGCGCATGCAAATTGATGCTCCTTTCGGTGATGTATGACTAGCGGTGCAGAAATCTACCGTATGGCCAAAACCGGTTGTATTGCTGGACTGGTGGGTGGATTTGCACTTTTCAGCTCGTTTTTCTGGATTGACAATGATATTGGAGTTCCATTTGGGACATTTTACAAAATTGTAGGAATGCTGGTTGGCCTTGACGGACTGCCTGCTATAATGTTTGGATTCTTTGCACATATGCTGACTGCTGCATTGATTGGTGCAATTTTTTGCATTTGCTCCACTTTACACCGGCTACTTCAGATCTCTGGCGTTCCAAAGGGAATCATCGGAGGTGCGGTAACTGGAATCCAAGTGTATGCGATATTTTTCATGCCAATCACACTATATCTGATGATGCCAATGATCTCAGATCAGGCATCTGGCTTGTCACTGGTATCATCCGAGCAGATGGAAATAGCAAAAACATTGCTGGCAACCTCAAATGACATTTTGTGGGGCTCATTAATTTTGCATGTCTTGTATGGAAGTGTGATGGGCCTGTTTTGCTCATTCATGCTGTATGAGGATTATTCTATGAAAGACAAAATCAAAAAGGAAAAAAAGGAAAAGTGGGAAAAATCCGAGAGTGAGCACTGGCCATCCACATGATCAGTTTTGATCCCAACCTCTCTGTAATACAGAGGGCAAAGATTGGATGCATAGCCGGGCTAGTCGGCGGATTTGCAATTTTTGTGAGCATTTTTGCAATTGATTTGTCCATGGGTTCAGGCCAAGGCTCTTTTTACAAAATAGTTGGATTAGCAATTGGCTCATCTGGAGTAGAGGCCACACTCCTTGGAATGGTATCCCACATGCTAACAGCTGCACTAATAGGCACGGTTTTTGGGCTTGGCTCTGCCATGCACAAAAGACTAGACATTACGTCCATCAAAAAGGGAGCACTGGCTGGGGCCACAACCGGAATTGTAGTGTTTTTTGCCTTTTTCATTCCGATTAGCGTTTTTGTGATAATGCCAATAATCCAGTCTGGTGCAATAACGGGAGAATCACAGATTCTTTTGGCAAACTCTGATCTGATTATGATCAGCTCCCTAGAATTGCATGTCGTATATGGAATAGTGATGGGTGTATTCTTTGGAATTGCAATGCAGGTGAACGCAAAAACCAAGTTCACAGTATCTGCGGAGGCCTAAGTTTGCTAAGGACAGTCACCATATCGGTAATAATTGGAACATTTCTTATTGGCTCGTACTATGTGGTGGCGTCCTCATTTGTCCAGCCGGAGCAGCAAAACAAGTTAGGCGTGGCACTATCTGACATACAGCCAGATCTTACATATGAGAAATTTATTGCACTGTCCGAAGATCAAAAATCTTTCTTGGTCCAAAACATGCCGTCTAGCACCAGAAACCTCATACTGGATGAGGCAAGAGACAATCCAAGCTTTGCAGCAGAAAGCAAGGATTTGATTACTGAGCAGTCTGGTGCAACCGAATTGAGAATGATCAAGCTGACTCAGGTTAGTGGAATCAAGGGCTATGATGCAGATGGGACTGCATCTGTGTTTGTCTCAGACGGCATGACATTTCTGAGGCTGCAGGACTTTGGGGTGGCAAGCGGAATTGATCAGAGATTATACCTTACCAAAGACGGAACAATACAAACCGGAATTGATATTGGCCCACTCAAGGCATCACAGGGTGATCAAAACTATGACATCACATCAGTTGACCATGACGCCTACAACGTCTTGATAATCTACAGCAGGCCGTTTGATCTGTATTACGCGTATGCCAAGTTCATAAAAACAGAATAATCCAGCAAACTCTTATCTTGCTTTTCTATCACATCATCGGGCGATGACGAGGAGTTAGAGAAAAGAATCGATATGATTGGATTCAGTGAATCGGAGCCCAAATCTTTCAATTTGGAGTAGATTTGGAATAATCGTTTTAATACATTGTACTAAAATCTTCTCGTGAACAAAAAATTTGTCATAATTGGAATCCTTCTGGGCGTGGTAATCCCAGTTGCAGCATATACTGGTGCGCCATTGTTCTTTGATGTCACCACAGATGAGCCATTACCGGAAATTACCAGCACCATTACCACAACAGATGGCGTCACAACATCGACTGTCGAGGTTCCACAAGTCCTGGCAACCGGCTCCTTTGTTGGAGTAAATGATGGAATCCACAATGCAGAAGGCATGGCAAAAATAGTCAAGCTGGTAGATGGAAAACAACTCTTGAGACTGGAGGACTTCAAGGCAACAAACGGACCTGACCTCTATGTGTATTTGGCAACAGATGAGACTGCACAAGAATATGTGAGCCTTGGTGAGCTAAAGGCAAACATTGGAAACCAAAACTATGAAATCCCAGAAGGAACTGATTTGTTAAAATACAACACTGCGCTCATTTGGTGCAAGCAATTTTCAGTATTGTTTGGTTCGGCAGAAATCTCGTAAAATTCTATTTGGTTTTTTCTTTATAGAGATCGTGTTTTTCTTCGTTCCCTAATGCTTCCATCATCTCGTCATAATCTTTTAGAAATTTTTCAACAAACTCCTCATCGGATTTTTTCATGTTTTGCTAGTTGTTTTTGAAAGATATAAGATTATTTTATCAATTTAGCCAAAGATCATGCATTGCTCGCATTCGCAGCTTGGAATTGTTTTTGCCTTTGCTAGGCATTTTGCATGCTGGCCTGCCTGACATTGCACACAAACCTGATCGAGGTTCTCTACTTCCGAGTATTTTTTGGACTGATCAAAGCCAAATCCGCCGTCTTGTGGGCCTACCATGTCGTATCTAGGGCACTCGCATTATTTAGGCTAGTCATTTTTGGACTCGTCATCCTTTTTGTTCTTATCCCACATGTGCATTGTTCCGCGCAACATGAATGCGCCTACAATTATCGTCACTATTCCTACAATGACAAACGCAAAGGCCTTGCCGATTGTGCGCAAAACCGACATTTATTCTGCCTCTAGGCAAACAACATTGTCATTGCCTGTAATCCGATATGCCTCATCAAGTGCTGATTTTCCCTCTCCAGTATACACATCAATGTGTTTTCCAATGATTGCAGTGCCAATGTCGGATCCAGTAAATACTGTTTCATTCCAAGGTGCTGGAAGGCTAGGTATTGTTAGCTTAGAGTTTACAGGAATCACCGATGTGTCTATTGCAATTGCATTTAGTATCAGCGTGTTTCCTTCAGAATCCAGTGGATTATCAGATAGATGAAATGAATCATCATACCATCCAAGATAATTGCCTGAAATGGTTCTGCCCCAGCCCTCTGTCTTTATCTCTGTGACAAAGTCTTCACGATACTTGTTTTGCGTTCCGTCTATCATAATATCTATGAATTTACCGGCATAATCCGATTCAATGGGAGTAAAGTATCCCGTGATGTACCATTCAGCACTACATCTAGAAAACTCTGAATGGCCAAGTCTTTCCTGCTTTAGAAGTGAATCACTTAGCAAAAAACTGGCAACTGGATTTGCTTCGTCTTCTAGCTGTATTGTATTGATTCCCTGCAAATATGATATTGCGTTTGCAAATTCATCTCGCGTTATTTGATAATCCTTCCAGTATTGGTGTATTTTGTAAACCCACTCTGGAATCACAATTTCACCAAACACAGGCAAAATCCCAACCATCAAAATCCAAAAAACCAAAATCAGACCAACATACATTGAGCTAATTTTTGTCTTGTAGCATAAAAACACATGTAGATTTGCAGCCAAATTTCGTCACAGACGAGCTACTTCTTTTTAATAATATTCTGGCATTTTGCCTTGAGATTGAGCCTATCGCAGCCAAGAACAAAAGCTAATTCGTGCTTGTTTTGTGGAGATGCGCTAAAAGCGCCCACAAAGTGCACTTACTGCGGATTCAAGTTCTGCGACGAACACGTCCAAACCGAGAATCACCAGTGTGGAAAGACAAGATATGCCGAATATGTCCGCAAATCTGACGCAGATTCAATCCCCAATCTTGCCTCGGGTCAGTTCTTAGTTGTCTGCGATATGTGTGGTTACAGATCTGCAATAGGATCTCTAATAGAATTTGCAGGAGAGGAGCTCACACAGCACATGCAAATTGTCGGCTGCTCAGGTCATACCTACTTGGAAGAGGTAGGCGACTCTCCTCAATTTCATTCTCAATCCGTTACGGTCAAGCCGTCACCAAGACTCGTAGAGCCAGTAATTCCAAGCTCCGGCCAAGAAAGCATAGTTGATCAGCTATCAAAGCTTGCCATACTAAAAGAAACAGGAACATTATCTGATGAAGAGTTTTTGTTTATCAAAAAGGAAATAATAAAACGACTAAAATAATCACTCTTTAGATTTTAGCATCTCATCCAGTTTTGCCTTTGTTTCTTGGTGCTCTGCCCGTTCGCGTTGCAGTGTTGTCTTTATTATCTCCATTTCCTTTTGCATTGCCATAACCTTTGCATTAAGCGATGACACAACCGAGCTTGCAGCAGCCACTACATTTTTTGGGCTGGATTTTTCCCCGACATTTGACATTTGGTTTTCAATGAATTTTAATTCCTTTTTTGCCAACTCAATTTCTTTTTTTGTTACCTCTGATTCCTTTTTGATTTCTGCAATTTCGGTTCTTGCCGATTCAAGGTCTGTAGTTGCCTTGAGCAATTCCTGATTTGCAGCCTCTTGGGCCTTTCTGCTCTGGTCGTATGATTTTTGCACTAGCTGCAGGTTGTTTTTGACTTCCTCTGTTTCTGATTTGTACTTAGAGTGCTCTGATTTTGCAATTTCCAAATCCGTCTTGGTTCTATTCATCTCGTTTAGCGTTGTCTTTTTCTCCTCAATCTGCCTCTTGATGGTTTCCAGTTCCAGCTTGACTACCTCTATCTGTTTTAGTAATTGCTGATGCTGAACTCGCTGCGCATCCATCTCGGTTTTCTTTTCGTTTGATTCTCGCTTGGCGGCCATCACGGTTCCGACCAGCTCATCGTATTCCACTTTGACCTTGTCCAGTTTCTCAGATACCACATTGAGGTGGTTTGTCTTTGATTCTAATTCTTCCTGGACAACTTGCAGCTCATTTTGAATTTGCTCCTTTTGAATCTCCTCTGGACTCTTTACTCTGATCTGCTCAAGTGGTTCCGGGGATGATTCTACAGTTTCCTCTTTTTTTGTGCGCTTGAAGAGTCCCATGGAGTGATCACCAAATCATATCAAGATGAATTTTTCTATTTTCGAACAAATTTCAGGAAAAACCCTATTCCGCCGACTATGAACCCCAGTATGATAAGGACAAGGCCTGTCTCTGGCTCTTTTGAGAACCATGTTGGCACAACAATAAACAATAGTGCGCCAAGTATTATCAAAAAATACGCGCCGCTCTTTTTTTGTTTATTGTGTTCGCTGTGTGCCATGCCTAGATATGGCGTGATATTGTCTGCGCTACTTTTTTTCGCCCAATATCAACAATGAATGGTCCTATCTTTGGGCCACGGTTTGCGTTGATTATTATCTGGTATAGTATCATGAAAAAGTCCTTTGGCTGCACATTATTTTCTTTTGAGATGTTATAGATGACATTTTGCAGATCCTCTAATTCCTTGTCTGATTCCAAAACTCCGACTAGCTGAGCTAGCGCCTTTTTGGCCTCTGAGCTTATCTCTATTTTTGTTGGCTCGTCTTCCTCAAAGTCATCCGCATAATTTCCTGCCAGCTCGATTAGATGCTCCACATGTGGGTCCGAGTTTTTTATCGTACCATAGTCGACTAGCTTTTTTGCAACCATGTTTTTGCGATCTTCCTTGAAGATTCTACATAATTCGATTAGCAGCCTATAGTTGAGATGAACCGATGATACCTTTGGAGGATTTAGCAGGTTTGTGTACTCGTAGAGTCCTTTGGTCTTGAGCAGCTTTGCCTCATTGTCTACCTTGATTTTGCCAAAGTAAATGTCCTCAATTTCATTATACTCATCCATCAGTGCTGGAATGTCCTCAAATCCTAACTCGCGAGCACCGGTAATTCTCTTGTATAGTAATAGCAACATGGACTTTGGTGTTCCATATCTGAACCATTTTTGTGACGTGACCACATTTCCTGCAGATTTTGAAATTTTCTTGCCTCCCTTGTCCAAAAACATTTCATATTTTACGTGGTGCGGGTGCGGATGGTTCAGTACTTCGTCTGCAACCCAATCATTGACCTTGACTGAATCCATGATATCTTTACCATATGCTTCAAATCTGATATCAAATGCATGCCACCTTGCGGCAAACTCTACCTTCCAAGCTAGCTTTCCCAGGTCCTTGCTAATGTCCGCCTCCCCCTCATGTCCGCAGCCCTTTAACATCTTGGAGCCAATCTCAGCTTCGACGCATCTGTACTTGACAACGCGTCTGCTTTGATCATATTCGTATGACTGTGCTGTGTAGAGTCGGTTGCACTTTGCGCAAACCGGATAATATGGCAGAAATTTTTGGTATTTTTCCTGTCCTACCAGTTCTGCAATTTTGTTTCCAATTTTTTCCGAGTTTATCAGAATTGTATGTATTTGTTCTTTGAGCAATCCGTTTTTGTAAGTGTCGCGCGCGCGAATGAAATTATATTTTATTCCAATCTTGTCCAGGCCGTCTAGTAAAATGCTGCTCATGTGCATGCCATAGGAGTCATGGCATCCAAAGGGATCAGGAATTAGTGATACTGGCTTTGCAATGTGCTCTGAGAGAGAATCCGGCAAGCCCTCTGGGATTTTTCGCAGACCATCCAGATCATCCGAGTATGCTATCAGATCAGACTTGTAGCCAAGGTTTTCCAGCGCAAGTTTCACTCCATAGGCACGAACTGCGTCTCCCAGGCTTCCTATGTGTGGAATTCCGGATGCACCAAGGCCTGATTCTACTTTGAGCAGTTTTGTGTCTCGCCCAAGCTGTTTTTCGCGCTCTATCATCTCTGATGCGAGCTTGTCAATCCAAGTTCCTTTGCCTATGACTATTTTTTCCTCATCCGACATGTGATCACTCTAGTTTTTTTGCCATATATGGGCCATCTAAAGTATATCCTAACTTTCGATAATATTCACGGGTGCCGACTGCAGATATCACCAAAAGCTTTTTTGCGCCAAACTCTTCTTTTGATATTTTTTCTGCCTCACCCATCAAATTCTTGCCCAGTCCCGAGTGCTGTATTTGCCCGTCCTCGCGCTCGCCAATTTTGAGTGACTTGCCATAGATATGCAGCTCCCGCACAATGCAGGAGTCTGGTGTTACCTCCTTTCTGTGTGATTTTGAGCTTGGATTGCGCAATCTCAAAAATCCGTAGATTCTATCGGACGAGTCCTCATATGACAAAAAGACCTCATCTCCGCCAGACGATGTATAGTTTTCCCGGCGTAGTGCGGTTTGGCTTTGCGGCTCTGTTGTAAATCCAATTTCCCTGCATCGAATACACTTGCATGCAAGGCCGTGTTTTTTTAGTCGCTCCAGCACTATTTGTCTGAGGTTGCCTGATTTTGGTCCTGCAATTATCTCGACAGGCGATATTTCTCGCTGAACCCGCATTATTCTGACCCATCTTGGGATGTTTTTCTTTAGCTCCATCAAAACTCGTATCATATCCTCATCCGAATATGGCATGTACTTGCCTTGCACGTATTCCTGGTAGAGTGGTGTGTGTTGTAGGACCAAAGACGGATAAATTTTGAGCATGTCTGGTCTTAGGTCATCATCTGAGAATAATTTCTTAAAATCTGAAATATCCACTTCTGGGCTCACCGTAGGCAAGCCTGGCATCATATGTGCCACTATTTTGTAGCCGGCATCCTTTGAGATTTGGAATGAATCTACCACATCGGCATAGTTGTGGCCACGGTTTACTATTTTGTAGACGGATTCCTGCAGACTTTGCACGCCTATTTCAATTCGAGTGATGCCATAATCCAGCATCATATCCACATGTTCCTGCTTGCAATAGTCTGGTTTGGTTTCTATGGTAAACCCTACATTTCGAATTTGCGATTTTTCATTTACTAGTTTTGCCTCTTCCAGTGTTGGAGAATCAAACCCGTTTAGCGCATCATAGCATGATTTTATGAAATCTCTCTGATAGTCCTTTGGCATGAAAAGAAACGTTCCGCCAACAATCACAAGCTCCATCTTTGATGGGTCGTGACCATACGCCACAAGCTTGTCAATCTTTGAGAGGATCTGTTTTTTTGGATCATACTGACTCTCTATTGCATTTATTGTAGACGGCTCATTTCCCGTATAGGAGTTTGGCGAGTTGAACTCTACTCCACCAGGACAATACGTGCACCTACCATGTGGGCATCCGTATGGCTTTGGCATCAAGGCAATCACGGCAACTCCAGACGCTGTCTTGACTGGTTTTTTTAGCAAAATCTTTTGCAGCTTGGAGTAATCGTTGCCTGAAACGGTAGATAAAATCTCGTGGTTCTTTGGGATTCGCTCCAGCGTGTATTTTGTGCAGACCTGCTTTATCTGGGATTTGATCTGCTTCTTTGTTGCCCCGTCAATTGCCAGCAAATTATGAGAAATCTCTTGGCATGCTTGGGAAAATATTGCGCTAGGCATTATTTTGGAGGTGTTGTTGTGGCCTTAAATTCGTTCAAATGGTTTACCGTCTTTTCGTCTTTTTCTTTGATTTTTTTGCCTTGGATTTTTTTGGTTTTGATGTTTTCTTTGGCTTGGACTTCGATTTTTTTGCAGTTTTCTTTTTTGGCTTGGTTACTTTTTTTGTGATCTCTTCTGCATCTGATCTTACCTTGAGGTTTTTCATCTGCACCAGCTCTATTCTGGTTCTGGCAGACATTTGTGCAAGCTCAGAATCTATTACTGGAAATGTGCTTCCCTGGGACTCAAAGCATTGTATGTGAAAGACTCGCCCCTTTTGGTATGTCATGGTTTCTTTTGGGACTCCCTGCTTGCAGACCGCACACATGTCGATAAAATTCGCAGTGCTCAACGAATGAGGATCTTTCCAGTCTAATTTAATATTTTTCCAGCTAAGCCTGTATTGTTTTGTCTTTTCTGTATTCCAGCTTTAGCCAAATTGGTGTAATCAGTGAGGTGACTGCAACCATTATCACAATTGTAGTGTAAATGTTTGGCATCAAGACACCACTAGATAGTCCGACTCCTGCAACAATCAGTCCAACCTCGCCACGAGATATCATGGCAATTCCAACTCGTCTTGATTGGGCCTTGTTTCTCAAAAACAACCATGCTGGCAGGCCACACCCTACAAGCTTGGAAAATACTGCAACACCTATTATTGCAACGCCAATTAGCAAGACCTCGGAATTTATTCCTCGAAAATCTACTTGTGCTCCAATTATTGCAAAGAACAGTGGCGCAAAGATCAGCCCAAGCTTTCCAATATAGTGCTCTACTCGCTCAAAGACCTTTGTGGTGGATAGCGCCATTCCTACCACAAATGAGCCCAATATTGGCGAGAGTCCAATCCATGCGGCAACGCCGGCTGCCCCAAAAAATGAAGCCGTAACAACTCCCTCAATGCTCCCGCTTGCCTTCCACCTATTCGAGTTGACCAGGCGCGGAACCAGAAATATTGCGGCAACTGCCATGGCTGCAAAGAACGCCAATACCTTGAATATCGTAAAGACCACCTCGGTTATCTCAATTCCATCCATTCCTGCACCTCCAACTGATGTCACGACCGACAAAACAGCAATTGCCAAAATGTCATCAATCACTGCAGCACCAATTATGAGCCGGGCCTCTGGAGTCTTGAGCTTGCCAAACTCTGATAATACCTGCACCGAAATCGCAATGCTGGTAGCGGTAAGTGCGGTTGCAACAAGCATTGCCTGGAACGCATCAAAGCCAAAGAACTGGAATATGAAAAATCCAATAAAAAATGGCACCACTACCCCTAATGCCCCAACGGTAACTGATGCCTTACCGCCACGGATGAACTCCTTTGGGGTCATCTCAAGGCCTGCCATGAACAAAATCACGATTGCACCGATCTCACCTAGCATCTTTACCTCATCAGTAAGAACCACCAATGACTCTCCCTGAAACATGATGAATGCACCGATTGCAAAGGGGCCTACTATCATGCCGGCCAACAGTTCTCCTAGAACAATTGGCAGACGAATCCTGACAAATATCTCGGCCATTATCTTGGCGGCAAACAACAGCACGCAAACCGAAATGATTACCTGAACAAAATGTGACTCCAATCTAACCCCATTGTATGGTGTGGTATGTGGATTAAAATGATGGCTAGTCTAATTACGCCAGTCTTTTGTCATTCAAAAAGACGCCAGTCCTTTGTGTGATGTGGCCTATCTGGTATGATGATATGTTGTGCTTTTTGCAAATTGAAATGATTCTGTCTGATTCGTCTTTTGGGGCTATAACACAAAAGCCAACACCCATGTTGAATGTCTTGTACATTTCCTCATTGCTAACCCCCATGCTCTGTATTAGCTGCATTATCTTTGGCGGCGTGGGCGTCAAATCCAGCACAAAGCCGGTCTTTTTTAGCCTCAAAAGCTTGGTGAATGCACCACCTGTGATGTTTGCCAGGCCGTGCACCGTACACTTTGATATCACATCCAAAACTGGCTTGACATAGATCTCAGTTGGACTCAGCATCGCAAGGCCAAGCTTGCCAATTCCCTTGATGGAATCATTGATAGAGTATTTTTTTAGCAAGGCCTTTCTTGCCAGAGAATAACCATTAGAGTGGATTCCGCTGCTTGCTATGCCTATTATGTGATCGCCTGGTTTGATCTTGTTTCCCATTATGATCTTGTTTTTGTCAACCAGTCCTGCAACCATTCCTGCCAGATCAAATGCAAATTTTTTGCCCTCAAACAAGTCAGGCATTATTGCAGTCTCACCGCCAACTATTGGCATGCCAGATTTTTTTGCGCCAACTGCTAGCCCTTTTGCGATATCGACAAAAACAGATTCCTTGTTCTGGTTGGCAGCAATATAATCAACAAACGATATCGGAGTAGCACCAATACAAATAACATCATTGACATTCATTGCGACACAGTCAATTCCTATTGTGTCATATTTTTTTAGCAAATTTGCAATCATTACCTTGGTTCCAACTCCGTCGGTATGAGTTGCCAGGTATTTCCCCCCATGAATCCCAACCAGTCCTGCGTAATGCCCAAACCCGGATTTTACCATTCCAGAATGGGTCGATGCAATTATTCTTCCAATGGATGCCTGACTCTTTTTTATTTTGGTAACATCAACGCCTGCGGACTTGTAGGTGATCATTATTTTGATACCGTATAATCTCTACATATACATTCCAGAGTCTGCCTGTCGATGCTCTTTGTATTTTTCAGACATCTCTTGGAATTCGTTGCCAATCTTTTCTTTTTGTCTTCGAATCTCTGCAGTATCAATTGGGATTTCATAGACCCGACTAATTGCGTCAATCAGAGTGGCAGCTGCTAGTGGATCCGGACTTGTGTGGCTTGCCTTGACCAGTAGGGTAATTGCCCGTATTTTGCGTATGATGCACTCGTTTAGTATGCTGCCTGGAATACCAGTGATGAACCCCTGAGAAATCATCGATATCTGCTTGTCCTGCATTATTCGGCACAAGTCTTCCTCTGCTGCACAAAATGTCTTTTCGTCATGATTTTCTGATGCAACCCCATCAAGTATGACCAATTCTTTACATCTCTTGGATTGGGCCCAGTCCAAAATTATGGATGCAACATTGTAGAGTCCGTCCATTTTTAGTGTGACCTCGCATATTATGGCGCAAATGGTTCCTTTTTTGTTGGAGTAAAACCGGAAAGGATGGCGCAGTCTACCTTGTATGAATACTGTAGATGGTGGCAAGTACTTGGAGTGCAGGTATCCGATTTCTGTCATCTTTAGCTTTTCTATGATGTATCCTATTGCTAAAGGCCCTGCAAGGCCTGGTCCTACAAAGCCTGCAAATATTATTGGGCTTTTGATTGGAATCTTTTTTATTTCATGGACGGATTCATCTAGGATTTTTTTTGCCACTGGATTTTTGTCTTGGTCCAGTCCTAATTATTCTTGTGCAAAAACAGATTTAGCATTATTCTGCCTCTTTCTGTTATGGAATATTCGACGCATGAGCCTGCAGATTCCTTTCTTACAAAATTATAGTCAATGCAAAGGTGTAGGTAATTCAAAAACGATCTCTTCATTCTTATTTTGGAATTTTCGTACAGATCGGAAAACGTCATGGTGTGGCAGCTAAGCTGGTACAATAACTTGATCAAAGTCAGTGTGCTAAAGTCACGTGTCCGAGCCCGCACCGCATCAAGCACTTGATCGTCGCGCGCTATGATGAAGTCATCCAACTGATCCGCTACCTCCAATGGTATGTATGTGAGTCTTGCCTTCATTGTACAGTATGGTACCGTACTTTACCTTAATTAAAGTTAGCTTGGAATCTTTTTGATTTGGGGCGAATTTTTTTGAGCTAGACTTGTAACTCTGAAACAACACGACTGGAATGATTTTGCGGATAATTGGTCAGATCGACAAGATTCATGGATTTAAGGCATAATCGGTCGAGGTGTTAAATTCGTAAAAACTCAGGCTACTGCAGAAACCTTTTGTCTTGAGTCTTTCCGCATTCTTGCAATTACTGCGGTAAGCTGCATTTGGTGTATTTCATCAAGGGTCTCGCACATAATGTTTGGTTTTGCCTTTTGCTAATTAAATTTATTCTAGATTAGTGAAATGGATACTCCATCGCACCTTATGGTGGGACACGTAATTGGCAGACCAGCCCAGGGCAGAACCGTCTTGGAGTTGTTCCCAATACCAGAAATGTTTTGGAGCAATTTCGGCAGGCTGTGAATTATTCGAACCGGTTTTATTGGATGTGTTATCTTTCCGTTTTGTATTTGCCATATTCCACTTCGAGCAGTGCAAGAAAAATCACCTTTGATCGGATTCACTGCATAGGTATACCACAGTCTACTGACTATGATTCCATTTTTTGTTTCCCTAATTATCTCATCCCTGCTTTTGTTTCCAGGTGATATGGTTAGATTGTGTGGCGCAGACACTGGAATTGGATTACTGGAGCGTCCCAGTGGAATGCCAGGCCTGCAAGCATTGCCGGTACTAGAAGATTTTTCCTTGTATGCATTGTACAAATCAGTGTATGTTGATTCAAAAACTCCACTCTTGATGTAGTGAGTTTTTTTGGTTGGCACTCCCTCTTCATCAAATGATTTGGCGCCCAAAGAATCCTGCATGTGGGGCTCATCCAAAACATCAAGATCGTTTGTTGCGATTTTTTCCCCGATTTTTGGAAAGCAGCTTTTCTTTTCTGAGAATGTTTTTAACGCAAAGTTTGGTCCAAGAACAAAATACAAAATCTCACCTACCGCTAGTGGCTCAAATATCACACTGATAGTTTGGGCCTCTGTCGTGCCTGGATTTGCTGAATTTACGCACATTTGGGCAGCATCTGAGCCTATTTTGTCTGGACTAAAGCCATCCAGAGTCCTTGCACTGGCCTGGCCAATCCCTGAGACTGGAATTCCGATTTCCGAGTCTGCGTTTATCACACCGGAGATGTAGGTTGACTTTTCCTGTTTTTTGAGGCCTGATGTGTTTTGAATCTCAAAATCATCGCACACTATGTTCAATGAGCCAGAGATTCTGTTGATTCTTTGGTGCTTGGTATGATCAATCATTATTTGGGCAAATTCGGCTGCCTTGGTGGAATCCATTGACCAAATCTTTGGATCATTTGTTTTCTGGATTGTTATTGTACCTGAATTACCGGCAAACCCTTCCCAGAATTCTCTTCTTGCAAGGTTTGCTGAATTTTTTACTGCCTGCTCTACTATTTTAGAATCTAAGATGGTGGACTGGGCGGATGAGATTTTCTTGTCTTTTACTATTCGTACTCCAATTGAGCTTTCATGGTTTTCCTTGATTTCGGCAATCTCTGAATCTGTAATTCGTATTGTGATTGTTTTTTTTGCGCAAAACACAGACTCGGACTCGTCTGATATTTTTTGAGCAAAAGAAATTACATCATCGCACACTGACAACTAGTTTAACCTTGGGTTCTTGTAGCGGTATTTGTCCAGCTTGACAAGCTCAAAGTAAGAGCCAAACTGGGACGCGTCCTGTATTTTGTCTAGCTCGTCCTGGCCAGACTCGACATCATATTTTTTGATTATCTCATATGAGGTACTTCGCTGGGCTGGAATTCTTCCAACTTCACGAATCAGTCGTCTCATCTCTATTGGCTTTAGCAGTTGCCCGTGCTGGGCGCCAGCCGATGTAGAAATGGACTCGTTGATTAGCGTGCCCCCAAAGTCATTTGCGCCCCACATTAACAAGACCTGTGCCATTTTGGGGCCTTCCTTTACCCACGACATTTGGATATTGTTGATGTGGTTGTTTAGCATGATTCTGGATATTGCATGAGTGAGTAGAACCTCGTTTGCAGACGCTCCACTCTTTATGCCAGGGTGCAACTCGTGCTTGTACATTGGCGCCTCTGAATGAATGAAATTAAGCGGGACAAATTCGGTAAACCCACCAGTTTCTTTTTGGATTTCTCGGATTTTTGCAATGTGCTTTACTCTATCCTCCGGGGTTTCAATGTGGCCAAACATGATGGTTGAGGTAGAGTTGATTCCTAGTTGATGCGCCGTTTTTATCACATCTACCCAGTCCTTGACGCTGATTCTGCCCGGTGATATTTTGTCTCGCATGTCTTGGTCAAGTATTTCGGCCGCAGTTCCTGGTAGGGTGTTGACACCAGCATCCTTTAGTCTAATCAGATATTCCTTGATGGAGACATTGGAGCGAGTCGCGCCATACAATACCTCCTCTGGCGAAAATCCGTGGATGTGAATGTCTGGGATTTCAGATTTTATTGCACGGCAAATATTCTCATATGTGCTTGATTCCATGTCTGGTGGGAGTCCTGCCTGTATGCAGACCTCTGTTGCACCTAGTGAGTGCGCTTCTTTTGCGCGTCGAACAATTTCTGTTGTTGGCAAAAAGTACCCTTCCTCTTCTCTAAAGTCCCGACTGAATGCACAAAATCCACATTGCTTGATGCAGACGTTGGTAAAGTTGATGTTTCTATTTACTACAAATGTCACAATATCGCCGACTCGTCTTTTTCGTAACTCGTCTGCGACCATTCCTACCAAATGAAAGTCAAGGCCCTTTGCGGAATAGAGCCTGATTGCCTCAGGGATGGTTATCTCTTTTTCAGATAATGCGTGGTCTAGTGCCTCTGCAATTAGTGGGTCTGCATTTTTTAATAGTCGCTCTATCATTTCCAATACTCCTCGATGACATGACCACTCTCATCCATTATTCCTGTCATTTTTTCATACAATTCTGGATTAACCATTCCGAACATCTCTGGATAAACTGGGAATCTTGCCTTGAGCTCAAAACCTGCATCCTGTGTGTGCTTTTCCACAAATCCGATTTGCGGCCAGCCAAATTCTGGATTGACAAAGTCTTGTGTTAGTGGTGAAATTCCACCCCAATCATTAATTCCTGCATCCAAAAAGTACTGGTAAGAGTTTGGGGACAGGTTTGGCGGGATCTGTATGTTCATTTTTGGCATGATTATCCTTGATATCGCAACCATTGTTTTGAAATAGTTTTCCTCAGCGGATGGCACATCCCTCATTTTGGTGTCCTGCTTTGGCTGGAAGTTTTGCAGTATTACCTCCTGGATGTGGGCAAACCTATCCTGTATATCCTTGATTGCAAACAATGAATCGATTATCTCGTATGGCGTCTCGCCGATTCCAACTAGAACCCCCGTGGTCATTGGCATTTTGAGCTCACCAGTATTCTCCAAGACCTTGAGTCTGGCCTTTGGGCTTTTGCTTGGCGCCAAATGATGTGGCATTGACTCTTCCGCTAGTCTTTCACTAGAATTTTCCAACATCAATCCCATGCTGACGTTTGTCTTTTTGAGCTCATTAATTTCTGATTTGACAAGATTTCCAGCATTGGTGTGTGGGAATAATCCCTCACCCAGTGCAATTTCGGATGCGTGGACTAGATATTCCGCGGTGGTGGAAAATCCGTTTTCTTTGAGCCATTCTTTTGCCTCCGGATATTTCTGCTCTGGTCGCTCACCTGTTACAAATAGCGCCTCGGTGCATCGGTATTTTTTTGCCAGTGCAGCAAGTTCTTGCACATTTTTTTTGCTCATCAGAGAAAGTTTTTGTTCGTTTGGGTCTGATTTGTAGGTACAATACGAGCAGGTGTCTCGGCACAAATTAACCAAATTAAAAAACGCCTTTTTTGAGAATGTGACTGTTTTTCCCTTGTGGATGTTTCGAAGTGTACTGGCTGCTTTGAATAATTCTGTAGTGTTGTTTTTTGTCTGATCAAAAATCTCATAGGCCTGATTCTTTGAGATTTCTTTTCCGTCTAAAATGCGATTTAGTGGCTCACATGCCAGCACTAGATCACTCAATACGAGGATAGTCTTTGATTGCAGTATTTATCTTTGCGTCGAGTTGGTTGGGTTTGTCGAATTCAGCATAATGTTTGCAGTGGGCCTTTCATTCAAGGTGATGACAACATCGCTTACCTTGCCGTCCCGCAAAATCTGTAAAATCATTTGATCACCAACTGTTTTTTCTCTTTGTAGATGAATCAAAATGTCATCGATTTTTCTGACAGTCTTAGAGTCCACTGCCAAAACGACATCGCCTCCGATTTGGTGTCGAATTCCGTCGACTTCTTTTGTCTCGTTTGTACCTCGAAGGCCTGCCCTTTCTGCAGGGCTGTCCTTTAGGACATTAATCACCAAGAATCCCCTGGCATCCTTTAGCTTCAAAATGTCTGCCAAGTCAGGGTCTATGTCGCGCCCAGAAATTCCAACCCACGGATGATGATATGTCTTGTTTTCAATTAGAACTGGAATGATCTTCTGTACTGTCCTTGATGGTATGGCAAATCCTACCCCTGCAAAATCCCCCGTCTCGGACTGGATTGCAGTATTGATTCCAACCACCTCACCACGCATGTTCAGTAGTGGTCCGCCAGAGTTTCCTGGATTGATTGCCGCATCAGTTTGTATGATGTCTGGGATTTGGAATCCCCTGTCTTGCGATGGCAATAATCTTCCAACCTGGCTTATGATGCCTGAGCTCATCGAGCCCGATAATCCAAATGGATTTCCAATTGCCGCAATCGGCTCGCCAACTCTGAGCTTTGATGAATCGCCAACCGGCAATGACTGCAAGACATCGGAGCTTGCATTGACCTTGATTACTGCCAAGTCTGTGTAGATGTCTTGGCCGATGATTTTTGCCTTGTATGATCTTCCATCCAAAAATGTAACTGTGAGCTTTTCCGCATTTTCTACAACATGATCATTTGTTATGATATATCCGTTGGAATCATAGACAAATCCAGAGCCAACTCCGCCAATTCCTCGCGGGTCCGTGCTTGGACGCTTGACATTAATCCGTACAACACCTGCCTCGCTTTTCTCAAATATCTCAACTAGTGATAAATCGCCTGTGTCTTGTGCCGTTATGGAGTTTTTTGTATTAACTGAAATCTGATCAACGCTTGGAATTTGGTTTGGTGGATTCAAAAATATGCTATATGCTACTAGAACAATTATGGCGCCAAGCAGTGCGCTAACAATCACAGTAGACTTTGCCAATGATTTGAGCAGCTTGCGGTATGCCTATAATCTTTGCCTAGACGTTGATAAAATCCGGAGTGTGGTCTTTCATTGAATATGACCTGCCTCTCCAAGATACTGATTTGTTGCTTTTTGCCTGGAGTAGGCCTGCCAAAAATCCGCACACTACTATCAGGCTTCCAAGTGGCGCGCAAACCGCATGATGCATCTTGATTCGTAGTGCAAACGCATCCACTACACATGCAGAAAACAACAATATCGACGATACTGCAGAGCTCACAAATACTGCAAAAAATGAGCCTGAGTTTGCAGCAAATGATACTGAATATGCCAAAAACACGTACGGCATGAACAGCAAAAACAAGACTGCAAAAAATATCCCAACTGCAATTTTGCCGTTTTGCAAAAAGAGCGGTATCATTAGTCTTTTTAGGCCATTCCATAATGTGGACCAGTCCCGAGCCCACACCGCATCGATTAGGTGGTCACCACGAACCATCTTCATTTTGAATCCGCCTTCCTTGACTTTTTTCCCAAGAGCACCATCCTCTATAATTTCGTGCTTTACTCCCTCATGAGTCCCGACGCCATCATACGTTGATTTTCGGATTATGAAAAAACTGCCAAAAAAGTAACCAGTCTTTTTTGTAGGATCATTAACTCGAATGGCGGAAAACCTGGTATGCAAAAACGTGGATAGCACTGGAAGCGTTATTTTTGTCCAAGGATCCAAGCAGATCATCTTTGGTATTACGGTTAGCGCATCCAATCCAAATGATTCCAAATGTGAAACTGCCAAGGAAATGACGGTTTTTGCAAATTTGGTGTCGGCATCAGTAAACAAGAGCAGGCTGCCGGTTGCCTTTTTGTAGCCTTCCATGCAGGCCCAGTTTTTTCCCATCCATCCCTCCGGCTTTGGGCCTGCCTTGACATGGATTATTCTGGGGTCTTTGCTTGCATACTCTGATATTATTTTCCCAGTGTCATCATCTGATGAATCATCGATTGCAATTATCTCATAGTTGGCATAATCTTGTGATATTAGCGAGTCCAGACATTTTCCAATAAAATCCTGCTCGTTTCTTGCCGGCAAAATTACCGAGATCCTTGGAGTCTGGTGAGGTGTTGCATCAAATTTATCCAGAATTGGTGTGTGGCGGAACGACACTGACATTGACTTGATTAGTATAATCCATGCAAGCGCTACTCCGAGTAGAATTGCCGCAACGACGTAATTGATTATATCAAGAATCATGGCTTTTCGATTTCTTGCTTTATTGCCTCGAGTGCTTGCTCGGTTCCAGACTTGATGTGTTTTTTTACCATTCCAGTAAACATGCCCATCACACCTGATAGTTTCATGTCCCAGATTGCCTCTAGTCTTGTTTTCTCACCTTCTGGGATTAGCTGAATTGTTTTGGTTCCGTTAATGATGCCTTCTGTAAACTCTGCAAAGATTCTCTCCTTTGGCTGCAGCGTTATGGTCTGCATGCATTTAGAGTCCTTGAATGCAATTGTTACTTCGCGAATTATGGTGTTGCCGTCTTTGGAAATGTTTCTAATTGACTTTGTTCCCTTCCAGAACTTTGGCTCATTATCTATATCTGATACAACATCCCATACTTTGTCTACTGGTGCATTAATCACAACTGCGGCATCAATTGTTGCCATGGTGGAGTTTTTGCTGCATCAAATATTAGTCTTGATTACTCACTTGGGCTAAAACTAAACCCAATGCTTTCACTCACATCGGAATATGTCAGGATTATGGTGTATCGCCCTGCTTGGTCCCATCCATCTCCTCCGGCAATTGCCAGTGTGGAAAATTCTTTGTTTGGCTTGACAGTTACGGTTTCTGTCCAGACCTCAGTATTTGATGGATTGCTGATTGCAAGTCTTACTGTTTGGGATGTGTCTTTGGTCTTGCCGGAAATCGATATGATATCACCTCTAACATACGATGCCGAGTCTATTTCTAGGGTTTTGGTGATTGCCGGACCTGTGATTCCACCGGTTTCGTCTTGGTTCATTGCAACAAAGGATACTGTCAAGACAGCAAAGACTGTGGCACAAACGGCAATTACAATATTTCTGAGCTTTATTTTGCTACCTTCTATCTTGGGGATTTTTTCTTCCTTCTTTGGCTTTTGCTTTACCTCAAGTAGCGTTGGCGGGTTTCGTGGCGGTGGAGGTGGCGGAACTATTCTTTTTTCCGACTCGCGGATGATCTTTTCCGGCTTGGGCTCTGTTGGGACTTGTAAATATCGAGAAATCAAACCTTCAACATATTTTCTATCATCGATTGATACCAGCTTTGTTGACTCAAACTCTGCCTTTATCTTGGCAAGGCGTGTGGAATCGCCATGGCCTGACTTTAGGAGGGCATCAATGTCGTCTGTGAAAAACTGACCCATACGGATTTTGTGCAATCTTTTCTCATAAATTAATTGTGTGGCAATATTGCCATCTTTTACAAAGAATATTTCACAAATCTTACCGTATCTAATACGAAATTCATTTTAATTGGTGTCAAAGACCTCATTTTATGACCATTACTTATGATGACTTTGCCAAACTCGACATCAAGGTGGCAAAAATCATAGCCACCGAAAAGATTCCAGGCAAGACCAAGATAATCAAGGGAACTATTGATCTTGGCGGCGAAACCCGAAATCTCATAATTGGTGGTGCACAGTATTTTGCACCAGAGGAACTAATTGGAAAAACCGTAATTGCAATCACAAATTTGGAGCCAAAGACAGTTGGCGGTGTTGAATCAAACGCAATGCTTTTGGCAGCGGATCTTAATGACAAGCCATATTGGCTTACAGTTGATGAGTCAATCCCACTTGGAACGAAAATAAAATAATTTTTTATTTCTTAAAATAAAAGAAAGATCTAGTCGTAGATCATTAGATTCTTTTCTTCTAGTAGCGAGTGTAGGTTGTTAACGGAGCGATATACATCTGGCTCTTTTTTGGCACCTGTGCACACTAGCTTTCCGGATGAGAAAAGCAGGATCACGGTTTTTGGATCAAGCATTCGGTGAATCAGGCCTGGAAATTGTTCTGGCTCGTACATGCTGCGTGGTAGGGTTCTTGCTGCCTGCTCTAGGTGAATTTTTCCACCCAGATTAATTGATGCAACAATGTTTTGGATATCAACTACTGCGTCTTTTTTGACTTTGATTCCGCCCTTTCTGAGCTTTTGAACAACCGACTTGACTGCACTTCGTGCCATCTCTTCTGATTTTGCACCAGTACAGACCATCTTGCCAGAGGTGAAAATCAAGGTTGCAGTCTTGGGACTCTTTAGTCTAAAGACCAAGCCAGGAAATTGATCTGGATGATACTCTACATCTGGAAAATTACGAGTAATCTCATTAAGGTCCATTTTCTGATCCACTGAAGCAGAAGCAACTACGTTTTCGATGCTTACTATCGGCTTTGTTTGTGGCATACGCTACCTGTTGCCTTATCTAGGCTATATAAAGAGCACTTTCTAATTGTTTACCCGACAGCCAATTTCTTTGAAATTTGGGTATGTTTTGCGGATCGACCTTACACAAATCCATTAATTTGGCACCTCAAGTTTTGCAGTGTAATTGAATTATACTGAATTATTCTCAACTGACAATCTGTTTGGCGGTGACTCGTCAAACCCGATAATGTGGATAATCTGGATTGTGCCAATTGTTCTCTTTGTATTTTATGGACAGAGAATACAGCTAATAATCACATCTAGTGAGATAAACAAGAGCATTGAAAAGCTGCAAAAATACAAAGACGAAACTCGAAAAGAATTGCTTGACTATCTGCAAAAGAAAAATGCATCAGGCGATGTTACAAAAAAAGTCGACTCGTTCCTGGAATACTTTACCATAATGCCAGTTGATATCGACCCAAACGGAATAATGCCAAAAATAAAACACTTGTTACGATCACGCGAGGATTACACCAGATCCCAAGTGTCTATGCTTGCAAAAGACATCACACCACTCGAATCAACCAAAATCCAAAATCTACTCGAAGTGGTAACGTCGCTGAATCTGTTGCACAAAATAGTCCGACACCTATACCTTACCGCAAAAAGACAAAACAACTTCCCGCTGATTTTGCCACTCCAAATGATGATTCCATTTATCATGGAGCAGGCAGATGCGCTAAAGGGAGCAGTTTCTGCACTAAAACAGGGACAGCCAATCGGTGATGGAATTGGGCCTATGGTAATAGGAAAAATGATGCTTGGAGCCCAGAAAAAAACAATAGCGCTGGAAACCGTATATTCGGAATCCGAGTTTGAGGGCAGACGCCTGATACTCTTAAAGGCAGAAGGCCCACTTGCCACGGTTGGCAGGCCAGGAGATGCTGTAGAAACACTGGTTGCAGAAAAACACCCAAATGTGATAATCATGGTGGATGCAGGCCTAAAACTGGAAGGCGAGACCTCTGGGACTATCGCTCAAGGATTTGGCGCCGCAATTGGTGGAATGGGAACAGACCGATACCAAATAGAAGAAGCGGCAACAAGGCACAACATCCCAGTCTATGCAATTGTGATAAAGCAATCAATCAAAGAGGCAATCACTCTGATGAGTAAAGACATTGCCGATAAATCAGACGAGGTAGAATCACAAATCTATCAGACCATACTAGAAAACACCAAGCCTGGTGATCTCATAGTTGTAGTTGGTGTTGGCAACACACTAGGAGTTCCTCAATGATATTTTCCAAAAAAGAAAAAACCATCATCGCACATACGATAGAAAAATGTCAATCCTGCGGCAAGGAATCACAAAGAAAATTCAAGGAAGGCGATTGTCTTTTTGCGGCAGGTACTGAATGCAGTTCCTGCAAAGGACAAAGTAGAATCTCAAAGATATTTGGGCAGCCTATAGAGTAGTGATTACTGCACCATTCTCTGTTGGAATGAATGTGTGTTCTGCCTGCGCTACTCGCTGACCGTTTGCCTCATTAAGAACTGGATATGCGCGGACTATTTTGTTTTTGATCAATTCCTCAAGTAGTGTTCTGGCCTCTTTTTCCTCATTGTCTTTTGTGAGCCATCGCAGTGCAAATGGTAGCGTGTTGAAATTATCCCAGATGTAGTCGACTAGCTTGTTTGCCTTTTCGTTTTTTGTCTTTTTGCGGGACACAAGACCAAAGATGTTTTTTGTCTTGCCGTCCCGTACAAATCCCAACCCCTTTGATGTGGTAACAAATGGCTCGCATGCGTATGCCTCCTTTGTGGAGAGCGAAAATGAGCCAATTGACCACATGTTTGGAATTGACTTGCCTGCGTGAATGGTATATTGTTCTAAGGAATGACCTGAGAGATTTGCAATCGGCTTGAGGTTGTACTGCATTATTGTCTTTTGTATGGTTCGTCCAATGTCGCTGGATTTTGTTCCCTCTTTTACCATTGACATTGCAGCCTTTAGTGCCTCTTCTGCAGTATCTACTAGTATAGCAGACTCTGGATCATACGAGACCGATACGGCAGTGTCTGCAATGTATCCATTGATCTGCACTCCAAGATCTATTTTGATAAGATCAGAACTACTCAAGACCTTGGGATCGTTTGGCTCAGCAGTATAGTGAGCTGCAATTTCATTTAGACTGGCATTTACTGGAAATGCGCATTTTCCGCCACGGTTCTTTATTTCAGATTCTACAGTCTCGCAGATTTCATAAAGTGTCTTTCCTATCCAATCTTTTTTTCTTGCAAGCTCGCGAACCTCAGATGCTATTTTGCCTGCCTTGATGTAGTCATCTATTTGCAATGGTGGAGTTGGACTAGAATAGTTATTTAAAATATGCAAGCTTAAATTGGGGCAAAAAATCTGCAGACACATCGGGATCGTGGTCTAGCTTGGTATGATTCGGGTTTTGGGTACCTGAGGTCGTCGGTTCGAATCCGGCCGATCCCACTTTTACTAATCTAATGATTTTTAATCGACTGGAGTGGCTGTGGTATGATTGAGTGCCAAGCGCGAGTGGATTCTAATTGCCGGAATTTTGCTTTTCATGATTGGGCTTTTGGGTGCAGGCCTTGCCTTGATCTATTCCGTGATATTTGCAGTCGGAATCTATGTCGCAGTCAAAGTCTATGTGGGCCGACGCCAGCGCAAAATAACAAAGGAAATCCCCGAGGGAATCTGCATTCACTGTGGTGCAAAAATCGAAGACGCAAAATGCCCAAACTGCGATGGTATCAAATAGAAATCATACGCACTCTTTTTTAGCAATTGGAGGCAAATTTGTGTAAAATGCATCCCCAATTCACAACTTGCTCAACTTTTGCTCAATTTAGATCTAAAATGATATCTGGAGCCAAATTACTTAGGTAGAAAAAATGAGGACTTTGCCCCTAGCTGGCGTATTTGCAGCTTTACTATTCATTGGTGTATTTGGCGTATCTTATGGTGCCGACGATCTGGCAGACCATGTGGTGATTAATGAAATTGACACAAACCCTGCAGGCGATGATTCCAAGTCCGTATCTGAATGGGTCGAGCTGTTCAATCCCACCACACAAGATGTGAACATTGGAGGATGGAAAATTGCATCCACCACCGTTACAAAAAAGACACTGATACTTCCTGCTGGAACCATACTAAAGGCGGGCCAGTTCCAAGTTTATTCATATCAAAGTTTGTGGTTTACTGATGTCTCTGAAAAAGTTCAGCTAAAAGACAAGGAAGGCAATCTTGTTGATGAAACCCAAGTAATCACTGATCAGAAAAATGACTTTCAATCATGGCAGCGAAAATACGACGGAGTAGTGTCTGATTCAAACACCTGGATCTTCAAGACTGCTTCTGCAGGATCCTCAAACGGCAAGCTGCCTATCTCTGGCATTGAGTCTGGCGAGCTTATAGTGTTTGCAAAGGCGGACAAGAAAAACTATGTCTTTGATGAAACCGCAATAATTTCCGGAAACGTATCAAAGCGAGTCTATCAGGAAAAACCATTCTTCTCACAAACCCAGCTATTCATTGATGTGAACGGCCCCGGAAAATTCCAGCGAACCATCACAATTTATCCTGACTTGAATTTACAATACAAGACCCAGATAAAGCTGGACAAAGTCTTGGGTGCCGTTGCCGGAACCTATACTGTTAGTGTGAGTTATGGTGCAGCAAGTGATAATACAATATTTTCAGTAGGTGAGAAAAAGATTGCATCTGAGCAAGAAGATGTCACAGAGCTTAGCATCTCAACTGACAAGGCAACCTACATTCCAGGCCAAACCGTGCTTATATCGGCAAGCACAAGCAAAATAATTCCATCTGAGGGCCTAAAATACGCCGTCTATTCTGCAAATGGAATCCAAATCTTCTCAGGCAAGCTATTTCCAAACCAGGCAGGAGAATTTTCGGGCAATGTCTACATGAGTCCAACAAAGCCAGTCTATGGTACACTGGATATTATTGCAGATTATGGTACACAACATGCCGAGACATCGTTTGAGCTTGCCAAAGACATCAAGGATGCCGAGAAAATCATTCTAGTTACCGACAAAAATGCATATGCGTCAGGCGAGCCAATTGTGATTTCTGGTAGGAGCAACAAGTATGTTGTTGCACTGGACTTGGAAGTAGTCCAAACAGGAAGTGGCTCTATTGGAAAAACAGTCAATAATATTTACAAAATCAAGGACCAAGTAAAACTGGCAGGAGATAGCACATTCCGGTACGAGCTCAAAGTCCCAGCAGGCCAGGCAAACATGGGCACATTCCAAGTTACAGTATCAAAAGAGTTTGGCAAGGCGACAACGCAATTCTGGATTGTAGAAAACCCCGAAGACTATGTTGCAGCCGCAAAATACCTAGTCAAAGTGGACAAGGAGCAATACGTTGCAGGTGATACCGTCAATGTGAGTGGACATGTGGATCTAAAAGAGAGAAGCAGCTTTGAGGTAGTTCCAGTATATGTCACAGTAATGGATGATCAGGGAAAGCAGATCAAAATGGCATCGCAGGTCTCAAACAAGCAGCTTGTCCAAGACAAAGTTGTGACAAAGAGTGCTACCTATTCGTTTACATCTATTCCTGACGCTGCGGGAAACTTCAAGCTGGACTTTAAGATAAATCCATCATCGTTCACTCCTGGTGTCTATACAGTGCGGGCAAGCTATGACAAGCGACTCGCAGACGCCACGTTTGTGGTAAATAGCGACATTGATGTGTCTAATCGTAATATTATAGCAAAGACTGACAAGCAAATCTATGGCCTAGGTGAGGCCATAAACCTGGAAGGAACACTGGTAAGTGGTCAGTCTGCAGTCAAAATAGTTCTGACTAGGCCTGATGGCAAAATAGGCAACTATGGTGCAAAGCTGGACAATAGCAGATTCACTTGGAGTTGGACTGCCCCTCAAAAAGACTATGATCTAGCCGACATTCGTGACCCACGACAGGCAAGGCCTACCGTGTTTGGTGTTTACAAGATCTCCGTTATTGCAACATCAGAGCGTGCAGACATTTTCTTCAAGATATCAAAGGATCCAGAAAATGATACTCTGGAGATAAAACCACTGGAGGTAAAAACAGACAAGACAATATACCGTGCTGGAGAAAAACTACTAGTCACTGGTGCTGCCATAAAACGACAGGAAAACATAGACACCTCACTTGGTACAATCAAAGGCAGAGTCGGAGTGGAAATTCGAACAATGTCAAATAAAGTCCTCTTTAATTCTAATTTGGATCTGGACAGCGGTGGAGCATTCAAATCAACATATGATTTACCATTGACAATATTCAAGGAAGGAAAATACAAAGTAGTTGCAACATACGAAAGACTGCGAGCAGACACTACATTTGAAATCAAAAACAACATTCCACTTGGAACAGATGCCAAGACAACACTGGCCATAGAAACTGACAAAAAACAATACCTATCAGGCGATACTGTTCACATAACCGGTTCTACAAACAAGATTTTGTATCTGGCAAAACTTGATCTTTTAGTTGAACACAAAAAGGATGACAAAATTGACTGTGGGACATTCTATTGCGGACTGGGAAACAAAAAAGTCGACATTTCTCGAAGCTATGAGAATGGATTCTATTCCTATGATTACAAAATTCCAGCAAACTCTGCACTTGGTACATACGAGGTAATTGCGGATACTGAATTTGGAACATTCAAGACAACCTTTGAAGTAGTAGACAAGCTTGCCAAAAAGACAAGCGGTGCCAATAAAATCTCTGAGAAGTTCAACCGCATAACCGATGCTATAGTCGAAGTCGGACTATTTGAGCAGACAAAGGATGACGTACTGGTTGCTCCAAGCATGGTTCAGGGCTCTTTGGTATCTCCAAGGGGATCAGAGAAAACAGTAAACATTACCATAATGGCAGATGATGGGACCTGCATAATAGGCCAAGACGAGTTATGTTTGATTTCAGGACCAACAAAGGAAAAAGGCCTTGCATACAAGCTAGTCAAGGTGGCAGGACTATCATACAAGGTTACATATTCCGGCTCTGAGCAAATCTTGGAGAAATTCTCTATATCTCCAGAACTGGATGAAGACATTATCCCAGACTCTACTTGGATTATCCAAGTCGATGGACACACGCCATCAACTAAGCTATACTATGAGATAGTGTACAGACAAATCCAGTAAGAAGATATTCCACTGTTTTCATAATTACATGATGAATGTTCAGGTCTTGATGTTTCGCCAAGACGACCCCAAAAAATGCACTGCAGCAAAACTAGTGAAATTCAATCTGGCAAAAAGCGTAACTAGGACCAATCCTGGGACCATAATTTTGGATCCTTTTGCAAAACAAACCCTGCTCCGACACGATTCCAAAATTGCTGACTCTATTACCGGAATTGATTGCTCCTGGAATCTGGCAGAGAATACCTTTACCAAAAGATTTGGCGGCATTCCAAGAAAGCTCCCGCCATTGTTGGCCGGCAATCCCGTGAATTATTCCAAGCTTGGCAAGCTTACTACCGTTGAGGCAATTGCTGGTGCTGTCTTTATTTTGGGATATGAGGATCTGGCACACCAACTATTATCCAAATTCAACTGGGGTCACACCTTTTACGAGCTAAATGCAGATCTGTTACAGGACTATTCTAAATTAGAACTTGAGGAGCAGATCCCACCACTGCTTGCAGAATACGGAATTGTACAAAATATTGACTGAGTAGCAAATAAGCTATTCAGAGTAAAGATTTATTCAAACACCCTTTGGGAGCGGTAGATAAACATGGTCACCGACGCTCAAAATCCTGGATTTGCGCGAAATCTAGGCCTACTTGATGTGGTAATGGTGGGTGTTGCCGCAATGATTGGCGGCGCAATCTTTGTTCTGGTCGGTCCTGGGATGGGCGAAGCAGGTCCTGCACTAATGATTGCCTTTTTGATAAATGGTATAATTACAATATTTACCGCGTTTACCTATGCAGAACTGAGCTCTGCCTTGCCTGATACTGGCGGTGGATATCGCTGGGTTAGAGAGGGCATGCCAAGGCCAAATGCCTTTTTGAGTGGATGGATGTCCTGGTTTGCCCATACTATAGCCGGCAGTCTTTACGCCGTGGCATTTGCCTCGTTTTTCACACATCTTTTGGATACTACTGGAATAATGGAATCCTCTATTTTCCTAGAAAAGGGATTTGCCGCAGCTGCAATAATCATCTTTACTTTTATCAATGTCCGTGGGACGGCACCGACCAGCAAGGTTGGCAATGCAATCACCATTACTCAAATCACAATAATTGGACTCCTAATAGTAGTGGCGCTTTCTGCAATGGCATTTACCAATCCTAATTGGCCGGACAATTTCTCCGAGTTTTTCCCAAATGGCGTTTCTGGCTTGGTAATTGCAATGGGTCTTACCTTTATTGCATTTGAAGGATACGAAGTAATTGCCCAAACCGGAAACGAGCTAAGAAACCCAAAAAAGAATATCCCGCGTGCGATATTCATTTCATTATTAGTTGTGATTGCAATCTACATTCTCTTTACGTTTTCATTTATTGGCGGTCTATCGTCTGATAAGGTAGGTCAGCCGTCATGGGAGTTCATTGGAAGCTTTGGCGAGCTTGGAATAATAGAGGCAGCCAAGAACTTTATGCCATTTGGTGCACTGATTGTTTTAGCAGGCGGATTCGTATCCACACTTGCAGCCCTTAATGCAACTTCGTATTCATCCAGCCGTGTATCCTACGCGATGGGCACGCACTATAATCTGCCGCACTTTTTTGGAAAGATTCATCCAAAATACAAGACCCCTGTAATCTCTACTATTGCATCTGGAATCATAATGCTTGTAATGGCAATGACACTAGATCTTACAGGCCTTGCATTTGCTGCAAGTGTAATGTTTTTGTTTTTGTTTGCACAGGTAAACTATGCCGCAATCACAATTCGACGACTCTATGGCAAAAAGCTAGATTATGCATTCAAGACTCCGTTTTTTCCAATAATTCCAACACTTGGAATTTTGTCTGCCATTGGATTATCGGTGTACTTGCTTTTTACCGAGCCAATATCTTGGGTGATTGCAATAATTTGGATTGTTGCTGGCTTTATCATATACAAGTCCTACACATCAAAAAAGGAAATAGAGCACTATGCACCGCTTGTGTATAACCAGGGGCCAAAGGAGCGCAAAGAATACCGAGTCTTAATAATTTACCATCCAAAATATGTCACCGACTATTACAAAATAGCAAATGCCATAACGCAAGAAAAACTAGGCGAGATATCCTTTCTGAGTGTGGTAAAAATTCCAGTACATCTGCCGCTTGATGCTACAAACAAAGTAGCGGAATCAGAAATAGAAGAATTCAACGAACTAAAAAAAGAGATCCCACAATCCATCAGGCACCGATATTTGGTCAGAGTCTCGCACGATGAAACCGACGCCATTTTATCTACCGTAGAAGAGCAGGGAATCAACCTGGTCATAATTGACTTTTCGTTTTTGCGCAACAATAGAAAACTACTCTCGCTTTCCACATGTGACTTTGTTGGAGTAAGACTGGGCAAGAACTTTGAGCAAGACTTGGCAAACTTGGTCGTGTCCTATGACAAGGGGCGCCACTCTGATCTTGGACTTCGAATAGCGCACGCAGTATCCAAGGTCTATTCCAGCAGAATCAGAATAGTTCGAGGTGTGGTGGAAAAGCCGGAAACTGAAATCGAGATAATGAACAGAATAAACGAGATAATGTTTGATCTTGACATGAAAAAGATCCAATTCGAAAAGGTGTACCCAAAGACAAAAAATGTCGCCCCAACGCTACTGGAAAGCTTTGACAAAGTCCAAGACGAGACTGTCATATTGGGTGCAGGCAACCAGGCAGATTCTGCGTTTTCTCCAAAAACACTCGAAGTGGTAGACAAGACAAAAAAATCAATCTTTGTAATTCGTGATCACCAGTTCTCTGAATTCCATGCAAGAAGATTCTGGAGAATAGTCTCATCTAGGATGCGAGAAAACAGGCATCTTTACAAAATCTATGTCGACATTGCACATATGGGATATTCCATAAAGGAAAGACGTGCCAAGGGACGATACGATGAGGAATACTTTGATTCCAAGCTCAAACAATAGTGTAAATAACTCGTAATCTTACTATTTGATGCGAGCTGGTGGACGATTACTGCGAAAGCAGAGGAAACTCCTCCCTCAATGCAGATGTGTGTTGCGGTGACGCAAAGCCAGAGATGGCAGGCAACAGAACAGAAAAAATCCGAGTTGGAGCACCATGATGGGCAATCCCCTGAGCTTTCCAGCAAATAGGAATGAAAAGTCTGTCCCATACAGAGAAAAGCCAAACAGAACTTGGATCTGCACCTATAGTTCAGGTAGGCTGCAAAGCGAAATGTCGTTTACAAACAGAAGGAGGGTTACGGCCAGCACGCACTTATTTTATACCAATCTTGATGTTTGTCTTGAGGGTTTCCGTGGTTCCAGATGGTGATGTAGTATCTGTGAATTTGAGCTGGGCAGTAGAGCCTATTTTGACCCGCTTGCCATCAATTTCCTTTGGCATCTTTAATGACACTACAAACTGGTTGGTGTTCTCACCTGTTTCGCGCAATGATGCGGTCTTGGCATCAAATGCTGAATTTGCAAGCGTGGTTTTAATTCCATTAGAGCCCTTGAACTCGATTAGGCTTAGCGAAATATTATCTGCAGTCCTTGAATCAAAATTAAAGTCCGGATCGTAAATTCTCACCTGGAAGGTTTGGCCGATACGAATGTTTTTTGCAGATGTTTCAAGCGCGGTGGTTGATTTTTTGGCAGCAACTGACTTTGATACTGATTGTGAATTACCTGATGCATCGGACTCGTCATTGTATGTTATGACCAAAACATCGCCCTGTGTTACTGTCCTGCCGTTTATGGTATTAGGAATTGAAATCTTGCCAACAAATACGCCCGAGTCCACGCCGGTTTCGTATATTGTGGATGGCCCAGATATTGTGGTGCCAGCTAATTTGAATTCGAATAGTCCGGATGTGGACACTTCATCAATTCCCCTGTGACTGGTGTTCAGATCATCATCGTGGACATAAAACGTGACAGTTCCACCCGGCACCAAAACTGTACTTGCCTGGAGTGTTACTGCCAGAAATATTCCAATTAATGGTATCATAGATTTCTGAGCTTTTCTGACAGATCTGGCTTTTCAATATTACGCATGATAAATTCTAGATCAGACCTATCATCAACATCCCACATCATTCTGTTAATCAAGACAAACGAAGTTGGAATGTTACGGGATTTACCAGTAGTAAGATGAATCTTGTAGCTGTCCTCATCATAATGCGTCTCCATTACATCAAATGGACTTCTTAGCAGGGCGTTTGTACCATCAAACTTGCGCGATGGCACCACAAGGAGCGATTGGGCGGTTTTTTGGAACTGTATCAGGGCATCGATGTCTTGCGGTCTGATTAATGGTATGTCTTGGGGGAACACTATGGATGCATCAAAACCGTTCTCTTTGAGATATTTTTCTGATAATGCTACTGCGGCATTTACACCGTTTTCTTTTTCCTCAAAGATCTCAACGGCATTGTATTTTCTTGCTATCTCAAAGGCCTCTTCATCCCTTGATACTATGATGGTCTTGTTTGCCTGGGATTGCGATATTGCGGATAATACTTCCTCTAGCATTATTTTGCAGAGTTGTTGTGTTTTGTCTTGGGATAATCCTAGTCGGCTTTTTGCCTTTGAGAATGTCTTGACTGGAATGACTGATGCTATTTGCAATCTAGCGCGCGTTCTTTAAAACAAATGATGCCAGCGCATCCTCTGCTATTTTGTTAGTCATCTTGATGCTGGTATCATACACTTTCATGTCTAGGTTTTGAATTTTCTTTGTGAGCAGTCTGTCTTTGGAATCAATTACAATTCCTCCGCATACATCAGAGTACATTTGTGCAACACCATATGGTGATACATCAATTCCTGCAGCTGCCATGTATTCTGCAGCAGGACCAGAGAATGCCTTGTTGCCAATAATTGGACTAACTGCAACTACCTTGCGTCTATTCTTTGAGAGCTCCTTTCGGATTCCCTTGATCTGAAGCATTGGGCCTATGCTAGTAAGGGGGTTACCTGGAGCAATTATTACCATTTCAGAATCGTGAATGGCGTTTACTGCTTCTGGGTTTGGCCTAGCTTTATCCGCACCAATATACTGGATACCTTCGACTTTGTCCTTGCCCTTGTATTTTACCCAAAACTCTTGGAGATGCATCTCGCCTTTTCCCGTGGTGATCCTTGTCTCTATGGTATTGTCTGTTACCGGCATTACCTTGACTTCGATTGCAAATTTTTCGCACATCCATTTTGTGATATCGCCCAAGTTCTTGCCGTTTTTGAGCATGTTTGTTCTAATGAGGTGAGTTGCTGCATCTCTATCACCAATTCTAAACCAAGTCTCTTCCCCAAAGATCTCCATCTGTCTTAGAAAGCCAAATGTGTCCTTGCGAATTCCCCAACCCTTTTCATAATCTAAAATGTCTGCCAGTCCGTAAATTATGGTGTCAATGTCTGGACACACATACAAGCCGTACAGCCAATAGTTGTCGCCGACATTGCAAATCACATTGACGTCCTTTGATTGGGAGATCAAGCCCCGGACAAATTTAACAGAACCTGTGCCGCCTGCAAGAATTGTTATCATAAAACCCTTTTTGTATGAAGCCTCAGATCAATATTACCTTTTCAATAAATCATACAAAAACAAAAACTGCAAACAAAAATTGTAAAAATTCCAAGTAAACTTTGGTTTGTAAAATTATTTTGTTCGATTTTCATACTTCAAGACAAGATTTATTACTGCGCCGGATCGGAAACCCTGCGTGAATAGGGCTCCTCTTTTAGCATTATTCGTTTTATCAGTTTTAGTTATTGGTTCTGTTTCTCCAGCACTTGCAGCTCAGCTAAACTGGGATGCAAAGACTCCAGAGACTGCCGAAGTACCAAAATTCAAGTTTCAAAGAACCGCATATATCGAATATGAAGAAGGCGGTGCAATTGCAGATGCATTACGTGGACACGATACAACAGTAGAATTTTCTGCAGACTCGACAACCCCTGGTGTTGCTGAACTAATTGAGAAAATTAATGATAATCTGGCAGAACGCAAAAGCTCTGCACGCGTAACCGGACTTACAATCGATTATCATGCATCCATGACTGGAAGAGGCGAGAACGCATCAGTCGACTATAGGATCATACTAATTCCAACCATAGATGGTTATCTAATCAAGCCGTACACACAAGGCTCACCAGCACTCTTTGATGTGCTGTGGCGGGGACTTGCAGTTAATGGACCAGTCACAATAACAACTGAGGAGTTTGGCCCAGTCGAAATTAACATGCCTATATCATTTTATGAAATGAACTATCCAGAAATTGCATCACAGATAACTGGCGAGGCAAGAGATGTAATGAGCATGCCACTAATTGATGCGTCTGGAATTGGCGCACTGGACATTGGCAGCTGGCACTTTTTGGCAGACCCAACTGGCATAGTTGCAGAGACTAGCAAATACGGATTCTCTGGCGCAAAAGTTGTAGTTTCGTCATTTACAATGGGTGAGAGCAGCTTCAGAGAGGGACAAATCAAAGAAAAAGAATTTGATGCGACATTTACTTCTGATAAAACTTATACAATTAGAACAATCGAGTCTGGTGACTCGGGAAACATTTTCCTTGCAGGCTATGCATCCCCTGACAAACTAGGCGGAGGCGAAGTCGTAGGAGTATCACCAGAGGCACCATCGACAGGTGCGCAGACATCATCTGGTTCTTTCCCAATATTCATCATATACGGAATGGCTGGCATGGCAGCAGTCGGTGCGGTTGGATTTTTCTGGTGGAGCAACAAGAAAGCAAAGAAGGACTCTGAATACATCCAGACAGGAATTGATCCAAAATACCTCAGAGGAGTAGATACCAGCGAAGCATCTGGTGGATACAAGACCAACAGAGGTGAGGCAGAACTAATCTCTGATGATGCAAGCCACAAACAACATGAAAGCGTCTATGACCAAGGCTCTACACGCGGCTCACTTCCAGCAGGATATGAGCAGCCAAAGGAAGAACCAAAGCCAAGCTCCAATCGTGGCTCTATGCCAAAAGACTGGAAGCCATCATCCTAGACTAGAATCTTTTATTGTAGTGACTCTGGATTTTCTGTACTCTAGTACCATTAGTGTGATGGCAAGCACACCCGTAATTACCAGAATTATCTCTATTGTCTGAACCAAAGAATGTGAGAACGAGTCCATGATTCTTGTTTCATTTATGCTAGACACCAAATAACCATACGAAAACACGACATAGTTTGTTGCCCAGTGGATTAGCAAAGCTGCAACAAAGCCGTACCTGTAATAGACCCAGCCAATTATTATCCCAGACATTGCTGCTTGCGCAAACTTGCCTGAGCTCCACTGGTCAGATAGAACATGGGCCGCGCCAAAGATCACACCAACCAAAACAATCAGAATGATTGCCCTCTTTGAGTTGGTGATTGGGAGATTATCAGATGGATTCCACAATGATTTGAAGAAAAGTCTGGCAGATGCCCTATGTGAGTAAAGCAAAAAGAGCGGAATGCCAATCAGTATTATTCTAAAGCCAAGCTCCTCGACTAGTGGGGCTAGTGTGATGTCAAAAAACTGCACCAAGTCATTCTCAAAGACTGACGGTGTTATGGTGATTCCAAATCCTTGCTGTATTACATCAATCGTACCGGACAATACGATAACAATTGAGAACCACTTTATGGTATGCACCAAATAGTTGCCTGTCTGGGATTCGTACGAGCCTGACATAATCGGGGATAAAACCCGCAAAAAGTTCTTTTTTGGACCCATGCTTGCTATTACAAACAAAATCAGAAAAGTCGCCCACACCACCATAAAGACATCGCCGATTCCAAGCCAGGAAAACGCACTCAGATCAACCTGCTTTGCCCAGTCTAGCTCAGTTACTGGTAATCCATAGTCGATGCTTTTTCCAATTTGCGAGTTAAAGAACAGGTATGCACCAATTGGGAATGATAGTATCATCAGCCCAAAAACTACCGAAATTAGTGCTGAATATGGGATTGCTATGCCTTGTAGGATTTTGTGGTCTTGCATTAGTGGACTTCGATGCTGGACTCTGAGAATCCCAATTTGACTAGGGTCTCTTTCATGGTGTCGCGATGATCGCCTTGCAGGAAAATGTAATTATCCTTTGTCGTGCCGCCACATGCGTATTTTCTTTTAAGATCACTTAATGTGCCGTCCAGATCATTTAGCTTGGAGTCCAAGCCTTCGATCATGGTTCCCTTTTTCTTGAATCGTCGTTCTTCTAGTCGAATAACAATTTTGTTTGATTCTTTGTTTAGATCGCCACAAGCACACAAATCTTCAGGTAGTCCACATGTGTTGCAAATTACTGCCATTAGTTACTACAGAACTATCTTTGAGCCAACTATTAAGCCTTATTGGATTTTCTTACAAAGTTTTTACAACGCATTTGCGCAAAAATATCATGTCACAGGATGTGCGAAAAAAGGCAGCGGAAATGTTGCTAAAAGGAGCTACACTGCTTGCAGAGCCCTGTCCATACTGTAAGGGGGTTCGTGTGATGAAGGATGGAAATGCATTATGTGTTAGCTGTGGTAAAGAACCGGATCAAACTGTGATAGAACCGCAAAAAACGGATCAGAAGACAAGCCCACTCATAGATTCGCTAAACAAAAAGCTAGAGGATCTTGCAAAACAACTAGAATCGGAAAAAGACTTGGAGCGTCAGCAGCAGATACTAAAATCAATAAACTCGCTTTTGGAGACCATACAAAAGGCACAGAAATAACACCTGAAAAAGAAAGATTCGCCTTTGATTTCAGGCTATCAGATCTATCATAACTACGTAAGACCACACTCTGCATTAGAGAATAAAACACCATCTAAAAAATGTGGAATTAAAATTAATGGAAATGATAAATGGTTGACATTAATCCAAAATGCGAGTACTTCCCAATCATACTAGACTAGTGGCATTGTGTCATAGGTCAACATGAAAGTGACTGTACGGTTATCTTCATTAATCGAGTGTTTTGTACATGTTTGTAGGATGTATGGAAAACTTTTCAACATGGTTTTCTCATCCTGATATTTCACTTTGATTAACCAGTTATAATATTTCAATCCTAATTCAAGATAATTTATGAAATATTTTATAATGTCGTCTTGTAAACGCCCCTTCGTTTCAAAATAACATAACCGATCAAGCGTATTTAGAATTTCCCAAACATAATCAAGACATTCGTTTTTTGTCTTTAATTCAAGTATTCTAGATCCTGTGGTATCAATCTCTTTTTGTATATCTGCGATAAATTGACTCTCACTTGACAATCGCTGTGCCTTAGTTTGTAAGTAGGTCAGGAAAAAACTCAATGTAGCGACAGCAATACCTATGATTGAAAGTACGATTGCAATACCTGAATAATCATAAACCACATTCCATGAATTCTTTACCTGTTTAAAAGAACTATTTTACCAACCGAAGGTAACAGGCATAAAATCAACCGACAACGAAACAGAGCCACAAATGATAAAGTTTTTATCTTAATTTCCTAGCTTCACCATTAAATGAGCAGCAGTAGCAAAAAGAAAAGCGCACCACTACCAGCATCATCTGCAGGTTTATTGCGTTTCTTTGAAGATGAGACCAAAGGATACCGATTGGATCCAAGAATTGTAGTCTCTATACCAATCGGCTTGATTGTAGTCTCTTGGTTACTTGACCTATTATTAGTTGTAAAATAGATCAAAAATGACTGAATCATACGATGATGTATCTAAAATACACAAGCGTTATTCGCTGACCCTGCTTACCCCATCATCAAAATATCACTCACTATTGTTTTCTGCAGTAGTTGCAGCAATCACCGGATTTATCATACTGACCACATACTATGGAAACCAGGCCGAGTTAATCCCAAGACTTTCAGCCTTGATCATTGTACTATTAATCACGCAGATAATTGACTCGAGATTAATTCGAAACAAGGAATATTCCAAAGCACTGCACATGTCGCTTTTTGGTAATCTGTCCTGGCTTGCCATAATTCTGGCAGGAGTGGGAGCAGCTGCAATACTATCAAAGCCTGAACTCTCTACACTATATGTCACAGAAGGAATGCTGATCTTTACGAGCTTTAGACTTGGCATACTAACCACAACGCTTGGTGCATCAATGAGAAAGGCTTGGGCGATTTGCTTTATCCAACCAATGGCAATGTATCTGGTTTTGACACCACAAGAACAATGGATACCATCACTAACTGACCCACTGGTTTTGGGAATCGGTGCAACATTTCTAGCAATCTCATCGATTTGGTCATATCTTACAGACAGGGCAGGACGTCCAGGTGTTAGAAGCACACATGAGCTAATCCAAGCATATCTGGCATCCCGCGGAAAGCAAAACTATGAGGAAGTAGAGTCCATCATAGAGTCACGCTCAAAGCCATCTAGTGTCATAACATCACAGATTAGATTCCAATCAAACAACAATGATTTTCGCATGGTTCTACCAGAGGTACATCCAGGACCATACCACCCAATTGGTGGCAGCAACATCACATATAGAATATTCAAGACGCTAAACTCTTCTGCAATGGTAATGCACAGCGTATCTGATCATACGCTAAACCTACCGTCACAAACCGCAGTGAACAGCTACCTCGGAACATTTGCAAACAACTCGGTTCTCAAAAAAGGCGCAATCTGCACAGAACCAGTAACGGTTCAGGTAAACAAGGCACGCGTTATCGGCATGTTGTTTGATAAAACCGCAGTCTTGTTCTTGTCGTTGTCTCCACACGGAATGGAGGATGTCCCAAGTCACATGAAAAAAGAAATAGAGCAGCTTGGCAGCAATCGACACTTTGAGAGAATCTTAGTGGTGGATTGCCATAATGCGATGGGTGAGGAAATTGGTGAGGTTGACTCGCAAGACATGCTCAAGGCAGCAAAAGCTACACTTGAAACACTAGTCACAAAGGAATCACACCCTCTAGAATTTGGATACGCAAACTCTGATGGAATGAACTTGAGCACGCCAGATCTTGGGCCTGGCGGATTGGGCGTCTTGTGCTTGAAGATTAATGGCGCCAAATATTTTCTTGGTTGGTCTGATTCAAACAATATGGAAAATGGATTGCGCGAGCACATTGTAAATCATTTTGCAAAAAATGGCATGACTCTAGTTGAACTCTGCACATCTGATACTCATTTCAGCTCAGTCGTAGTAAGGACTAGAACTGGCTATTACCCATTTGGCAAAATATCAACACCTGATACCATATCGGAGTGGTACTACACCATAGCAAAGCAGGCAGAAAAGAAACTAGAGCCCACCTCATTTGAAATCCTAGAGCACAAGGCAGAAGTTCGAGTAATGGGAACTGCAGTAATTGAGGACTTTTCACGCGCCCTGGACAACTCGCTGCGATTAACCAAAGGATTTGCCATTGGCAGCTTTTTGCTCTTTATTGGCTCTCTTTTTCTATAGTCTCTATGTTTTCTAAATTTCCGTAAAACTCGTCCACAAAGGTAGCAAGCTGAAATATTGGAACAATTGGAACCTTGCCTACAAAGCTGACCTTGTCCTGGTATAGTGTTACTATTACTGGTGCTGCAATTGCACCATTGGTCTTTGCGACATAGTTTTTGGTGCGCTCTACTTGCTTTTCCACTATATCCTGTAGTGCGGATGGCGTGGTCTTTTTCCAGTGCTTGCAATCAATTAACATGGCAACACCCAGTCGTATGCCAACCACGTCTATTTCCATGCGGGGATTTGTCATGATATAGTTTCGAATTGTGGCACAATCCCGGCTTTCCAGTATTTGAGCTGCCAAACCTTCAAAGTCTCGCCAATCCAGATTCTTTGCTATTTCATCTATCAGAACGCCCTTGCCCAGTGCCAGTATGGTTGCCCGAAGCTTGTCGCCTTCCTCAAATTCTATTATGCCGTCATTCATCTTGCCAATACTATTTGCGGCAAGCTCTTGCAACATTCTTTTTGCAGTGGTTTTGTCGGTGTTTGCTACTTGGGCAAAATCCTCAATTGAAATTCCGCCAGGAATTACTCCTCTTATTCCATCAAGCCATAATTTAGAGCTCAACTGGATTGGCTTTTGTTTTTATGAATTAAAAGCATTGCATATGATCTGCACCAGATCTGGTATGACATAAAACACATTGGAGCTTTAAATTAGATCAATCCAATACCATACATGTGAAGATTCTAGTTGTCTTTGTTTTTGTATTTTTGTTTGGGGTGAATCTGGCGTTTGCGGAAAAGGGAACATTTGTTGATACCATCCAGTTCATCCAGTATCTGGATGAGAGCACGGCAATAGAAGAGGTAAAAAAGAAAAATCTTGATATCTATTATTCCAGAATTCCGGCCGAGCTAATTCAAGATACTGATACGCAAAATCTGCAAATTCATTATACTACTGGCGGCTCTTTTAGCATACTGGTAAATCCTGCAGAGGGAGAAAAATTCAACCCATTTTCCATACAAAAGATACGATTTGCACTAAACTATCTGATTGACAGAAAACTGATAGTGGATGAGCTCATGTCTGGCTATGGCGTGGTAATGTCATCAAATTATGGGCCATATGATCCGGACTTTTTGCTCATAGTATCAGAGATTGAGAAATTTCATTTTAGATACAATCCCGAGCTTGCAAACTCCATGATCACACAGGGACTAGTTGAGGCTGGGGCTCAGAAAATCGACGGCAAATGGATGTATGGTAATGAGCCAATCACAGTCACGTTTTTCATTAGAAATGATGATCCTGTTCGAAACTCAATTGGCGAGGTGATATCATCGGAATTGGAAAAAATAGGGTTTACCGTCAAAAAGGACTTTGGGGATCTCAACAAGGCATATGTTTTGGTGTATGGCTCTGATCCTGCAGACCTTGCCTGGAGTCTTTACACCGAAGGATATGCCGGAAGGTCTGCATTTGTCAAGTATGATCCGCTAGGCCTTGCGCAAATGTATGCGCCATGGTACTCTAACATGCCGGGCTTTAACAATCCACAATACTGGAATTACAAAAATCCACAACTGGATGGTGTCACACAGAAGATCTATTCCAGTAATTACACCTCATATGAGCAGCGAGCAGTACTAATCCGAGAGGCAACCACGCTAGGAGTAAACGAGTCAGTCAGAATATTTTTGGCAGCAAAGATTGATCCGTTTGTAGTAAACAAGGACATTAAAGGCGTGATCAATGATTTTGGTGGCGGAATCCAAACCAGATTTACGCCAATCAACTCTAGGTCTGATGAACCCACATTAAAAATCGGAGTCAAGCAAATCTATCAAGGCGCATGGAACCCGGTGCGCGGACTGGCAGATGCATATTCCAAAAACATCTGGGACACTTTGTATGATCCCGGCATGTTCAAGAATCCTTATTCCGGTCAAAACTTTCCAGTCCGTCAAGACTGGAAGGTGGAAACTGCGGGCCCAAACCAAAAACTGGATGTGCCTTCTGATGCCATCAGTTGGGATCCTACACTGCAAAAATGGGTCTCCTCAAATGGCAAAAAGGCAATAAGCAAAGTAACGTATGATCTGGTCTGGTCGAACTGGCACAACGGCCAGAAAATGGACATGAATGATGTGCTGTATTCGATTTATTTTGCACAGGAATGGGGCTCTGCGCAAACCCCAGATGACAAAACATTTGATCCTGAATACACTCCGACTGCAAGCCAATCCGCAAAAACCCTAATTGCAGTCAGGCCAATCGATGATGACACAATAGAAGTTTATGTTGATTTTTGGCATTTTGATGAATCAGAAATTGCTGATTGGGGTGGAGTCTGGGTTACCATGCCTTGGGAGGTAATGACTGCAATGGAGCAGGCAGTGCTTGATGGCAAGGCCTCTTTTTCAAGAACCGATGCTCAGGCAAAAAGCCTGAACTGGTTTTCATTAATCATTCCGCGTGATGCACAACTGGTTCGGCAATACCTCGAAGAGTTTTCTGCATCTGGCGTGGTGCCAAAGTCTTTGCAGGGCTTTGAGAATGATGCAAATTCCAGATACGCTGGCACCATACTGTGGATAGAGCAAAAAAACCATGCTGTAATTAGCAATGGTCCGTTCTACCTTGATAGTTATTCACCTGAGGCAAGAACAATCACCATCAAATCATTTGATGATCCTACATATCCATATCCTGCAGGATATTGGAGCAAATTCGAGGATGTCAGCTTGCCGCAAATAACGGATATCTCGGTTCCTGAGAAAATTGCAAAAGGCATCACACTGGATATTCCAATTACAACAGTTCATGCAACAGACCTGTACTATTTTGTAAATGATGGGACTGGCGCTGAGGTAACAAGCGGGATAATTCCAATCCAAAATGATTTTGCACAGATTCTCCTATCGCCGGAAATAACCTCATCCATGGATGGTGGTAATGATCTCAAAGTCTATGCCATTTCGGATTCTGTACTAAAGCCAGACATTTACACTACAAGCTTTTCTGTTTTGGATTCAATTGATGATGAATTTGAAGAGACTATACTATCACAGGAAAAAACTAAAGCCCAGCTTGACTATGGTCCGATTTTTATCATATTGGGTTTGATTATAGTTGGCACCGTACTGTATGTTAGAAAATCAAGAAAGAGACGCCTAATCCACTGATGAATCGTACATAGAATTTCTACCACAATCTTATATCCAAAATATCAAAAAGCACCTCTGAGAACAAAATGCCAGACGAATCATGCAGAAACTGTGGCGGAATGCTACGAAAATGCACCATTTGTGCCGAATGCAAAAGCGCAGTCAGCCTTGTGTGCATACAATGTGGCAGGCGGACCCAAGAACAGGTACATGCCTTGTGCTTTATGGCCGAGATTCCAAAAATTGAAGAGCCGATGACTCTCCCAAAAGGAATATTCCAAAAACAGATTCTTGTAGCCTAAGGAGAAATCATACCTAAGGCTTAAGTAGTCTTTTCCGACCTGATCTCATCTATGCGTAAAGTTGGTACAGTAGTGGTACTATTGGCTATGCTGCTGATTCCAACCAATGCATTCTCGCAAAGCTCATCCAGAATCATTCTACTTGATACTTTTGGTGATTACAAAAAGGGCGAAAACGTCTTTGTCTTTGGAGAGTTGGCACAGGTCTCACCAGACTTGTATGTTGTAACTCAAATAATAAACCCAAATGGGGATCTCTGCCAGATTCAGCAGCTAAAGCCCCTATCAAATGGCAATTTTGTAACAGACCCGATTCCGCTTACCGGCAAGATTTGTGGGCTGACAGGAAAATACGATGTTAGAATATTTTATGGTGATTACACCGCATCAAGCTCATTTACTGTCAAAAACGAAAAACTCCAAGAAAAATCCGGCAAGGACTATCTGGGATCTGCAGTTTCATTAATAGAATCAAAAATCTCATCAGTCAAAAAATCTTCCACCATATCAAGTGATTATGAGGCAAGATTTTCTGAGCTACAAACAACTACTGATCTTTCCAAGCTAAAGGATCTCTACGTTGATCTATTCTTGGAATATTCTGCAGAAGCAGACATACTGGATTTGGATTACAGAATCCGACCTGCAGTGGAAACCGCATTTGCAACCACAAAATCACTAGTCACAGAATCAAAACTGGATGTCGATGAGGCAAAAAAAATCGACAGGCAGACTGCCGGAATTGTGTTTTACTCTGGAATTGGTGATGACAAGTCCGCAATAAAGGAGCTAAGCGACATTTATGTTTCCATAACAAATGTGGACCCACAAAAGGCACCACAGGAAAAACAACTTAGCTACTCAGAGCTGAACCAATTATTGCTAAACCTGATGACAAAATCCCAATCCATAATGAACAGGCTGGTCAAAGAGGAAATCGGCTTTATCTTTGCACGAGGCACGGGACCAGTCTACACCGAGGAGCTAAACGACTTGGTGAATCTCTTAACCGAAGCAAGACTACTTGATGGCACACTCAAAAAAGACGACAACCTATCAAGACTGGTCAGAACCGAATGGAGTCAGCTGCGTGAATCATTGCTTGGCAAGGAAACTCTGGCAAAGTTCCTAGAGACAAAACCAAAGGTCGACAAGCTGCACGAGGCTGCACTACTTTTGAGACATCTGGACAAAGTAGACAGATTCGTATCCTCAAACAGCACAGATAATTCCGAACTTGCAATACTAATTCAGCCAAGACTGGATTCGCTGATGAGCAAGCTCTCCAGTGCAACCTCACCACAAGACATCATCGACTCACAGCAGGAAATCATTGACATGAAAAATGTCATAGAAATTTCATCTCGAATATCAAGCACCATAACGTTTGCCAAAAATAATAATTCCGGAAACGAGTCCATGATTGACTCGTTCCAGATTTTACTGGACAAGGTAAAGGATGCGCAAACACTAAACGAGATACTCGATATTGTATCTGATTATGAGGCATCAATTAATGATCTAAGGGAAAAGCGCAGCCCGTTGTCTGTTCTAAAGTTTGACTATGAAAAACTACGATCAAAGGCGGAGTTGCAATCTGACTATGAGAGTCTCAATACTATAACAAACGCGCTAAAGGTCATAGAAACCGCAATAGAAATCGAAAAAGGAAATCCAACAATAAACAAAATCGACAAAATCGAAGTCCTCCTAAACTATTACAGTACACAAGGCTCGATAATTCGTGCAAAGCTTGACTCTTACACAAAGGACGCGTACAAGATTCGTGCATCCGAAATTCTACAGCGCGCAAAATCAATTGAAAATCTCATTTTACTTGGCGAGCGACACAACAAGTTCCTGCCAGGATATCTTGACTTTACTGATTCTATGAAAATACGCCTAGATGAGGCACGAGACTTGGTGGTCAAAAAAGACCTTGATTCCGCAGACAACCAAGTTCGGGCGCTATTTGATGAGTGGCGAGAGGTCTCTGAGAAATATTCAGAGGATCCGTTTGGCTCAGAGGAGGGCTATTCTCTTGATGAGATAAAGAGAATCGAGTATCGCAAAAAACTGGAACAGATCTCTGGCTTTGTAAATACATTCTACAATGCAGGATTTGACTCTCACTCACAGGAATTTCTCACTCTAACAGAAGATGCGTATGAGCTGGTAGATTATGGAAACTGGGATGATGCAGAAAAGAAGCTACAAGAGATCCGTAACTTTGTATCCGACGAACTAGAAGACAATCACAAAAAAATACTATTTGATATTTCATACAATCCAGAATCACAAATCTGGGTAATGAATGGCGCAGTAGACAAGGAACTATTTGATAGACGTGAAAATCTCTACCTTACAGTATATGACATGCAGGGAAGCCAGCACAGCACACTAAAGTTCTCTGATACCAAAGATGGAGATTTCTACACCCAGTGGTTTGCACCAACCGAGCCTGGATTGTATGTGGTGAAGCTACAGTGGAGAAACGCCATCGGCTCGCAAATTATCGACATTGCAGAAAAGCCAACTATTACTGCCAAGACTCCTCCACCATCAAAGGGCTATACGCAAAATGTGGACTTGGCCAGACAGTTTGAGGATTTACAGAACTTTATTGAGACATTTGGAAAAACTGGATACAATGCAAACAAGGAAAAGTTTGATGGAGTTATCTCTGATATCAAAAATTCATTGCATGACAGAGACACATCATCTGCAAAATCCAAGATATCCGAGTTACAGTCCATGATAGAGCGATACCTGCCTAGCCGCTCAAAGATAGGAATACTGGATGCATATGTGGATGATGGAAAATTGTATTTGTCTGGCGCCATATACAAAACAGTGGCGTTCCCTGAGGACATTTACGTTGATATCTTTGATCAGAGCGGCGAGCGAATAGACGAAATACCACTAAAGGACAATGCGTCTGGACACTTTAATCAGGTCCTGTCAAAATCGTATGGTCCTGGAGTGTATGTAGCGCAGCTAGAGTATCATGATCTGATAGTGTCGGATTTCTTTAGAATAGAATAAAATTCTATTTTCCTGTCGCGCCTTTAACAATATTGAATAATTGACGTACTGCTAGTTTTGGGTGGCTGACTGCCATCTTTACTATGCTTGCAAGTCCAAAGTCTGCCTTGATAAAGTCCAAAAACTCATCAATGCTTAGCTCCCTGATTATGTCCAGTTCCTTGTCCCACTCCTGATCAGAGAGTCCAATCCATCGCGCTTGGACCTTTGATGCAGAGTTTATCTTGGACTGGATTGCTTTTTTCCAGTTCTCCTCGTATGATATGAGGGATTTCTCTGATAGATCGCCCCTATGAATTGCATTTGCTGCAGTCTCCCCTGCCACTCGCCCAAATCTAATTGCGTATCTAATTCCTTCCAGTACCAGCGGATTTGCCTGACCTGCAGTGTCTCCAACCAAAATCAAATTATCATAAACTGTCTTTCTGGAGAGGCCGTCATTTGGAATCAAGCCATAATGGAATTCAATTGGTGTTATCTTGCCAAGCTTTGCAATTGGTCCAAGCTTTTTCTCAATTATCTCTTTTAGCCGCTCAGTTGGGTCTAGTGGGGATTCTGGTTTTCCTACACCGACGCCAATTCTGACAATTTTTCCACCCAATGGGAAAATCCACGCATAGCCTGCAGGTGAATAATCTTGTCCTACCATTAGCCACCAGGTGTCTGGGTCTGCATTTTCTGCCTCTACCTCATATTCTGCACCGGCACCAAATCGCTTCCACTGTGTTGTTAGGCCCAGGGATTTTCCAACAATAGTTTGAAACCCGCTTGCATCAATTACTATCTTACAGTGAAATGAGATCTCACCGTTTGGAGATGTCGCAGATAGTGTGATTCCGTGCTGGTCTCTTGCAGCACCAGTAATTGTCGTGTTTAGGAATAGTTCTACGTCTTGCTTTTGCGCCTTTTCTGCAAGCCATCGGTATGTCTTTCTTACATCCAACACTGCGGCCATTGCAATTTTCCCTGATATCACAACCTCGTTGTTTGGAGAGCAAAACCCATAGTTTTTCACCGGATTGTAGCAATACTCGGGAATCTCAAACTCTTTTATAGAGTCCATCCACGTAACACCGCTTGTTCGAACTGTCTGTGCAACTGTTTCTTCTTTTTCTACTAGTGCCACTCGATGCCCTAGCTTGGCTGCAGAAAATGCCGCAGACGAGCCTGCAGGCCCTGCACCAACCACAACTATGTCATAGCTTAGCTCTTGAGTCACTATGATTTGCAATTATGATATCGTATTATATTTTTACAAAACCAGTTTCTTGAATTCGTTTGTTTTCTGGATTGACTCAAAATCAATGTCTGTTCTGGCCTTGTATTTGCAGGAAAAATCAACGTCAATTGCCGCTTGCAAAACCTCCAGTCCTTGTTTTGTCTCCCCCTTTCTTACTAGGCTGGATGCCTTGTTGTATAGTGTGATGGCACTGTCTGGCTTTGTTTCTAGTATCATATTATAACAAACAATTGCGTCATCGTATCTTTGCAGGTAATGGAGGGCAAGGCCCTTGTTTACGAGTGCCAGCCTGTTTTGAGGCTCTATACCTAGTACAATATCATAGCATGTGATGGCATCTGAATATTTTGCAAATTTGCCCAAAATGTTGCCCTTTTTGATTAGTGCCATAATGTGGAGTGGTTCTATTGCTAGGGTTTGATCAAACAGAACTAGCGCCTTTTTGTAATTGCCTAAATTGAATTCTGTTATGGCCGAGTCGAAAATCTCACTCATTTACTTGAGTAGTGCTTTGCCTTTCTGGTCTGCTGCTCGCTCTGGATCAAATGTGGACATGTGTCCAGAATCGCGATGCATGTAGCTGTGTGTTTCGCCTATCTTTTTTCTGCAAAACTTTTTGTGGATTGCGTCCTCGATTTTGAGTGTCTCCTCGTTCTCATGGAATAACTTTGCTCCACAGTCTTGGCAGATTATCTCTGGCATGTAGCTGCTCAATCATCAAATCTATTTATTTATTGTGCGGTATGATCATACAATGGCCGAGCTTCAGTTTGCTCCATTTGTTGCATGGTCTGCAGTTACAGGTGTGCTATTTGTTATAGTTGGGTTATCATACCGTGTGTATATTCGCAAGAAAAGAGCAGATCCCTCATTTTGATTTTGCGTGTTTTTCCAAATACTGCAGTATGGCAGTGTAATCCAGCTGGCCAAATCCGTTTTCTTCCGCATCCTGGTACACTTGGTTTGCCTTTGTAGCCATTGGCAGATTCAGGCCAAATGATTCTGCTGCCTCGTTTATTGTGTCCAAATCCTTTCTTAGGTTTGCCAGAGTAAAAGTTGGGGCAAACTCGCCTTTTATCATCTTGTACGCCTTGTTTTCACTCATGCCTGTCTTGAAATAAGTAGAGTTTAGGATTTGCAAAAACACCTCGGGCTCTATTTTTGCCCCTCTTGCAAGCGTAATTCCCTCTGATAATGCAAGCGATAGCATTGCAATTTGTAGATTCATTGCAAGCTTTACAGAATGTGCAGTTCCGTTTGGACCCAAATGAAAAACCTTGTTTGCTATATCATCAAGCAGGCCCTTGCATTTCTCAAATGTATTCTTGTCTCCTCCGACCATCATTACAAGCTCCCCTGTTATTGCAACATTTGGCCCACCCATTACTGGCGTGTCCAAAAATGCAACCCCTCTACTTGCAAACTCTGATGCAATTTCTTTTGAGGAAATAGGATTTATTGTACTCATATCACACACTATCAATCCATCGTGCTTTCCGCACGCAACACAGTCATCACCAAATGAAACCTTTCTTACGGCATCTGCATTTTTTACTATGGTAAATACAACATCCGAACTCTCAGACACTTGTTTTGGGGAATTGACTATTTTTGCACCGTTTTGTTCTAGTTCGGCAGTCTTTGATCTGGTTCGATTGTATGCTGTTAGGGTATGGCCTCGCTTTAGCAAATTCAATCCTACAGCATTGCCAAGCAAACCAGTTCCGACAATTCCAACTCTCATGAAAAAATTTGCAAGTCTTGCTTATTTGTGCTTTAGCGAAGCTCTTCCTCTGAGACCTTCCACTTGCCACCAAGCACCGGTGCAGAAAACGCCAAATGTCCAATGACTTTGTCTCCTTTTCTTACTACCCCATAGTCTTGTTTTGCGAGCTTGAAGATCTTTTCCTTGGTTTTGTAGCCTCCTTCGATTACTTTGATCTTAAATCGTTTGCTTACTTTGATTGTCATCTTTCTTGCTGTCTGGACATCACCAATCCATGAAAACATCTCAAAGGCCCCAAAGTTTTGTGTCTCTATTTCTTGGCCATACAGCCTTGCCTCGAATTTTAGATTATCTTTTTTTGCTTCCTCGTTTAGCCATTCTATTGCTTCTTGGCCATGACCCTTTTCTATGCCAAATGTTTCCGAATCCATCTTCATAATGTTGAATTTGAATAATTCGGCACTTATTCTATGACTTTGAAAAAGGTTAAATGTTAAGTCAAATCAGATTAATCAATGCAGAATCTGGCCCTGCTTTTGTTATTGGCAATCACGGCATCTACAATCTTTGCGTTTGATGGTGCGGTATTTGCACAAGAATCAGAAGCACCTGAAGCGGAAATTACCGAAGAAGAAGTCACAGAAGAGACTGAAGGCGAGGTAATGGAAGATGATGCAGTAGGAGACGATGTCACGGAAGAAGAAGTCATGGAAGATGAAATGGAAACAACCATGATGGAAGAAGTCGCATCACCAAGACAACAGCTAGTGAGTGGCACAGATCCACATGAAATTCAATGCGCCGATGGAATGCAACTGGTATTCAAGGCAAGCAATTTCCATCCTGCATGTGTCAAGGAATCTAGCTACCAAGTTCTCTTGCAAAGAGGTTGGGTCTCTGATCATGATCCATCACACGAGGAACTATCTGGACTGATTGCAGGACTGCCAGTACCAGAAGAAACTACGGAAGAAACACCTGACGAAGAAACCGAAGATGAAGAAATTGTAATGGAAGAAGACATTGAAATGGAAGAAGACTCTACTATGGGAAACGGAACCGAGATAACCCCACAATCACACACCATTGAATTGAGCGAATCCATGGAAATGGGCGCAAACTAAACAATTCGACTATTCTGTACAAGAATTTTTAATGCATCATAGATTAGTGCCTGTTCTGGCCTAATTCTGGGAATTGGATTCAGAAAGCAAGAGATGGATTTGGTTTATTCTGCCTATCAACATTGCCGCCGAAGGACTACACACCGCAATTCCATTGTTTGTGATTCATCTGGGTGGTGGCATAAGCGAAGTCTCAATTATGATTGCCATTCATTATGGAGCAGCTGCTCTTGGCTCTATAGTGTGGGGTAAGGTCCTAGATAGATACCATGCAAAAAAGGCAGTACTGTTATCGTCATTTTCAGTCATACTGCTTTGCTGTGTATGGCTGTATTTTGTAAATGACATCGAGCCAATCTTTGCCATATCTCCAATCGCTGGTTTCTTTTTGACTGCACGGGGACAGGTAACTCAGATGCTTGTAATGGAGACTAGCAAGAACAACGAATGGGGCCGATTATTCGCAAGAACCTCAATTTTATCCACGTTTGGCAGTCTTGGTGCAATGTTAATTGGTGCAGTGTGGAGCCTTTACTTTGATAGTAGACAATACTTTATGATCTGCGCACTATCGACTGGAATAGCACTGGCTATCAGTTCACAAATCACCAAGAGCAACTTCCACATAGAGCGCCACACCATAGCTCACTCGGTATACGGCATACAACACATCTTTAGCCATTTTAGGATGCACCATCATTTTGTTTTTCCAAAAATTCCAAACATCCACGACTACAAGCACATCATATCAATCCTAAAGGGAAAAGTGTCACACGAAATAGGATTTTTGTTTTTGGCAAACCTATTGTTTTATTTTGGAAGCAACATCTACTTTACCGCCCTGACTCCGTTTTTCAAAAGCTTGCATCTTTCAGACTCTACAGTATTCACACTATACCTGATTCAGACCTGTATGATGGCGGCAATTTTCTTTGTTGCACCAAAGCTGATCTCACGAGTGGGTGAGGAAAAATCCACCATGGTGGCATACATCCCAAGAATTTTGGGCGTTCTGATTGCAGGCTTTTTGATTAGTCTGTTTTCTGGCTATGCATTGCTGGCATTTGCCATGTTGTCCATGTGCCTAATGGTAGTGGGCTTTTCCATATTTACTACCGCAAACTCTGTTTTGCTATTCAAGACCATCCCAAAAGGCTTTGAGGGCACGTATTTGGGCGTCAATAGTTCAATGGTTGGAATGGGTGTGTTTGCAGGGGCTCTAACTGCAGGTGTGATAACAGTACACTGGAACTACATGGCGACATTTGTAGCATCTTCAGTTATCCTGGTTGGCTCTATTGTGCTCTTTAGGTTTTATTCGCATCACAGATTATCAGAAAAAGCAATGTCCTAGTCTGTTCTTGGCAGCTTGCCTTTCTCATCAAATGCATTTTGTATTTCTATATTGGCGTTCGCATATCTGATGTTATAGTCTTTGTTTAGCTGCACTAACTTGACCTTTTTTGTTGCAGATATTTTGTGATATGCTTCCCAGGCGTCCTGGAATTTACCTCCACCTGCCAAGATTCTATCACGCTCTGCTTTTGCAGAATTAATTTTTTCTTGCTGATAGTCAAACATTCCTTGGTATATTGGCTGGATTTCAGCCGGTTTTTTTGAGACAAACCTTGCAAATGCATTTTGTGAATTATACACCTCAAAATCCTTGTTCATTCTGTTTACCTGCTCATCAAGGCTTGATTTGACCTTGTTTCGTATCTCTTGCATTTGTTGCGATTTGGTATTGTCTATTTTCTTTCCCTCTTGCATCTGAGATAGGATCTTTTTTGATAATTCTATTTTCTTTAGCATATCCATCATTGCAGGATTCTTTTTTATCTGATCAGTTGCCTTGGTCTCATCCGCAAAGCTTGGTAATATCGTAGATATGATGACAAAAAAGCTCAGCAGCATTGAACACACGACGAGATTTTTTGCCATCGAATACTCGTGATGTTTGATTTTGTATTTAGGGATTTGATAGGACTCATCAGCAATCCTTAAGTTTGTGAAAACGGCAAATCCACATCTAAAAATACGCGACGATCGTTACTGGGTGTAATGATCACAATTGACTGCCGCGAAATAGAACACCTCAAGCATGATCTGGCAGTGTTCGTATCTGACTGGCTTGAGGCTATTCCTACAATGAAGCTGCACGAGTTTGTATTATCCAAATTTGATGACACAAAATTAGAGCCTGAGCATGTAGTCAAGGCAATAAAGGAGTTTTTTGCCTCAATTGGTGAGACCTCAAACTATGGCGTATTGCCAAAAGACGAGTTTATTGTGATAAAAGCACTCCATGAGAAGCCACTACAAAAGGCAAAACCTGCAAATTCAATGTTTTCGTGTAGTCATTGCGGTTATGTCACACCGTATGAGGTCTTGTTGCAAAACCACATGAAGATGCATTATTTCTGAGAGACCAAAAATCTGCGCCTGATGTTTGGCAGGCTTGATTCTAGTACAAACTCGTACTGGGGAAACACTGTGGTATAGTGTTTGGCAAAGCTTACTGCAACTATCTTGGTGTTAAAGCTGGTTCGCAACCCATCCAGCTTTGCTTGTTTTCCAAGCATGTCGTATATGATGATGGTATGTTTGTGTGGCAGCTCGCAGCGCCTTGTGAAGAACCACAACGTACCGAGTATGCCAACAAAGAATCCCGTGATTATCTTATCAAACATCATACTCGGTTTATGAGATTTGATATTTAGGATTGTCTTTTTCTGAGAATTTCTTATATCGTATGGTGGTGTAATCATACAATGGAAGAAAAATCCGACAAGGTCTCATGCGAATCGTGTCCGCTTGACTCTATTCCAAAAATGATTGCAAAACTCTTCAAGAGAAAATAATCTAGAACAATCTTTTTAACTCGTTTTAAGGGATAGCAAGAATTGGCAAGCACTATCGGACTGGTATTCTCAAATTATTCATACATTGGAATTGCATGTGCAGTGTTTGTTGTATTGTTCATGATGATCTCTACACTATCCGAGTTTGTGTTCTTTGAGCCGTATTTTGTCTTCTATGTGCCAGACGATCGAATACTGGGATTTGTTTTGATTGTTGCAGTGTCGGCATTGTCTGGGTTGGTCATACCAATGAATGTCTATTTGCTAAAGGCCATAAGAAAGGCAAAAAAAGTCAGCGGCGGATTTTTGGGCTCGATGATTGGAGCATCTGCTGGTGCATGCAGTTGTGGACCTGTAGGATTTTCAATAATTTCGACCTTTGGAACGGTTGGCGGAACGGCAACGGCATTTTTGACTGCATACGAGATTCCATTGAGAATAGTATCACTTGGCATACTTGGCTATGCGTATTACACCACCACAAAATCACTCAACACTGAGTGTAAGATAAGAAAGTAGAACTGCCTGAACCTAGAAGACAGGAAGCCACGAGATAGGACCAAAGGGAGATTGATTCAGGCCTTTCTTAGTATGGTATAGCACCTGCATGATATCAGATGCTGTGTGTTGTATTTGCACAAACCTCGAGTTAATATCATACCATAATTTTGAAAACAAAATCATACTGCAAGTGAATTTTTTTGCTCCGGATTTGCTATTATCCGGCTTGGAATCATACAATCATGACGGTAATGTTTGTGCCGACAAGGCCTGCAAAAAAGACGCTGGATTCAGACGAGTCCGATGATTTTGAGTGGGACTAGATTTTTGTAAATGCCCCATCTGGTGTCTTTAGTGTTGCAAACCATTCTGGATGGATTATCTTTGCCAGAATCTCTATTCCTGTGATAGTTCGAATGCTTGGCTTGGAAAAATACGAGTTGGCATCGACTGCGTATGTATTGTGGGTTCTTACCGCTCGCAGATTTTGCCATTTTGGGTTTGATGATAATGACTGTGTGCATTCTGTGATGGTTCGCTTTGTGTCAAATCCACATGGCATCATGATTATGATATCTGGATCTGCTAGTATGACCTCGTCAATTGTCATTTTTCTAGAGTGCTCACCAATGGCACTGACTAGATTTTGGCCGCCGGCAATCTCTACCATTTGTGGAACCCAATGACCTGATGTGAAAAATGGCTCAACCCATTCTATGCATAATATCTTTGGCCTACTTTGGTAATTTACAGTCTTTATGTGGTTGATTCTTTTTTGCAATGATTCAACTAGTTTTTCACCTTGAGCTTCCTTTCCGATTCTTTTTGCAATTATCATAACGCTGGACAAAACATCATCAATGTTGTGAGGGTCTAGCACTTCAACTTGCGGTCTTTTTTCTAAAATCTCTAGTGCTCGGTTTACCTCATTGGTATATGCAGAGCAAACAGCGCACGTTCCCTGTGCTATTATCAAGTCTGGCCGCCCTTTTTTGATATTTTCTTCATGCACTAGAAAAATTGGTTGTCCAGTCCTTGCAAGCTCGGTTATTTTTTCATCTATTTGCAGTGAGGACATTGTCTCTGGATCAAAAACCGAATTGATGATTCTTGGTTTCTGTTTTGCCTGTTCTGGGTAAATGCATTCATGAGTGACACCGACCAGATTCTCTTCCGCACCAAGCTCAAAGACGAGTTCTGTTGCGCTTGGAAGGAATGATATTATTCGCATCTGACTTTGTTGCTTGATTCCATAATATGTCATTTTTGCGTAGCACTCGATCAACAAGTGACGCTAAATATGATAAAACCCAGAATCATTCCATGGAGTCAACTGCTGCAGAAATTCGCAAATCCATGGAAAAACACTGGAATGAATACCTCTCAAAATATGGCAATCTGTTCTCATCAAATTCTATTTCAGGCTCTAGTCCACCGTCTGTGTTTGTTGGCTCGTTTGGTTATCCAAAGGTTGGAGTCGGACCAATGGTGCCACCAATCCATGGCGATACAAGCTTATTGGATGCTCCAGAAAAATGGCTTGGCAAATCATTGGAGGAGATTGTAAATTTCAGATTAAAATTGGTTCGTGGAACTCAAAGTGTTTCTGTCAATAATCCACAGGGGCGATACATAGAAAACCTACAAGAGTTGGCAATGTCACAAAACACACCAGATTCAGATATCATATTCTACAAAAATACTGCACCAATCACGTCAATTGATGGTGAATCTGCACCGTTTGGCCCAATAGGCGAGATAAAATCCGCCAAGTTTTCTGGCATGTCGACATCCAAACCAATAGAGAAAACATACTATGATACGGACCTCAAAGCAGAGGATGCCGTACTACAACTGTACAATTCCGGAATAGAGATATCAAAAATCCAAAAATGCTTTTCCATTGGAATGTTTGGCAAGCAGCGCAAGCTAGTGCCGACACGATGGAGCATAACCGCAACAGATGATATTATATCAAATAATCTGGTCTCAGAGATTCTGGACTATTCAGAGCTGGACTCGATTCTTGTTTTTACGCACGAACATCTGGGGAATCTATTCTCTGTTTTGTTGTTTCCACATCGCTGGATATTTGAGATGGAGGAAGCCTGGCACACAGACAAGGGAGAGATAGGATTTGGAGCCGATGCCGAGGACGCAAACGGAATTGATCACTATCCAAGCATTGCAGGTGCGTACTATGCGGCAAAGCTTGGAGTTGCAGAATATTTGGCAAGAAAAAAGAAACAAGCTGGTGTCTTGATTCTAAGGGAGATCAGGCCAGACTATGCGGTACCAGTCGGGGTGTGGCAGGTAAGGGAGGCAATTCGAGCGGCAATGAACAAAATACCAATTCTGGTAGATTCATTAGACCAAGGAATCAATCTGGCATGCAAACAGATGAGCATTAGCAAAAATGAGTGGCTCTCAAAGGGAACAATTCTAAAAATGCTAAAGCAAAAAACCATCACGGATTATTTCTGATTCTACACTTCGTATACTACAGATAATTCCTACTTAATGGTTAAATTCATTCAGGCGATGTCATTCTCATGAAGCATGTCTACAACGATCAAGCAGTCACTCGATTTTGTTTAGTCAGCCAAGTTAAACTCCAAGGGAAACACATCTAGGCATGTCGCAACCTAACGCTCCATTACCACCAGCACCAGTACTAATGACCTGTTTTGGTCACTGTGGAATAGGTCTTGGAGCAGAATCCTACCGTAGGTTACTGCTTGATGTTGGCGCAGACCCACTAAAGCCGGTTCTAAAGGACACAAAAGACGAGTCTAGAATTCTAAAGCGATATGGCAGTACAATTCTGAGATTCCCAGGCGCATATACTGGTGGAGAAACACCACTAATTCCAAGAGCATTGCTAGTTGATTTGGACCCAAGGGCCGCAAATCTAATCTTACAATCATATCCTGACTTGTTCGCTCTGCGAGACAAGCATGTAATTCATGGCGCTGGGGGTGCTGCAAGAAACTGGGCAGAAGGACGCTCCAGATTCAAAAACGAGGTGACCCAAAAGTGGGACTTTGCAAAGCAACTATCCGCATTATCTCCAGAGCCGGTCCGAGGTTATACGGTGCCATTTGCGATGGGTGGTGGAACTGGAAGCTCATTTGCCTGCTCTTTTATTGAATTTATCAAAAGCAACACCAAAGAACACGCAACAATTGCCACACTGGGACTGTTGCCGGAATTTGGATGGGATCCAGTAATCCTAGAAGCAGCTGCCATCAACATTGTGATGAATTTGGAATACCAAATCAAGTATTCTGATTGCTCTATTTTGTTTGCAAACAAAAGACTACGAGAGGTTGCGCACAAGTACGAAAAACGAGTAGAAAAGATTCCATCCATCATTGATGATCTACCAAAAGAGCACGAAGTCGGATGGAAGGACTACAAGGGAATGAATCTGATTGCAGCAAACGCAATTTCCATGTTCATATCATCATTTGCAAGAGAAACAGAATGGGACATGTCAAACTATAGGACATGGCTTGCAACCAAGCGTCCCAAGTTTGCAATCCCATGGGTCATACCAATCCTACCTGATGAGGACCAGTGGAATCTCAACACCTTATCTGGCAACAAGCACAACACCATGGATAGTATCATTGATAATATCAACAAAAAGCAGGACGCAATACTGTTTGATATTGATGAGACCGACATTAGAAACCACGGCGGACCAAAGGACTCTTGCTGTGCACTAGTAAAGGTAAAGGGAGAATTTGACATCAAAGAGCGAGAGATTCTAAAGAGATTGATCAAAGAGCGATTCAACATTGAGGATTCCAGAATGATATTCATCAAGATCCCAATCATGGACAAAGAGCAGGCAAACATCACCATACTGGTCAATACCAAGGCGGTAGGCCCCAAGATATTGGAGATTGCAAGAGAGGCAGAAGAGGCCTGGGATGGATACAAAGATGAGTATGGCAGATGGGGCCTTACAACTGAAGATTTCAAGCAGTCACTCATGGATGTAGTGCACCAGTTTAGTTAGAAACCATGTCTGATTTTGCCTATCTTGAAGAATTGGCCGGCCAAGTTAAGGCAAACCGCAAATATCTGGTCCAACTCGAAGAAGAACTTAAAGTCGTAAACATGAAGCTACACGAAATCCCGCTAACAAAACCAACTGAATCTGCATTTGCAAAAATGATTGGAACTCAATATGATGATCAGCAAGCCACACTAGAAACAACCAAGGCAAACTTAGAGGCAAAGCGCGAGGAACTATCCACATCAATCAAAAACGACACTGCAAAATTCATCAATGATATGACCTCGCCTGAATTGGTCATTCCATTGGACCCAAAGCCAACATTCAAGGATGGTCGAGTCCAATACCAGTACAAGAACCAAACTAAATTCCCAAATCTGTTTGATTTACTGTCAGAGATTCTGGGGCTATCTGCACCACTCGTGGTAAAGGATGTCTTGCTATCATCAACCGAAATAATAGTCAAAGTGACAAATGAATACGAGGCAAAACAAAAATTCATCAGTTCAATGAGTGAAATTCAAAAAACACTCACCATCAAGAAAAAATAATTTAGTTTTTATTCATACTGGAATAACTCCAAGCGTTGCAAAATCGTTCCATTACATTTGCCATTATAATTATAGTCAGTCCTGTACTGTTTGCCCTTGCCTATTATCCTGACTCGTTTTCTCTGAGCTGGAACCAAGGAAGGGGAGGATTTTTGTTTGCAATGGCATTTGTTGCAGCAGAATTAATTGGCATCAAAACCATAGTGTCACAAAAAAGAGTTCTAATGACGATTCCATTTGCTGTAGCTGTCTTTGCTTATTTGATATCGCTTGACTTTGGATTAAGAGAATACATCCAGGAAGGCGCAAAATCATACAATGTAAACCTGATTCACTCCTGGACTTGGATGTGGGACTTTGTTGTAATGGCAACCTTTGTGATTGCTGCCGTAACCATACTATTTGGCAAAAGATGGATTAGAATCGCACCAGCTGGTCCAATCTTTTTGTGCGGAAGCGCCATCATACTATCCTTGGATGCGTTTTTCCCATATGATACGCTAGGGCCTCTACAATACATTGTGCCATATTTTGTCAAGGCAAATGTTGGAATAATCAATTTCTTTGATCTTGGGACCGCAATAGCCAGAAACAACCTGATGTTCCTAAAAGGTGAGCATGGTTCAATGGCACTGCAAGTGTTTTGGCCTTCTGCTGGAGTTCACAGCGTTATCATCTATTCCTTGGTGATGATGGCATTTTTGCTAAAGATGAACATTGCCCCAAGGCGCAAGGCAATGTACTTTGCAATAGGTATTGCCGGAACCATAGGTGTCAACATGATTAGAATATTCTCGCTGTCTCTGTTTGTGCTCAAGGTCTCAACAAATCCGGTTGAATTTGAGGAATTTCACGGAATCGCAGGCGAGATAATGTTCTTGCCGTGGCTCTTTGCGTTCTTGTTTGCAGTAACTGCAATAGAGACTAGGCGCATCAAGAAATTGTCTGCCTAAAAGAAGTTCGTAATCGAGCTTTGTCCTTCCATGTCTGATAATTCCGATACCTTGACGCCAAGCCTTCGAACATTGTTTGTCTGATCAACCAATGCTTCTTGGAGCAGTATGATGGATGCTTTTTTTAGTTCATCCAGACTGGAAGTGGGGTTTCTGAGCGTCTTTGATTTTGTCTTGTTGGTAAGATCAGATTGGACAAACTGGATTGTAACTGTTCTGAACATTTTTTTGTGCTTTAGTATGGTTTGGTGTAAGTCAGAGCAAATCTCATCAATTGCTTCTGATAAAAATCCAAAGTCTTTGGAATCCTGCTTGAGTGTTACGATTCTAGAATATTGTATGGTGTCTGCGCGCTCGGCTACTGGATCGTCATCAATTCCACGGGCAGCATTGTACATGTATGATGATATTTTTCTGCCAAACATTTTGTTCAGAGTAAAAATGTCTAGTTTTCTAAGATCTGCAATTGTCCTGAGATTCATCTCTGCAAACTTTTCCTCAGTTACCTTGCCTATTCCGGGAATATCGCCTACCTTTAATTGGCCAAGAAATGTCTCGACATTTTCCGGCTCGACCACGGTCAACCCGTCTGGTTTTTTGAATCCGGATGCAATCTTTGATACCAGTTTGTTGCCAGATATGCCAACGGTACATGTCATCTTTATCTCGGTACGAATCTGGTTTTTTAGCTGCTGTGCCAAATGTGTGGCATTTGAAAACTTGACTTCTGTTCTCTTTGTGACATCCAAGTATGCCTCATCTCTTCCCACATACTCGAATATGTCTGCGTAGTTTTTCATAATCTCCATTGCCTTTTGCGATATCTCGGAATAATATGGAAAGTCTGCCGGCAAGAACGCCGATTCTGGAATATCTTTGAGTCGTGCCTTGGCAAATTTTATTGGCATGCCAGATTTGACACCATATTTTCTTGCAATATAGTTGGAAGTAGCTATTGCTCCGCTATCGCCTCCTCTGTCTGAGAATATGCAAACGCATACTGGCTTTGTCTTTAGGGTGTGATTTCGAATCTCTTCACACTGGGCAAAAAAATAGTCAAAATCGATATGGAATATTATCCTCAATGGTTTTTGATAGGCAAAAAATCCTTATTACAATATCGGGACTTTAGTCTAAATAACACAATTTTATCATACCAAACATGGGATATCCTCTGATTCCAGACGAAAAAGGAATCAAAATAATCGCAGAAGAAATGGAGCCAGAAAAAATGTATTATTGCTATCACAACAAAAAAGTCATGCTCGTATACAAAGACGAGCAACAATTTCTGAACTGCTATGAAATAGAAGAACAAGAAATAGTCGATGCCGTCAAGGAATGCAAGAATCCCGATGAGATTGAAAAAATAATTGAAGATTATCTCTCAAAGACATCAAGCATTAAATAAAAGCAAAAGGGAACCAAGTCAAACAAATCATGAGTGAATCCGACAAGCCAACAGACGCACAAGAAATTTTAGAAGAATCGCAAAAACTAAAACACACAGACGAAGAAGGCGAAAAAAAGCTACGCGATGTGATATTTGTTGGAACAAAACCAATCATGACCTATGTTACCGCAACTCTGACTCAGCTTTCCAATCAACCATTTGTTACCATAAAGGCGCGTGGACAGAGAATCACGCAGGCAGTCGATGTGTCCCAAATGATAGTCAAGCGAATGAATACAGTAGGATACATCATCAAAGATGTCAGAATTGCATCTGATTCACTGCTATCTCAGGACGGAAAGACTCGAAACGTATCCACAATAGAAATTGATATTTCAAAGGAGTAATTACTACAAAATCTCCGTAATGTGCGGAATAGTTATCATATCCGCATTGATTTTGTTTCAGAATTTCAACTCGTGCCCTGCCCGCCAATTCTCCATAATAGATGAAATAATACAATACGAGCAGAGTCTGGACTATTCAACGTGTGTTTCCTTGGCAGAGAAAATCCAGACATTAAATGCGGAATGTCCATCAAACCTGGAAACAATCCAGTGCGGCTAGAGCACATCAAACAAAAACGATACTCCAAAGTAGATCATAGCACCATTAATTCCAAGCATGAATATTTTGTAGGATTTTGCGGAAAGAAGTTTGGTTCCTTTAGATGATATCATAGAAACAAACCCAAGCCAGACAAAGTCCATCCAGATATGAATTACAAACATTATCAAAATTCCCCAAACCGACCAGAATACCATTGCGTCTGATATCAGCTTGATTCCAATGCTTAGCCACCAAACCAAAAAGAACGGGTTCAGTCCTGTTAGCAATATTCCGGTAAGATATGGGCCATACCGTGCGTTCTTTATGGGCGTGCCATGCATGGTGGAGCGAATTTGCAATATAGCAAACCCGAAAATACTTGCAGCCCCAAGTACTGCAATTATGGTTCGAAACTGGGGGAATTCCTCCAGCGATAATACGCCAAGGCCTATTCCAAGTACGAGTGGCAATTCTATTATGGTGTGACCAATGGCAATCTTGAGTCCAGCTAGCCTTTGTTTTGCGCCGCTTGCTATGGTTGAGGCAAATAATGGGCCTGGCGCCATAACGCCTGATGCTGAAACTATAATCACTGCTGCAAAAAACGCAAAAAATTCTTCCATCTAGCCGTACATCGAGTCGCGGAGTACCCTTGTTTCCTTTTCGGTTTCCTTGATCTGTTTTTCGGCCACCTCGGCTTGCTTTCTCATCATGTTAAGATCACAGGAAACACCAGGCAATATTTTTGACATTGCCATGCACAAGTCCACACTTGAGCTAAAGTCCGGACCTGACTCGTCCACATTAATCAAAATGACTATCACATTTTGATTGTGCAGCATTCCTTGGTTTAGTAATTCTCCTGGTATGCCTGGTATGGTTCCGTTTTGCAAGACCAACATGCCAGCTTGTTTTATTTTCTCGCGAGCTTCTTTTGTGCTGCCGGCTGCAATGATTTGCTTTTTGTCATCTTCTGCTAATTTCATTGGGGATGAGCTGACTATCAGAGAGCACTTGTGTTTTTTTGCCCAAAGAAGCATCATCTTTGCAATTGCCCTAGGATATGGCTCATTTACAGTTAGAAATGAGGAAAAAACTCCGACCTTTAGATCCGAATTTACATAGATTCGAGTGGCGTAGTTTGGTATGCCGTCCTTTAGTATGGATACGGTAGGAAAATCAGCAGAATCCACAAAGCCCACCAAGTCATACTTGTTGCCATGCATTAGGGACTCACTTGCAATGGCACTGGTGAATCCCACCGATGGGAATCCATCAATGATATAGCCACCATCTATGCTGATTGGCTTGGTTTCCTTGACCCACAACTTTGGCAGCATTGTTCCTTTTTGCCCAAAAATTACTCATATACTTTGTCTATTTGGTTTTGAATAATGCTCTGATTTGGTAATGGTAATGGTCATTGTGTGGCTGTTGTTTGTGGGTTAGATTCTATGGATCTTGGGTTGTACTGACAAAAACTGGTTCTGTGCAGAATTTTGAACATGTTTTTGGAAATGTCTTTTTTGGAGCTATTTGGGTTTGCATGGTGCATACTCTGGACTTTGTCTTTTTTGCATTTGTTTTGGTTGCTATCCCTCACATAGGGGACAAAAATAGTAGGATGGTCCTACCATCTTGACACCTTAACTGTTTCCAAATTTGGTATTGAAGGACAAAGCTTATCAAGCTAATCCAAGTCTGAAAACTGGCAAGGAAATGGCATTACAACAGCAAGACAAATTTTGCATAATGGCCTCACAAGACATCACACCAGAGGAGGCAGAACGCTTTGAGGTTGAATGCGGTTTTTGCTCTAAGATCATCGCAGTAAGGAGCCTTGAGGCCCACATCATGGCGTATCACTCCAAAGAATACGACTAGGAAAACTTTTTGTGATCTGAATATCTGGTTTTGCGGGACTGATCATACTTTGATAAATCAAATGACTCTAGTCTGATTCCCTCACCTATGGTGATCTTTGTTCTTGGCAGTATGACTCCCTCATCTTCTACCAAATCCACAATGATACTTTTTCCGCCAAACTTGGAATTTTGCATGTTTGCGCCAAGTATTGGTACTCGGTTTTCAAGCGCTCTAGTCTGGCAGTAAATATGCCATGGGTGTATTCCATGTCTGACTATTCGAGATGGTGAGAAGATAACTTGGGCGCCTTTTTTGACCATGGACTCGGCAACATCTGCAAACACCATGTCATAGCAGATTATTACGCCAAACTTGCAGGACTTGGCAGAAAAGACTTTTGTCTCTGTTCCCGGCTTTATCAAATCTCGCTCGTAATCAAATGGGTGAATTTTATCCTGCACTCCAATGAATTGGCCAGATTCATCAATTACAGGAGCTGAGATGGTCTGCTTTGTGCCTGATTTTGTGTAAAATGCGCCTGGTATTACGCACATGGAGTATTGTTTTGCTATTTTTGCAAAGGGTGCAAGTGTAGCCTCAAAATCATCGATTTTGTTATCGGGCAGGTATTGCTCAGGCAGGCACACCACTTGAGCCTCATTTTTGCCTAGACGCTCCAATAGTTTTGAGACCTGCGTGATCCCCTGCTCATTGGACTGGTATTGTATGGTTTGGCCAATGCCTAGCTTGATCATGATGGTGTGGTATAATGACCAAATTTAAGCCAAGTATTAATGGTACAAAATTTTTCATAGCATTACAAGAATTTTGTTTGCATGTCAACTAAACTTGTCTATATTTGATTAACAAACCAATCCGGCAAACAAATCTATTGGTCCATATCAAAAAAGTCGAGATCTTTGGATTCAAGTCGTTTGGATTTACAAATACTACGGTAAATTTTGAGCCAGGATTGGTTTCAATATCTGGACCGAACGGATCCGGCAAGAGCAACATTTTGGATGCGATCATTTTTGCACTGGGTGAGAACAAGCCAAAAATAATGAGGGTTGACAAGCTTCGTTCTCTGATCCACGACATAGAAGGAAACAGACGTGGAACAAAGATGGCTCGCGTTTCATTACACTTTGATAATTCTGATAGAAAGATTCCAGTTGACTCCAATGCCGTTGTGATAACCCGCGAGATGGCAGAGGATGGTGAAAATGTTTACTATCTAAACCAAAAGCAGACAAACCGAAACCAAATCCTGGATTTACTCGAAGTTGCAAATGCCAGCCTGAACCAGCTAAACGCAGTCCAGCAGGGAACAGTTACTAGGATTTCCGAGTTTACTGCAGAAGAAAAAAGAACCGTAATTGAGGACTTGATCGGATTAGCATATTTCGATGAGAAAAAATCCGAGTCCATAAAGCAGCTAGAGGATGCGGATAGGAGACTGGAAATTGCGCTGGCAAGAATGGATGAAATAAAAAAGAGAATCGATGAGCTGGAAGTAGAGCGCAACCAAAAACTCAGGCACGAATTTATCCATTTTGAGCTGGGACGATTGCATGCCATTTCTGCTTCCAATAAGATGAAGGCAATCCAGACAGAAAAGATATCAAAAGAGCGCTCTATGCACTCGCTAGTTTCAGAATCAAAAAAGCTAGACGAGGAGCGAATATCACTAAAAAAAGAGATCTCGGAGCTGGAATCTCAAAAATTCACATTCATGGCAGAGGCAAATGCCTACAACCAGGCAAAGGCAACCATCGACACCGAATTGTCTGCTGCAATGCAGGTGTATGAATCTGCAAATACTGAAACCATAACCAAATCAAGGCGGGTCGAACAAATCAATTCACGACTGCCGCAAATCACATCTGATCTGGAACAACTACACCAAGCCCGACTGCTAATCGAATCTCAGACTGCAGAGCAGCGCGGAACCCTATCCAAAATTCGAGATGACAAAAACCAGATCTATGAGCAGATAAAATCAGTAGAATCGGAATTATCTGTCGTATACAAACAGCAATCACAGGTCATATCTCAGAGAAAGGAAATTGATGGAAAAATTCAGGGGCTGACACAAAAGCTAAACCACGCCAAAGTGGAATTTGCAAAACTGGAATCCGAAATTAATGATTCAAAATCAAAAATCGAATCCAACACAAAACGACTGTTGGAAATCATAGAAGAATCATCCAAGCTTCACACATTCAAGTCAAGATTAGAATCGATCCTCACAAATCACAAAGATGCAATATCAGAATTGCGCGGAAGAATTGCAGAGCAGACAGGCCGACATGGAAAAATAGAGCATGACATGGATGAGCTGAATATCATACTAGAAAAGGCCGCAAAGGCAGCTGCTCAGTATGATGCGAAAATCAAAATTGTAAAAAGTATCATGCACGAAGATTACACCATAGCAAATCTCAAAGAGCACCGAGAGGAGCTTGGAATAGAAGGACTATCATATGAGATGATGTCGTGGGACAAGGAATACGAGCGAGCAATTCTGGCTGCAGGCTCGGACTGGATTAAGGCATTTGTGGTAAAAGACTTTGGAACCTTGTTGAGTCTGGCTGAAGTTGCACGCGCAAAAAAACTTCCAAAACTAAAGATAATTCCATTAGAGGCAATACCAAAATTCTCACTAACCGTACCAAACGACTCGGATGTTCTGGGGGTTTTGTCAGACTATGTCCGATGTGATGCTCGATATGCACCGCTTGCTACTTTTCTGTTTGGCAATGTCTTGTTGGTAAAAACCCAAGATGCCGCACTCCGACTATCAAAGTCAGGCTACAAGACTGTCACCATCGATGGCGAGTTCTTTGAGGCAAAGGCGACTGCCGTAATAATTGATATCAACTCAAAAATCTCCAAGGTCACAAAAATCATATCAATGAGCACCTCAGTTGAGGGCCTCAACCAGTCCATCTCACTGCTCAGAAAATACGTTCTCAAAAAGAGACTCTCCATCAAAAAAGTTGATGGAATCATACAAAACTATAGGGAACGCCTATCAATATCCGAGACTGGCCTTGCAAACGCTGATGCCAGCTATTCCGATCTGAAACTAAAGATCTCTACAATCGACAGAACAAAATCGCAACTGGAATCTAGAATTTCCCAACTAAACAAGCACATTGAAAAAATCACAATGGAACACGCAAAGGAAGAATCTCTTATTGCATCACTGGATGAGCGAATCACACTAATGCATGAAAACTATGCAGATGGAGAAAACCATCGCATAGCATCAGAATTAAACCGATTAAACGAGAAACGCTCCGCACTAATGGCAAGCCAGTCTTCCATAATCAATGATCTGAGGGAAAAAGAATCCCAGCTTGCCACTTTGTCTGCGCAGGAATTGGGCGAGAAGACCAAAATGCAAAACCTCCGAGAGGAGCAATCCTCACTGAATCATGAAAAACACGAGATCGAATCTAGACTAAACCAGCTGGCAAAAGACAAAGAGCAAGCAAATGAAAATCTAATAAAACTAAGAGAAAAAGAACAGAATCTAATTGCCACATCCGGCACCTCTATATCAAAACTACAAGAGTTTGATGATCGACTATCACAGCTAAACGAGCAAGAACGATTAGTGACACGCGAGATTAACGCACTGGAGCGTCAATCGGATTCACTGTCGCGCGACATTCGAGATATTATAGAAAATGAGGTAAAAATCCACAAGGTCCTAGAAAAGTATGGCTATCAGGAAATAACCGAGACATTTGAGGTCGATACCATGCTTGCTCCACTGGAATCCGAAGTAAACGCACTGGCATCCAAGCTAAACGCGACTGCTCCTCAAACTTTTGTGGAAATATCAACTGGGTATCGCTCAATGTCGGACAGAAAGAACGAACTGGAAGAGGAGCGAAATGCCATTGTAAGATTCATTGAGGAAATTGACAGGGACAAGCGCCAGACATTCTTGGAGGCATTTGATAGAGTGGATAAAGAGATTCGCGAGGCATTCCACACAATGACTGGCGGTGAGGCCTGGTTGGAGCTGCAAAACGAAGACGATATTTTCAATTCTGGTATATCCTATCTGATCCAGTTCCCAAACAAGCCAAAAAGAGAGTCCACCTCGATATCTGGTGGGGAAAAGACACTTGCGGCAATCGTATTTGTGTTGGCCCTGCAAAAGCTGAAACCATCCGTGTTCTATCTGTTTGATGAGGTTGATGCACACTTGGATGCTCCAAACTCGGAAAAGCTGGCAAAAATCATTGAGCAACGCTCTGAAGGAAACCAGTTCATCATGGTGTCATTGAAGGATTCTGTTGTGCAAAAGGCCAAACTCATCTATGGTGTCTTTCCAAAGAATGGTGTCTCACATGTTGTGACATACAAGGACAAGCGCATGCCGTCCATTACGGGCTAGTTCTGTCTAGTAATTGGTGCGAATCGTCTTTTCTCTGGTGAGATTGGTAGGATCCGGCTCTGATATTGCATTGATTAGTGCCTGGGTATGGGGGTGCTTTGGTGAGAACAAGACTTCCTCAATTGGTCCAATTTCTACTATCTTTCCATGATATAGGATGGCAATTTTTTGCCCAAAGTATCTAGCAGTTGCCAGATCATGTGTTATGTACAAAAACGAGATGTGATGTTTTTGCCTCAAGCCCTCCATTAATTCCAAGATTTCTGCGCGAATTGATACATCCAGCATGGAAACTGGTTCATCAGCTATGATCATCTTTGGCTTTAGTATCAGGGCACGCGCAAGAACAATTCTCTGTCTTTGACCGCCAGACAACATGTGGGGGTATTTTTCCATGATGTCATTGGCTGGTTCTAGCTTTACTTCATGCAGGACTTGGCGAACCAATTCTGCTCTTTCTTTAGAGTTGCCTATTTTGTGAATCTCTAGTGGCTCTGATATGATGTCTTTGATTTTCATTTGCGGGTTTATGGAGTCATATGGGTCCTGATACACCATCTGTATGCCCATCCTGATTTTTTTGAGATCCTCTTTTTTATCAGTAATTTCCATACTATCAAAGATTATTTTGCCCGAATCTACTGGTATGGAATGCAAAACCAGTTTTGCAATCGTGGACTTGCCGGAACCGGATTCCCCAGCCAGCACCAATGTCTGCCCTTCTTCTATTCCAAAAGAAACACCATCTACTGCCCTTACCAGCGAGATCTCTTTTCCAAAGAAATTCTTTTTTGTGTAATATTTTTTGAGACTCTCTACTTGTAGGATTTCACTCAATTACTATACTAAGATGCAAAATCAGTATATCAATTAGTAGGCACGGCCAAATATCGCATTTGTAATACTAGAGCCTTTGCAATAAACACACTTGCCCGAGTTTCCAGCACCAAACGGTATGACTCGGATGTCTGCCATCGTGTCCTCTTTTATTTTCTCCTCGCATTCCTTTTTACCACACCATCCTGCATCAACAAAGCAGCCCTTCTCTAATGCCACTCTAAATTCAGAGTATTCAGATGTCTGGGTTGTCTTGTCTGCAAGCATTTTCTTTGCAGCCTCAAACATCTCACTTTGGATTTTCTCCAAGATGTGATCAATTTCGGATTCAATTTTGTCCATTGGCAGGTCTAGTTTCTGCTTGATGTGGCGCGTTGCATACATTACCTTGTTCTTATCCAAATCTTTAGGTCCGATCTCTATTCGTAGTGGAACGCCACGCATCTCCCATTCATTATACTTGAAGCCAGGTGTTAGCTGGTCGCGCCTATCTACATGAACTCGCAAGCCCTTGTCTTTGAGCATTTTCTCTACCTTGTCTGCCTCTGCGTTTACCCTGTCAGCATCCTTGTCATTATAGTAAATCGGAACTATCACAATCTGGATTGGAGCAACCCTTGGCGGCAAGACCAAGCCCTTGTCGTCTCCATGTACCATGATCATTGCACCAATCAGTCTCCATGATACGCCCCAGGACGTCTGCCATGCAAACGTCTCGGCATTATTTTTATCAAGATACTTTACCTCAAATGGTTTTGAAAAGTTTTGTCCAAGAAAATGTGACGTTCCCATTTGCAGTGCCTTTCCATCAGGCATTATGGATTCCATTGTCGTGGTGTAGACTGCTCCGACAAACTTTTCCTTGTCGCTTTTTTTGCCGGTAATAACCGGAATGGCAAGCTCTTCTTGTACTGTTTTTTTGTAAATCTCTAAAATATCCATGACCTCTTTTTCTGCCTCTTCTTGCGTTGCGTGGACGGTGTGGCCCTCCTGCCATAAAAATTCGGATGTTCTCAGAAATGGTTTTGTTGCCTTTATTTCGGCTCGCAGTGCAGTGTTCCAGAAATTGATCTTTAGTGGCAAGTCCCTCCATGATTGAATCCATTTGGAATACATTGAATATGCCAGGGTTTCAGATGTTGGACGCAATGCTAGTCTGTCGCCGATTTCATTCTCACCGGAATGCGTTACCCAGAATACCTCCGGATTAAATCCTGCAAAGTGGTCTGATTCTTTTGCCAATAATGACTCGGGAATCAAAACTGGCAAGAATCCGTTTTTGTGTCCAGTGGATTTGAATTTCTTGTCTAATGTTTCCCTAATGGACTCCCATATGGCATAGCCATCAGGCCTGAGTACAATGAGTCCCTTGACTGGCGCATAGTCTGCAAGCTCTGCCTTTAGTACCACTTGGGTGTACCATTCCGAAAAATCCTTGTTCTTTGATACTGTAATGCCTGGGCTTTCCTTGCTCAACTATAGCAATTTTTGACTAATACTAAATGAGCGTTTCTTAGATGTCCCAAATCCATGTTCTAGGATTCTAGAATGGTTAATCCGTTTAAATCACATGGCTTAGCTTGCCCTTACATGAATCAAGTAATTACTGCGTTTTTTGCAGCAATACTTTTTGCAGGCGCGTTTTCTTTTGCACATGCAGAAGAAGACGAGAAATTGTCTTTTGCAGGCTCCCTTGAGGAAACTCTGGGACACTTTTGGGCAATCGAGCAAAATCTTGATGACAACAATGCCGAACTAGCACTGGTCCATGCAACTCATCCAATTGCAGAATTGTATGATTCCATGAAGCCTGAGCTAAAAGAGGCAAACCCGGAATTTGATGAAAAGGTCCAGAAAACATTACTGGATTTGGGCGCAAAGACTGGCTCTGATGTTTCAAGAGAAGATGCACAAATGGCAATAGACGAAGCCAAAGAAATCATAGCAGAAGCAAGAACCATCGTAGTAGGCGATGAGCTGAGCAATGACACCAACTTTAAGGCAAAACTCGTAATTGGATTGTTAACCACATCAGTTGCGGAATACGAAGAAGGTGTCAAGAACGGCCAAGTCGAAATGATGGCAGAATTCCAAGATGGCTCTGCATTTGTATGGAGAACTCAGCAGGTCTTTGAAGAGATACGCGCTGATCTTCCAGAACATGAGGCAGATGAAATCGCAGAACTATACGAAGATCTATGGACCGCATATGATAACAAGGCAGATCCATCCGAGGTTGCCACTCTGGCAAATGGTATCATCCGTGAGCTAGAAGAGGTAATTGGCGAGGAGTCCGAAGAAGGAGGACTACACGCATACTTTGAAGGAGTCGAGTACCACCTATCAGAGGTCAAAGAGACTTATGCTGATGGTGATTCCGATGCAGCACTATCACATGCAACCAAAGCATACTTGGACAACTATGAATTCCTAGAGGCACCAATTTCTCAGCAAGATGATGCACTCATGGAAGAAATTGAAGTCATGATGCGCGAGGAACTACGCGATATGATAAAGGCAGGCGCTCCAGCAGACGAAATCAACTCACAAGTTGATGCAATCCTAGAAAAACTGGAAACCGCAGAAAGCTTACTTCCAATGGAAGAACATGAGGACGAGCACGAAGAAGAACATGATGTAGTGGCTCCACTAAAACAAGTAGAATCTGGTGTAGCACCAGAGGAAGTTGAATGCAGCGGAGACATGGAATTAATCATGAAAAAGTCTACCGGCTCACCAGCATGTGTAACATCAGCAACTGCAGAAAGACTAGTACAACTTGGCTGGGGAACCAGACCACAATAATTTCTCTTTTTTAATTTATTTTTTGAGCGGTGCGCCCTTGCAGAGGACCTTGCCCATTACCCTGCTCTGGAAATTGGGACACACAAAGCACTGGATGAATCCTGCATCTGCCTTTATGACTGGACAGCTGACATATTCTTGCTTCATTCGCTTGAGCATCTTTGGGCTGACTCCTTTGAGCTTGAGCTTGCCCTTGTCATCCATCATTCCGGATGCCTTTAGCTCGGACTTGATCTCATCACCAAGCTTTTGAGTTTTTTCAGCTACTTTGACTTCTACTTCATATTTGTGTTCAAGCTCATCCATTGACTGCAGTTTTGTGTACCATGATTTAACACTAACGTTTGCGATCATGCAACTGACTTCAACTTTTATATTGATAGGTTTTCGTGCAAAAAACAGAAAAAATTGCTTGCCATTTTTGATGTGGAAGGAGTTCTATTTGATGCAGAATATCTGCCGATTCTTGCCGAAAAAATTAACAAGCAAGACGAAATCTGGGCAATCACCAAAAAAGGAATCCAGGGTTTGATAAACTGGGAGGATGGCTTGCGAACCCGAGTCGAGGCACTAAGGGGCCTAAGCTACGAAACCTGCAAGGAAGTAGCAGACGAATTACCAATCATGACCGGCGCAAAAGAGACATGCCGAGTGCTAAAGGCAGCCGGCTGGAAGATAATGGCAGTCTCTGGAGGATTTACAATAATGACTGACAGACTAAAAGAAGAGTTGGGATTGGACTATGTTTATTCTAACGAACTATTATTCAAGGACGGAAAACTGGACGGAGTCAACATCCATGTCACATCAGACAAGGCAAAGTCTGCCCGAGTCAAAATAGGTGAATGGAAGGAAAGCAAGGATGATATCGTGGTTACAGTGGATGGCGCAAATGATCTCACACTGTTTGATATTTGCGGACTGGGCGTTGCATTTAGAGCACAGGATATTGTAAAAGACAAGGCAAATGTCACCATAGAAGAAAAGAATCTTACCAACCTAATTCCAATTATCAACAAAAAGTATAATCTTAATTTAGAATTACAGACTGTAGCGTAATTCCAAAATCATACTCTATGCATACTGGAATGTATCAAATGTGTCTGGCTTGAAGCCCTTTCTGTTTGCCTGAATGTAGCGGTCTAGCTTTTCTAGCTGAACGCAAATCGGCGAATCTGTCTTAGCATGACCATAGATTTGTTCCTGGACATGCTGAAGGGACTCTTCGTTTAGGTTTGCTGGCATCATGTATTGTGTATTGGTGTAGGATCATCTAAGGATCTTGGAAAATTATTTGTTTGAATCAAACGCACTCGGTACAAAACTAGAAGTTAAATTAGAATTGCCACAACTCACACCATGTCGCTTCAAGTCATTCCCGTACCAATAAAAAAAGAGGTCCAAAAGGGCGATGACTTGGTAGGGCTCTTTGTCTCTGCATTCAAGGATATTCAGGATGGCGATATTATCGTAATTGCCCAAAAAGTAATCTCAAAGCAGGAAGGGCGCCAAGTCGAGCTTGCTCAGGTAATCCCATCCATGTTGTCTGTAGGGCTGGCATCAGAGTATAACCGGGACCCAAAGTTAATCGAAGTCATACTGTCTGAGGCAAACCGAATAGTTCGATTGGAATCTGGAATAATAATAACCGAAACAAAGCATGGCTTTGTCTGCGCAAATTCCGGAGTTGATGAGAGTAACCTCAAGCCGGGTTTTGCCACAATGCTTCCGCAAAATCCTGACAAATCTGCATCAGATTTTGCGCAGGGAATCATGGAGAAATCACACAAAAAAGTCGCAGTCATAATATCTGATACCTTTGGCAGGCCATTCCGGGAAGGCCAGACAAATGTTGCAATAGGTGTTTTTGGCATTTTGCCAATTGAGAATTATGAAGGCAAAAAGGATACCCATGGCAGAATCCTGCGAGTTACGGCAATTGCACAAACCGATGAGCTTTGTGGCGCAGCAGAACTTGTAATGAAAAAGACTGCAAACTGCCCATTTGCAGTAATTAGGAATTATTCCTTTGAATCCTCATCTGGCACAATATCGCAAATCATACGATCAAAACAAACCGACTTGTTCCGATAATCCAACAAAAGATTATAATCATTGCACTAAAAATTTGAGTTGGTTTGGGGTACATCAAAGCAGAACTGCACTGCCATAATTCATTTTCAAACTTTCATGTGGGTGAAGATGATGCGCCATATGATTGCGATATTACAATACCACAACAGCTAGAGCGTGCTCATGCACTAGGCCTTGAGGCAATCTTTGTTACAAATCACAACACATTAGATGGCTATTCACAAATTTTACAATACAAAAATGATCACACCAAATACAAAAAAATCCAAGTATTTCAGGCAGAAGAAATCACAACAGACACTGGAGCACACGTCATAGCATATGGAATTCACAAGGAAATCAAGGCAGGACTACCACTAGATCAGATAGTGGATGAGATACGAAAGCAGGACGCAATTTCGTGCGCACCGCACCCATTTAGCCTGCTTGATGCGCTAAGAGATGAGGCAAAAAAATGTGACATGATAGAGGTCTTTAACAGCAATAATGTCGACGTCATATCAAATGCCAAGGCAACGCAATTCTCAATTCAGCATAACAAAATAGGAGTTGCAGGCAGCGACTCGCACGTATTATCTACACTGGGACGATGCGTCAACATCATAGAATCCGAGAACACCTTGGACGATGCCTTGCACGCAATGAAACATGGCAAACTATCAATCCACCAAACCGGTTATGCAAGAGAGCAAGAAACACTAGAGCACATCAAATACAAAATAAACAATTCCAAGGATTACTTGGCAGAATACATTCGGGAACACTATCCAAATTCACAGTGGATGATGTCGTTATTATTGAAAATGTACGACCTAAACCAAAACAGCTACATGTGGTCCATTTTGTATAAACTGGCAGTATTTTTGATGAAGAGAATCTCGAACAAAATCAACACCCGAGGATATGATGCATCAAAACTTCATGACAGAAACTTGGCAACAATGCTAAGAATGGCAATCTAATACAGAATCTTTATCAATCATTAACCATCTGTTTATCCAATGGAAGTTCAACAAGCAGCTGAGCGACTAATGTCTCTCAGTCCATCAATTCGAGTTGTAACTATCTGTGATCTGAACGGAAAGGTGCTCTTTACAGAGCGTTCACGTCGCGTCAAATTGCTTCTCTCAAAACAGGAAAGCAGAATGTCGCTACAATCCGCAGCCCGTGCATGGAAGGTAAGAAAAAAGCTAGAACGTAAGCTTGGCGCATGCAAGTATGTGGTGGCAGAATATGGTAATGTGAAAAGAATCACAATGCCTGCAGGAAAGAATCACCTGTTCTTTATCACAACAACTTCTGCGTATGATCACAAAAAAGTAGTAAATAAGGTAAGGACTTTTAGATAGTCCTGTTCTTTTCTTATTTTTGATTTTTATTATTGGTAGGCTAGTCTAGCTTTCTTCTGCCAGTTCCGCGACCTGTTCCGACCCACATTCCTTTGGATGATTTTGTCTCTGTGCTTGTCACATCACTGAACTTTATTTTTGCAGTGCCTCGACCCATTGAGATGTATCTGTCCTTTGCGGCCTCTTTTTGTTCTTCACTGTACTTTTTGAATGCAGTTCCGGACCAATTGTCCTCTTCTTTGTCAGCTACTCTTCTTGATGTTCCTCTACCGCCAATTCTTATGATTCCCATCTTGAGAATAGTAGGGTCACTCACACTAATAAGATTATAGGAAAATACGACGGATTTTTTGCATAATGATCCCAGTTTTGATGTGATTTTTTGAGCTTAGCTAAAACTAAATCTTGTAAAATTCCTAAATAGATTTTAATATGACAAATCGACCTTTGAGAAATACTAATGAGCGCTACAACAAAAAAGCTAGATGCTCGCGGATTGTTCTGCCCAGAGCCGGTATTTAGAACAAAAATCGAAGTCGAGCGAATGCAAGTAGGGGAAACACTTACTGTTCTAGCTGATGATCCAAACGCAGAAGAAGACATCTCACGTTGGGTCAAGCGAAACGGACACGAACTATTATCATTACAAAAAAAAGACGCTGAACTCGAGTTTTCCATAAAAAAGGTGAAATAATCTCTGGCCAAAGTTGTACTTGATGCAGACACACTAGACCGAATTGGCAATACTCCACTAGTAAAACTAGAATCATTATCAAATAGTAAAGTTCAGTATTTTGCAAAACTAGAGGGCCACAACCCATTTGGCTCAGTCAAGGACAGGGCAGCATACTGGATGATAAAAGATGCCGAGGAAAAAGGCAAGCTAAAGCGAAACCACACCATAATAATCGAGCCAACGTCTGGCAATACGGGAATTGCACTGACTGGCATTGCTAGTCTATTGGGCTATGAGGTGGAAATTGTAATTCCAGAAAAAGCATCCGAGGAAACAAAGAAAATCATTGCAAAACTTGGCGCCAAGCTATACGAAACAAGTGATGATCTCTGCCCAAAGGTAGGTGCTGGAACTGATCAGAGCATTGCGCTTGCCACATCCATCGCATCATCGCGTCCTGACAAGTATTATTCTCCAAACCAATATGCAAATGAGGCAAACTTTATGGGTCACTACAAGGGAACAGGCCCTGAAATCTGGAAACAAACAGAAGGAAAGGTGACTCATTTCTTTACCGGCGTTGGAACCGGCGGTACGGTTACTGGAATCTCGACGTTTCTCAAAGAGCAAAACCCCAAGCTAAAGACAATTGGTGTTCAGCCACAGCAAAACCATCTGATTCAGGGACTGAGAAACTTTGAAGAGTCTGCCAAGCCTGATTTATTTTTGCGACGAGAAAAGACAGTTGATGACTGGATTACCATTAACAACGAGACTGCGTTTGCGGCAGTAAGGGAGATCTTTGCAAAAGAAAAGATGTTGGTCTCACCGTCTTCAGCTGCAGTATATGCGGGAATGAAGAACTATCACATCGATGAGGGTATAGTAGTTGGAATCTTTGCAGATGATGGCAGAAAATTCAAGTCACTATATGCTCAGCAAAAGATCTTTAGCGAAGAGGAATTTGATGCAAATCTAAAGCAAGCAAAAAACCTATCAAAGATAGCGTATCTTTAGGCCTGAACTCTGTTTACCATTGTATTTAGTGAGAATGGTTTTTCCAAGATTTCTACTGAATCCGGTACAATTCCAGGCGATTTAATCAGTGAATTGATATCGTATGCTGATGCAAAGATTATTCTCTGGTTTGGTCGCTTGTCTAGAATCTCCTTTGCCACCTCGACTCCGCTTTTCTTTGGCATGTTATTATCTAGTAAAATGACATCAAATGGATTCTGGTCTAGTGAGTCAAATTCGGATAGTGCGTTTTCGTAAATCTGCAGACATTCCTCGCCGTCCCTAGTTACTATTACCCTGTGGCCGTTTTTTTGCAGCACCTTGGTGTACTGGGTCGCAGTAAACGCATTGTCTTCTGCCACCAAAATCTTGAGACTCATTGATTGGATTTTTGCAAATTCAATACTTGAGTGCGCGTCTGTTCGTTTAGCACGAACTAGTTTGCTATTGTATCTATGGTGTTCTTTGGTGTGATGGGCAACGAGAACTCAAATGTTGCACCGCCGTCTTGGTTATTCCTAGCTGAGATCTTGCCGCCGTGTGCATCGATTATGCCCTTGCACAAAAACAATCCAAGTCCGTTTCCTGACTGGTTTTCCCGCTCGTGGCCCTTGGTTGCAAACTTGCCAAATATCTTTGGTAAAATGTCTTCTGGGATGCCAAGGCCTGTATCTGATATTGATATGATTGCCTCGTTTTTGTTTGTGATTGTCTTTACCTTGATGTAACCTGCATCGGTGAACTTGATTGAATTATTGATTATGTTTCGCAATACTTGATCCAATCTTGTACGGTCTGCCTCGATTGTTACATCCGAGTCCAACTCTTCTAGTATCTTGATTGGTTTTGTCATGCCAGTTTGCGCCATGCGAGTAGCCTCATGTATAGTTTCATTTAGTGATATTTTTTCAGCATATAGCGCGAGTCGACTACTCTCGATTCTAGTTACATCTAGAACATCGTTTGCCAAGTCTTGGAGCTTTTTGGCAAGCATCGTTACGCCATCCCATGCCTCTTTTTGGTCAATATCCCCAGATTGCGCAAGCTCAGCAAATCCAAAGATTGGCTGAATCGGGCTTTTTAGCTCATGTGACGCAATGCTGATGAATTCGTTTTTCATCTTATCTAGGTCTTGGAGCTTTTTGTTTGCCTCGGATAACTCGTGGGTTTTACTTTCAATTTCTTTTTTGAGCTCCGAGTTTATCTGTCCAAAAAAGTGGCGTAGTGTCATTGCGATAACCCCAACTGTAATTATGATTCCTATTTGCACAATAAGCCATCCTCGCTCATGTTCTTCAATTGCGTAAATTGATTGCTCATTAAACGAGTCAATCTCGTTTGTTGCAGATTTTATCTTGTCTTGGATTTGTACATTCTTTGTAGCAATTTGCTTTAGTAAAATGGCATTGTCTGGTGTTTGCAGAGCTGATTTTGCAAGCTCCTCATATTCTATGGATGACTGTTCAATATCTACGAACATTTGATGCACTAGCCTAAAGTTTGCTTGGGTTGGGTCTGGCGCAACAGAAAACCCGCTCTGCGTGATTTTTTTTGCCTGTTCTATTTCAGATTGTATCAGTATAATGCTTGACCAGAACTCCTCCTTTACATTATCTGAATCCAAATTGTTTTGTTGTGCTATGATCAGCCTCTCAAAGCTGTCCACCTGACTGGCATGGTATAGTTCAATTTTGTTCAGGCTTGTTTGGAGTGGCTTGTATGCTTCTGATAAAATTATAATTTCAGAGCTGACCTTTGACATCTGAAATGTTCCAAACAGTATAGTGACACCTAACAACAATATGATGATTCCAACGGTTCCACTAAGTTTCAGACTGGTCTTCTCAAACAATATTTCTTACATCTAAAACTGGAATGCGGATGGTTTCTGTAATTGTTTGTTTGAATCGAACGAACTAGGATTTGTTCTCAGTTAGGTACTTGTCTACATCGATTGCTGCCATACAACCAAAGCCGGCTGCCGTGATTGCTTGCCTGTATCTGTGATCGTGAACGTCGCCTGCAGCAAACACGCCAGGAATGTTGGTCTTGGTATGGTCCTTTAGTTTGATGTAGCCATTCTCATCTAGTTCTATGCTGTTGACAAAGATCTTTGTGTTTGGCTCATGTCCAATTGCTACAAAGATTCCGCCTACTGGTAGGTTGGTCTTTTGGCCTGACTTGATATCGCTGAGCACTGCCGTCTGTACCTTTTGCTCACCGATAATGTCTGTGACTGCGGAATTCCAGTGGAATTGGATCTTTTGATTTGAAAATGCTCGCTCTTGCATTACCTTGCTTGCTCTGAGCTGTTCCTTTCTGTGAACCAGATGAACCTTGCTTGCAAACTTGGTCAGAAATGTAGCCTCTTCGATTGCCGAGTCTCCACCGCCGACTACTACTATCTCCTGGTTTCTAAAGAACGGCCCATCACATGTTGCGCAATATGATACGCCTTTTCCGCCAAAGGTCTGCTCCCCTGCCAGTCCTAGCTTTCTTGGAGTAGCGCCAGTTGCAATGATCACTGCCCTGCACTCGTATTCTTCGGATGATGTGAGAATCTTGAAGGGCTTGTGTCGAAAATCAACATCAATTACCTCGTCGTCTATAATGGTAGTGCCCATTCGCTCTGTTTGTTTTCGCATTGTAATCATTAGGTCTGGTCCCATTATCCCGTTTTCAAATCCTGGATAGTTCTCCACTTCTGTGGTGTTGACCAACTGCCCGCCAGGCAAAATTCCAGATAAAATCAAAGTGTCATGTCTTGCGCGAGAGCAATAAATCCCGGCAGTATATCCTGCAGGACCTGCGCCAATAATTATTACATCAAATCTGGTTTTCTTTTTCTCTGTTTTTGGAAACTCTTTTTCGATCATTACGGTAGAACCGCCGTCTGAGGACATCATGTTTGTGCCTACTTATTTGAATAATTTAAGTCAACCAGTCGTCAATTATTTTTTGGTGTCTTGGGCAGAGCTTGCCAAATTCTAGTTGGGAATGCAACAGATCGGCTTGCCAGTGCGCATTGTATAGTCTACAATCCAAAAATTCGCAAAATGACTCACCAGTAATGTGATAAAATATTGCCTGCATTGCATAGCCTTGGATTATTTTGTCCAGCCTGGAATCGTGATATTCTAGGTACTGGCCTTTGTATTTTTCTTTGATGGAATCAATGTTTAGGCCCATCCCATAGTTTGCCATCATCTCCATGTAATATTGACGTGGTTTGGCTGGTGCCTCAATTATTCCGGTAGTGGATATGATTGATGGATTTGCGCCAATCAGCGCACGTCCATGATATCTAAAATCCGAATCATCAAAGGTGCAGGTCAGCTTGTTTGTAAATACCAGATGGAAATTATCTAAATTTGATTCCTCTTTTGGGATCAGCGATGATACAACTTTGTGGAACTCAAATCCATCATACAAAATAATGTTCTCAGTCTTTGATGAATCCAAAAACGAGTCCAGCTCAAATTGTATTTCTTCTGGTGTTGGGTCGTGTCTTTGGAATTCTTGCCTATAGTTGAATATTCTAGTTGATGCCAATGATTCGGCAATTTGGTGGTTATTTAGGAAAATATTTTTTCTTTTTTGCACTGGTATGTGAAATGTTTGCTCTAAGAATATGGCAAGATCGCCTAGTTTTATTTCTGGTATGGATGGCTCGTCGTAGAGAAATATTTTAGAAATCTTCACACGATTAAGTTCGGTTTAATTCTTTTAACTTTTGGGCGGTGATTTCTGCTGCTCTCTTTCCTGAAAATAGCATAGAGCCAAAAGTTGGACCCATTCTTGGCAAGCCATGTGTCTCGGTAACGGACATACCTGCAATCACAAGCCCTGGATAGACCTCACCTGTGGCCTCGACTACCTTGTCTTCGCCTTCCTCTACCCACATTGGATTCATTCCCTTCCATTCTACAAGTTTTCTGTCCACCAGTCTTTTTACTGCAACAGAGTCATGACCTGATGCATCAATTACCATTTTTGCTTCCAGTGCTACTGGGTCTACACATGTGATGTTTCTAGGTAGGGCAGATACTGGCATCCAGTTTACCACCAAACCTGATACACGACCATACTTCAAAATTAGATCATCAAATTTAGTCAGATTCAAAAATTTCACGCCAGCATCACATGTTGCTGCAATTAATTTGGATACAGCGTGTGGTCCTGCAGTGATGTATAGCCCATCTCCTGCCTGCTTGTATGGAATGCCAAGCTCATCCCAGATCTTTTGTGCTGGTGCTCGAACTGTGACTGGGTTCATCATGTAACCGCCAAGCCAATAGCCGCCACCAAGGTAGTTGTTTTGCTCTATGATTAGGACCTTGTAGCCCATTAATGATAATTCTCTGCCTGCGGTAAGCCCTGCAGGACCTGCGCCAATAATTATGACATCCGATGTTATTCTTTCTTTAAAGACTGCAAAGAACTCATCCGCAATTGCTGCTGTGATTCTTGCCTCATTTACATCTGCAAAAATTTTTGTCTTTTCTTTTGTTTGAGCGCTTTGCACGAATTTAGCCCAAATTAAATGACATTAATAGTTTATTGTCAATTATGCGCAAACTTTTCACATTAGGTAACACTAATGCAAGCCGGAAAATATTACCGGCATTTTTGTTATGTCGGTAAATTCCAATTTTTATCAAAAATTTATATCCAATTTTGAGGGAAGTTAGTTGAATTTGAGTACCACAATACACAAGCCAAAGGAAGGCCGCAAGCCCAAGGTAAACTGGGCACGAATAGAGGAGGCTGATCACTTTGCAAATACCGTCAAGCAATTCCGACAAGGCAAGCTAGACGCTGACTTGTTCCGACGATTCAGACTACAGCATGGCGCATATGGCACTCGAATGACTGATGATTATGCAATGGTGCGAGTAAAGCTTCCAGCAGGTGAGGTCTATCCGCACCAATTAGAACGACTGGCCACATTATCTGAGCAGTATTCCATTGGAAGTGCACACGTTTCCACTAGACAAAATGTGCAATTGCACTGGGTCATACTGGAAGATGTCTCTGAGATAATGCGAAACTTGGCCGAAGTTGGATTAACATCCAGAGAAGCATGTGGAAATGCAGTCAGAAACGTAATGTGCAGCCCACTTGCCGGAGTATGTAATGCAGAAGAGTTTGATGTAACCCCATATGCGATTGCCACTGCCAAGTTTTTCCTAAGAAATCCACTAAACCAATCACTACCAAGAAAATTCAAGTTCAATTTCACATGCTGTGAAAAGCACGGAATGGCAAGAATGGTCGATGTAGGATTGATTCCACAAATCAAAATCATAAACGGCAAAGAGCAAAGAGGCTTCAAGGTGTTTTTGGGTGGAGGCCTTGGCAACAAGTCGTTTGTTGGACACCAGCTGGAAGACTGGACTCCGGAAGAAGACTTGTTGTACACATCGATTGCAACAATTAGAATCTTTGATAGATTAGGTGATAGAAAGAACATGGCGCGTAACCGAATGCGATATTTGGTGGATGAGATGGGATGGGAGAAATTCCAGAATTTGGTTCTAAAGGAAAGAGCGCTAGTCCGAATGACCCAGTCTGCTATAGTAAAGTTATCAATTGATCAAAACCCACAAAAAATAGAACCACATGTGAGAATTTCGGGATTTGATGGCAAGTCAATCCCAGATGGATTCTCAAGGTGGCGTAAGGGCAACACATTTGCACAAAAACAAGCCGGTTACTATTCTGTATCAATAACACTGGAGGCTGGAGACGTCACTGCAAGTCAGCTTCGAGCAATTGCAGATATTTCGCGCGAGTTCTCAGCAGAAGGCTATGCGCGAACCGGATTCGTGCAAGACATCTATCTGAGATGGGTTGCGGAATCTGATTTGCCGCGACTATATTCTAAATTATTGGAAATAGGCCTTGCAAACCCTGGCTCACTTACAATGGTGCACCCAATTGGATGCTCTGGCACTACATCGTGTAATTTGGCACTAACAAACTCACACCGATTGGCAAAGGAAATCCAAAGAAAGTTCATTGAGCTAAAGCTAGACGAGGACGAAGACCTCCGAGAGGCATCAATTAAGATCAGCGGATGTCCCAACTCTTGTGGACAGCATGAAATTGCAACACTGGGATTCTTTGGAGGTGGAGGACGCGCAGGCAAAGACATGTACCCGATATACCAAATGTCGCTTGGAGGACGATCCGATGGCGATACAATGCTTGGATTGACCTTACTTAGAATTCCAGCAAAGCGAGTAATCCCGGCAACACTAAAACTAATCGAGATATTCAAGGCAAACAAAAAACAAGGAGATGACTTCAAGTCTTGGATTCACAAAGTAGTCACTGGCCATGCAGACTCGGCAGTAAAGTCACTTGATGATATTAAAAAAATTCTCTTGCCGTTTACAGAGGCACCATCAATTGAAGCAGACAAGGACTTTTATGCAGACTATGGAAGCGACTCTCACTATCACGCAAGAACTGGCAAGGGAGAATGCGCAGCTTGAGTAAATCCACAATAGACTCTGATAGTCTGCGAGGACAGCTCCGTGATAACAGCGTACGAGTAATCGATGTAAGGCGTGCAGAAGACTACAAAAAAGATCACATCCCAAAGTCTGTCAATTTACCCCTAGCAGAATTACTTGCCGATGATTCGCCAGAAAAGGTGCTAAAGATTGCACAAAACCTTGGAATCGATGATCAAACCCCCGTTGTCATTTATGATGATACGTTTGGCGCTCTGGCATCGCGCGTAGCCTGGACCTTGCAGTATTTGGGCCACTCTGATGTCTCACTATTAGACACGACATATTCACAATGGAAAGAACTTGGATTGGAAACAGACTCTGCAGAGACAACCGTATCTCCAAAGACTCACTCCGTTAATTTGCATCCAGAGATAATGGCAACTGCCGACTATCTAGAAACGGCAAAAGAAGGAAAAAATGTCATAGTGATTGATAATCGCGAGCGCCTAAACTATTTGGAGCAACACATTCCTGGTGCAATCAACATTCCATACCGAACCTTGGCATCAGAGGACAGAATCCTGAGAAAAAAGGATGACCTCAAGCGCTTGCTCAAAAATAGAAACATCAACGAAGATTCTGAAATCATCACATACTGTGGAAGTGTTGGAACACTTTCTGGTCTTGCATATTATGCGCTAAAATCAGCTGACTATCCAAATGTCAAACTATACGTCAGATCATTCAAGGAATGGAAGGGCCTAAACAAGCCAATAGTAAAGCAGGAAAATGCAAACTATTGGGACTTGTCTGCAGAATAACTATACTTGGCCGCGAAGCTTTTTGGTAATTATTGCTTCCAGATTGTCAAATAGTGTGAGAATCTTTTCCTTGTTTTCTTTGAGATAGTCAAGTCCTTTATCTTCCAGTCTGACTTTGAGTAGCCTTACCTCTCTGTGCTCCTCTAGGAACTGATCTATCATCATTCCACCTAATTTGTCAGTGTCAATGAAAGAGTCAAAACTCTTGATTATTTTCTCAATGTCTTCTTCTTCGATTGCAATTTTGGTAACCTGGATTGCATCGCTAATTCCCTTGAGGGATTTGATTGCGCTTGGCAGCTTTTTGGTAGTGCCAATGAGGCTTTTCTTTTCAACACCTACCTTGTCTGCAAGCTCTGGCTCTATATCGTAGGTATCGATTTTGTTTAGTCCCTGTCGCTTTTCGTTTTTGACTATCAAGCCCTTTTCGAGAAGTTTTTTGAGCGAGTCTTCGACTTCGATTTTACTGATAAATGTAGTCCATACAATTGCGCCAATTGTGTGATAGCCTTGTCTTATGGATTCGAACACAACAAGCTCTACAATTCTTCTAAAGCTTTCCTCGATTTTGACATTTGCAAAGTCCTTGTCTCGAACTGCACGTTTTGCGTTTTTGACATCAATCTCAATTGAGCGCTTTAGTGATTCTATAGAGTCTGGAACCTCGTTTAACATTGAAAGATAACATGCCTTGTTGTACCACGCCATTCCAAATGTGGGGTCTGACTCGATCGATTTTTCTACCGAATCCAAGGCTTTTGCATAATTTTTTTGCTGATAGTGAACCAAGCTTTTGAGATTCCAAGCCTCTGAATTTGCAACATCGATTTCTAAGATTCGATCATATGCCTTGAGAGCACCTGCATAATCATCTAGGTGAAACTTGGAATATCCAAGTTTTAGAAGAGCATCTGTATTGTTTGGTTCAATTCGTATAATTTGATCAAATACCTTTACTGCGTCCTCAAGACGCTCATCTGCCATCAAGTGAATGCCTTTTTTGAATAGCTTTGTTTGTTGATAGTCTGCCTTTACTAGGCTTGTCTCCTTGTCGTCAACTGGCTTTGGCAGGTTTTTCTCTTCGGCGTCCTCCAAATTCTTTTTCATTTAGCCATTTTTGGATTTACTGCGCATAAATACCATCCTGATCATTTGCAGGCAAAAAACTAGACAAAACATAGAAAATACAAAAATACTTGCAGATTACAACCTGTTTGATGTCTAGCGAGGTCAAGCGAATCGAGGTCTCCGGATCTGCACCATTCAAGCAGTCTGGTGTCTATGAGGTCCAAATCTCAATCTGTGATTCAAGACCATCCACCGAAGACATTGTCTCAAAGCGCTTCTCCACAATCTGGCAGGACCATTTCCATTTACACGTAAAGGATGCCAAGTTCACGCAAACACTTGGCAGCGAAACAAATCCTATTCCTGATTCATCTTTTAGATTGTCCTCTGTTTGGATTATAGTTGCCGATCAATTCTCATCATTACACACAATATTTGAGGTTCAAATCAGCGCGCCATCCGAAGCCGCACCAGAACCAACCTATGCGCCAGAACCCACACCAAAGCGAAGACGCGAACCAGAAGTTTCAATTCCTGATGATAAACCATCCAGAGTGGAGCGCGGAACCAGAGGTGCACCGGGACCACAAGGTGAGCGAGGCCCATCTGGTCCAATGGGACCACAAGGTGAGCGAGGCCCAACCGGACCAGTAGGTCCACAAGGATTTGCTGGCGACAAAGGACCAATGGGTCCTATGGGACAACAAGGAGAACAAGGAGAGAAAGGCCCAACCGGACCATCTGGTGATAAAGGTGACCGAGGCCCAATCGGCCCGTCTGGTGACAAGGGAGAAAAAGGCGACAAAGGATTAACTGGCGATAAAGGAGACAAAGGCGACAAGGGCCCACCTGGCGATAAAGGTGACAAGGGTGACAAAGGATTAACTGGCGATAAAGGAGACAAGGGCGACAAGGGCCCACCAGGACCGCCTGGTGATAAAGGTGACAAGGGCCCAATCGGACAATCTGGCGACAAAGGAGTCACTGGTCCGCCAGGCCAGCAAGGTGAGAAAGGACCAACTGGCATTCAAGGAATTATTGGTGATAAAGGAGTAATCGGACCGCCCGGTCCTGTTGGTGACAAGGGCCCTACTGGCCCCAACGGACCACCTGGCGACAAAGGGATTCAAGGACCGATCGGAGAGCGCGGTCCAAGAGGACCACAGGGCCCTGCAGGTGATAATGGTCCACTAGGCCCACCGGGAGCACCGGGTGATAAAGGTCCAAAGGGACCACAAGGCGATATTGGTGATAAAGGTCCTCAAGGTCCGCAAGGCCCAGCAGGTGAAAAAGGATTAACTGGGGTTCCAGGCCCGCAAGGCGAGCGTGGTCCGCGTGGTCCTCAAGGCCCTGCTGGAGAAAAGGGACTAACAGGACCTACTGGCACACCTGGCGATAAAGGACCATCTGGTCCACAAGGACCGCAAGGCGAGCCAGGACCACAAGGACTGCCCGGAGAGAAAGGCCCGCAAGGCCCTCAAGGAATCCAAGGCCCGCAAGGCGAGCGTGGTCCTGCAGGTCCTAAGGGTCCCTCGGGTGATAAGGGAACGCTAGGTCCGCAGGGTCCATCGGGTGATAAGGGTCCGAGGGGTCCACCAGGTCCACCAGGTCCACCGGGGGCAGCTGGCATGTCTGATGAGCAAAAGGCACTCTTCAAGGAACTACTTGAGGTTCTCACTGCAAAAAACATCATCTCTACTGAAGAGCAGATAAAACTGATGAGCTACCTATACTAGAGTGAAAAATGAGCGAATCCAAAAATAAAATTGATTTTAAAATGCTTGACTATGAGCGAGTCGGCGGAGACTTTGTTGCATTCAAGCTGGAAGATGGTGCACTAGTCAAGGTAAAAGTTGATCTGGATAGAGTTGGCATTGCAACCAATCATAGAAATCCAGACGGTACCCCACATTATGCAATCAATACATCCGTCAAGATATCTATCATACCAAATGATAGAAAGTTTTCAGTTGAGAAAAGTCTCAAAGATAAACAATCACCGCCACCACCAAGTCAAATGTTCAGTTAAAATTTAGTTTAGAAATTAATCTAGAAAAAGTAAATTTGCGTCAATCATTAGATTGACGCGGTGCGATTTCTTATCGTCGTCGCTTTTTTGCTGGAGCCTTTCGCTTAGCTGCCTTGCGTTTTGGAGCTGCCTTCTTCTTTGAAGCTGCCTTTCGCTTTGGTGCTTTACGTTTAGCTGCTGCTTTACGTTTAGTAGCCATTACAAAAAGTGCTGATTGCTTGTTTTTCTATAGTAATACTAAACAAAATTACACCAACTGATTACATATTGTACACGATTTTTTTATTGCAAAAAAATTTCTGATCGCAAAAATTTCAATAAACACTTTCAGCTGACGGTCTTTTTCCTTGCAACCAACTTGTGTGATTGCAAATTGTGCATTTGTATTGTCTTCTGCGCTTGTAAGTTGCATTAATTGCAATGAAAACAATCTCTTGTTTTGTTTTACTCATACAATATTTGCACCAACGGTTTTCTGTTTCTTGATCCATGTGATCTATCTTGTCTTGATAATTGTCAACACATCTTCATCTTGTAGAACATGCTGTAATCCAACTCGTTGTCCGCCAAACTTGACACTCTTTCCCCAAACCAAGCCATAGCGAAATTCTTTTTTCAAGCTTCGATGCAATTTGTTGCAGACATCTTCAATTGTAGAGTTTCGTCTAATGATTAATGGTTCTTTGAAATCTGTCTCGCCGCCTTTTGGTCTCATGTATAATCGAATAAAGTCAAGTTTTTCGTAGATTTTTTCCTTAACCATCTCTATGTTGAGTCCCGAGTCTGCAGATATTGGTATGACCTCGGATTTTACCTTGGTCTTTACCTCTTTGACAAACTTTGGATCTACCAGATCTATCTTGTTTAGGATGGTAAGCGATTCTGCATAGCTTTTATCACCTGTTAGATGATCCACTAGCTGCTCTGAGGTAATATCTTCGCGTATTACTACCCTGGCGCTGGTAATGCCATACACGTTTAGTATTTCACGCACCAGTTTTTCAGACATTGAGGTTAGCTTTACCTGCTGGGCTACTGCCACGCCTCCAATTGCCGCCTTTTCTACTACTATGTTTGGGGGTTTTTGGTCCAGTCTTATGCCGATATTGCCAAGCTCTGTTCTTAGCACATTTTCATGGTATGGTTGAAAAACATCCAAAACCAAGATTACCAAGTCTGCGCTTCTTGCAACCGAGAGAATTCTTTTCCCAAGGCCTTTTCCTCTTGATGCACCTTCGATGATTCCAGGCAAGTCCAAGACTTGGATCCTAGCTCCTCTATACTCCAACATGCCAGGCACTACCGTTAGTGTTGTGAATTGATATGCTGCAACGGCGGACTTGGAGCCTGTCAGCTTGTTAAGTAGGGTTGATTTTCCAACACTGGGTAATCCAATAAACACAACGGTTGCATCGCCTGATCTTTTTACATCAAATCCATCGGAGCTGATGCCGGATTTTTTTGCCTGATTGGTTTCCTGCTCTCGCTTTAGCTTGGCAATCTTTGCTTTGAGTAAACCGACGTGGTGCTCTGTTGCCTTGTTCAGCTGAGTTGAATGTATCTGATCTTGAATAGCTTTAATTTTTTCAGGAATTCCCATTTGGTTTCAATTAAGAGAGTCTGGTTTGTCAATAAAATCTTTTGATTGATTATTATCTAGGCTTTGTCTCAAACCACCACATGAGGCGCAAGACCTTTGCCGTTGACATTGATGGCACCATAACAGAAAATGGTGGAGGAAGAATCCATTTGGGCGCACTCAATTCTTTGCGTCACATGAAAAGATTGGGACACAATGTGATTTTGGTTTCTGGAAGATCATCAATTGAAGCTTACCTGCTTGGGGTTTTTGGCGGACTGGATACAATAGGTGTTGGGGAAAACGGCGGATGCATCACATATGGGTCCAATGATCACACCTTGCTTGGCAACAAGCAACAATGTGTAGAAGCACTGGGAATAATTCGCACAAAAATCCAAAATGTCACAGAAAAGCCAGTCTTTCCACGAATGACTGAGGTTGTTTTGGAGAGAACATTTGACATATCGGACGCACAAAAAATAATCCAAAGCACATCACTTGATGTTGTGTTGGCAGACAGCCAATATGCAATCCACATAAACTCTGCTGGCATAGACAAGACAACTGGATTCAAAGAGGTAATGAAAAAGATGGACATCAAACCAGAGGATGTAATTGCGATTGGGGACAGTGAAACAGATGTTCCGCTATTCAAGCTGGCAAAATACAGCATTGCAGTGGGCAATGCATTTGATGATGTAAAATCACACGCAAGCATGGTGGTTTCAGCTCATGCCGGCGATGGCGTAATTGAGGCACTAGACAAATTAGCCCCAACCTTATCGGAACTATAGGTATGAGCTTTAGAGTTTTACTAGATGAAATCAAAAAGAATCTGCTTGTAATATTACAAGAGCAAAAGATCTCTGATCTTGCATTTTCACTAGAGCCTGCAAAGGAGGGCTTTGGGGATGTCTCGTGCAATGTTGCGTTTTTGGCAGCAAAATCGCTAAAGAAAAGACCAAACGAGATAGCGCAAATAATCACATCATCGTATGAAAAATTTCTCGGCGGACTGGTCTTCAGAGTCGAGGCGCATCCATCAGGCTATGTGAATTTTTACGCAGACTCTGGCAAGCTGGCAGAAATTGTAATCAGACAATCCCAACAAGATGATTATGGCTCTATCAATGTTGGTGATGGCTCAAAAATAACACTAGAGCATACAAGTGTTAATCCGAACAAGGCACTGCACATCGGCCATGTCAGAAACGTGGTGGTTGGCGACTCGATGGTTAGGATACTGCGCAAGGCAGGCTATTTTGTTCAGACCTTAAACTACATCGATGACTCTGGCTTGCAGGTGGCAGACATTTTGCTTGGCTTTACTCATCTTGGATTCTCGCAAGAGCCACCAGTGGGACAGAAATTTGATCATTATTGCGGAGACGAAGTCTATGTCAAGACTACCGAAAAATATCAAAGCTCACCAGAACTCCAAGAGATTAGAAACAAAATACTAAAAGAAATAGAAGAAGGAAATTCCGAGACTGCCAAATTTGCATCAAAAATTACTACGAGGGTTTTGTCTGAGCAGCTAAAGACGTGTTGGAGACTGGGTGCATCGTATGACTGTCTGAATTTCGAGTCCGAAATTGTTCGCTCAAAGTTGTGGCCGCAAATCTTTGATAAACTAAAGCAGATGAATCTGATAAAGTTCGAGTCAGATGGGAAAAACAAGGACTGCTGGGTCATAATTGCAGATGGTGAAGAGGACAAGGTCTTGGTTAGAAGCAATGGGACTGCTACCTATATTGCAAAAGATATTCCATATGCAACATGGAAGTTAGGTTTGGTCGATGATCCATTCTACTACAAAGAATATGCCATGCAGCCAAACAACAAAGTTTTGCACCAAACAACACTGGAGCCAAACAATTCCCCCAAGCGCAACTATTCCTCAGATCGAGTCATTACAGTGATTGATTCACGACAAGCCCGACTCCAAAACATAATCACAACCCTGATGCAAAAGTTTGAAGCAGGCAAAAAAGAATACATTCACCTCAGCTACGAGTCTGTAACGTTATCCTCTGATACTGCAAATTCGCTAGGACTGGAAACTGGCGGAAAATCCGCGCAAATGTCTGGCAGAAAGGGCCTATACGTAAACGCAGACAAGATACTGGACACATTGGAGCAGAAAACCTTGGATGAGACAAAAAAGCGCAATCCCGAACTATCTGAACAAGTCTTGCATCAAATTGCGCAAAATGTGGCCGTTGCCACCCTACGGTATGAGATGATAAAGCAAGACTTGGACAAAATAATAACATTTGATACCACAAAATCTCTCAGCCTTGAGGGCGATACTGCACCATACATCCAATATGCATATGCTAGGGCAAGCAGAATAATAGAAAAATCAAACACGACTCCGAATTTTGATGCCAGATATGATCTGCTAACCGATCAGCACGAGTTTAATCTGGTCAAGGCAATTGGCAGACTAGACTTGGCAGTGCAGGATGCTGCAAATAATCTGTCCCCCAAAGTAATTGCAAAATATTGCTATTCACTGGCGGTATCGTTTAATGCGTTTTATGAACATGTCCGGGTTTTGGATGCTACGTCAGACTTGCTCAATGCAAGAATCTGTCTTGTATATGCATTCCAGTCCTGTCTACAAAAAGCATTGGCACTAGTTGGTATAGGCACCCCATCTAGGATGTAGTTCGTTTGTTTTGAACAAACTAGGGAATAATATCGAATCACCACAAAAATCATTATTCGTATGGCACAAGTATGTGATAATCATCTAGACAGCAAATGTACGGTCTGCCGAAATACAGTGGAAATAGCCGAAGGCGCAGTACTGTATGACAAAAAATGGTATCACCAAAAGTGCTGGGAATTAGGTGGTAAAAATGGTCAAAGTAATAGTGATTGATGACGACGTAGATACAGTAGAGGTATTTTGCGAATATTTGGAAATCAAGGACATCACAGTTGTGGGTCGTGGCTATAATGGCAAGACTGCTGTAGAGTTGTATGAAAAATACCGCCCCGATATTGCACTGCTTGATGTGATGATGCCAGAATATGATGGGTTTTTCGGACTGGAAAATATCAAAAACATCAATCCAGATGCCAAAATAATCATGGTGACTGCAGACCTTACCTTTGATACAGAGAAAAAGCTAAAGGACCTTAACGCATCGGCAGTAATCTACAAGCCATATGAAATCGATAGCGTAATTGATACAATCCACAAAGTCTACAAGCAAACCCTCACAGTAACGCAATAAATGCTATATTTGTCGGATTTTGATGATATGCTATGAAAATACTAATTGCAGACGATGAGCCTGACTTGCTTTCACAATATAGGACTATTCTTGAAGACCGTGATCACCAAATCATAACAACACTTGATGGTGAGTCCTGCGTTTTGGAATATTCCAAAGCCATGACACAAAATCATGAAAATCCGTTTGATGCTGTTGTATTGGATTACTCAATGCCAAAATTAAACGGACTGCAAACGGCAAAAGAAATCTTGGGCCTAAATCCATCACAGAGAATTATTTTTGCATCAGCATATGTGCAGGAAACATTGGTTGATTCAATCAAAAATCTAAAGCAGATAGTAGAGTTGCTGCAAAAACCGTTCTCACTGCAAGCATTGGTTGACACCATCGAGGACAAAAACATCTATGAAGAGTTGGCCAAGCTAAACGTAAACGTGCAAAACTTGATGGACCTCAATCCAACTCATGCGCAAATTCGTGACTATCTTGAGGCACTGCGCAAGATCCAAAAGGCAAAGACCTTCTAGATAGCTTATTATTCGATTTCCCAAGTGCCAGATCATGAAGATAAAAAACAATTCTTACGTTCTGTTTTTCTATAATGACTCTAAAAAATGGCTAAACAAAATAGACAGAAAGCAATCACTACACACTCATGTTGGTGTGATAAAACACAAGGACGCCATAGGAAAGGAGTATGGCTCTAGGTTGCGCACTAACAAGGACAAGTATGTCTATCTTTTGGAGCCCACTGTCCATGACTTTGTAATGAGGAGCCAACATGGAACGCAGATTGTCTATCCAAAGGACTTGGGATACATTGCAGCACGCGCTGGAGTCCAGTCAGGACAGAAAATAGTCGAAATCGGAACCGGAAGCGGTGCTCTGACTACATTTCTTGCCAGTATTGTAAAGCCACGGGGACACGTCTACACATTTGATGTGGCACCTGACTTTATGGCAATTGCAAAAAAGAACATCACGCGCGCCGGTATGCTAAAGTACATTACAATGCACGAAATGGACCTCAAAGTGGCAAAAAAAATGCCATTATCTGAGATGGACATGGCAGTAGTGGATTTGGGTGATCCGTGGACAGTAGTCCCTCAGGTAAGAAAGATGCTCAAGGGGTCTGGCGCGTTTATTGCAATCTGTCCTACCATGAACCAGCTTGAAAAGCTCACAACTGCTCTAGTTGAGAACGAGTTTACCGATATCGAGTGCTCTGAGCACATTCTAAGAACAATAGAAGCTCGGGAGGGCAAGACAAGACACTCTTTCTATGGTATTGGCCACACGACATACGTTGCCTTTGCAAGAAAGGCCTTCTATGATAGAAAGTCCAAAAAAGAAACTCCTGAGGAAAAGCCAGAATCTGACTAGTGCGCTGTTCGCTCTAAGCGCACAAACACGATCTAATAGTCTTTTTTAGATTTGGATATAGTGTTCCGAATTGCTATCCCAGCACAAAAAGTCCGAAAAAAAACTACACCTAGATGAGGCACGCAAGAACATGGAAAATCTTGGCGTACTACATCCAGAGAACCATGTAACAAAACAAGACATTGAAAAACTTGGCTTTGCGGACGATATTAGAAAAATGAAATCAATCCAAAGAGAAAAGATGCTGGAAGATTTGTCATGTTTACTCAATGATAGGATTCGGGAATTTGAAAAAATCGAGCAAGAGGACAAGTGGAAGGAATCCGTACTACAAAGACTAAACTCTGAGCTAAACTCAAAGATCATTCAACTAGAAAAAGCAAACAAGACAATATCAGAAGAAAAGGCAAGATCTGATGAGCTAAACAAAAAACTACAGGAAACCCTACTAAAACTGCAAAGCTCAGAGGAACAACTACGACTGGAACGAGACTGGCTTGCACAACAAGTAGAGAAAAAGTCTAAAGAAGTACTTGATACTATCCGCCAAATGATACAAGACGAATCAAAGCAAGCCTCGCAGTAATCGAAGAAAATTTATCCAAATCACATCTAGTGGTATAGTGGCCCAAAAACTAACTCCCATTCTAGTAAGAAAATTCATCCTAGGCAGAAAACAAGACTCTCGCAAGGGACAAAACGGCAAGGTCCTAGTTGTTGGCGGAAGCTACATGTATCATGGAGCACCAGTCTTGGCATCACTTGCCGCATTGCGGGTGGGAACTGATCTGGTGTATACGGCAGTTCCAAAGATCAACGCATCTGCCACTCGTGCAATTTCTCCTAATTTGATAGTCATACCAATGGTTGATGCCAAGCTTACACGTGGCTCTGCAAACAAGCTGTTAGGTCAGGTCCAGTCCGGACTGGATTCTGCAACAATAGGAATGGGACTTGCTATTGCAGATGAAGAAGGCCTCAAAAACCTGGTAAAGTCATTGCTTGACCAAGATGTCAGATTATCACTTGATGCAAGCGCATTGATTGGCGCTATTTTACCGATTATTTCCGGCAAAAACGTGGTGTTAACACCACATGCAGGCGAATTTCAAAGACTGTTTGGGGTCTTGCCATCAAACAAAATCAAAGAGAGAATTACACTGGTGGAAAGATTTGCCAAGGAACATCAAACCACCATACTTCTCAAGGGTGCCACAGATGTGATATCAAATGGCAATCAAACCTACATCAACCCAAAGAATCTTGCATCAATGACTGTTGGCGGAACCGGCGATGTTTTGTCTGGTTTGGTGGCTGGATTGTTATCAAAAAACAGAAACGCAATAGAATCAGCAACCGCGGCATCATATGTCAATGGCATGGCAGGAAAACTAGCACAAAGAAATCACGGCTTTCATATTGTGGCAACTGATCTGATTGATAACATTTCATCTGCTATGAAGCCATTTGATAAAGTGATTAAATGAAAAAAATACTGCAACACATAGATCACACCATGCCAAGCCTTGTCTCAGATCTTCAAACACTGATCAGACAGCCAAGTGTTTCTGCAAAAAACGAGGGAATTGAGCAATGCGCAAGACTAGTTGCAAATATGCTAAAAAAATCTGGAATAAAATCCGAGATTCTGAGGCTAAGGGGAGTAGCCCCGCTAGTCTATGGCGAGATAAAATCAAAGAAAAATCCAAACAAGGCCATTCTGTTTTACAATCATTATGATGTGCAGCCAGCAGAACCTTTTGATCTGTGGGATGATCCACCGTTTAGTGGTGTAGTAAAGGGCAACAAGATCTTTGGTAGGGGCTCTACCGATGACAAGGGAGAACTAATCACCAGAATAAAGGCAGTGGAGGCATTCTTGCAGCAAACAGGAGATGTCCCCTGTAATGTAAAGTTTGTAATTGAAGGGGAAGAGGAGATTGGAAGCGCACACATTGAACAATATCTGAAAAAATACCAGAAAAAATTTGCATGCGATGGCGTGATCTGGGAGTTTGGCTATGTTGATGCAAAAAACAGGCCAATAATCGGTCTTGGCATGAAGGGATTGCTATATGTTGAGCTAACTGCAAAGGAGTCTATCCGCGATGCTCATTCTAGTCTGGCAGTGATAATCAAAAACCCAGCATGGAGACTAGTTGATGCGCTAAAGACACTGCGGGATTCTTCTGGCAAGATTCTGATAAAAGACTGGTACAAAGAAGTAACGCCATTTAGCAAATCTGATCTGGAACTATTATCAAAGGAACCATTTGATGAATCCGGATTCAAGTCTGAATACAGAATATCGGAATTTGTAAATAACAAAAAAGGAATTGGAGTCAAAAAAGCACTTGCAGGTGATCCTACATGTAATATTGCTGGCATGATCTCTGGCTATACCTTACAAGGCGCAAAGACCGTATTGCCATCATCAGCAATGGTCAAAATCGATTTCAGGTTGGTTCCAAAGATGGACCCAAAAAAACAGATGGCACGACTAAGATCACACCTAAAAAAACACGGTTTTTCAGACATTCAAATCAAGATGTATCATGGTGAGGCAGCATCTCGAACTGATCCTGTCAGCCCATTTGTGGAAAATGTCAAAGCAGCAGCAAAATCCTCCTTTGGCAGCTATATCGTAAATGTATCAAATGCCGGAACCGGACCGATGCACTCCTTTGCAAGTGTGCTCAAGGCACCCTGCATTTCCATTGGATCGACTTACATGTTTGCTAGGATTCATTCGCCAAATGAATTTGCAAGAATCGATCTGCTCAAAAAAACCACAAAGTGTATGTGTCATATTCTGGATAAATTCTGAGCCTGTATCACCCAGAAAAGACTTTAAAGTGCATCTAAATCAAAGCAAAACATGTCAATGTACATGCCAGGTGCAACCGCGGTCGGAATCACATTTGATGGCGGTGTAGTGTTTGCAAGCGAAAAAAGAATCGCGTATGGCAATTTCTTGGTATCAAAGACTACAAAAAAGACATTCACACTAACCGATAAGGTTGGCACAAGCGTTGCAGGCTTGGTTGCAGACATGCAGATTTTGGTTTTACAAATCAAGGCACTGGCAAAAATCCGCAAAATGGAGCTAAAACGCGATGTACCACAGAATTCTATTGCAAAGATGATGTCAAACATGATGTATGAGAGGAGATTCTTTCCACTTTTGACTCAGGTTATTGTGGGTGGTGTGGTTGGCAAGCCAACAATCTATACCTTGGACCCATTGGGCTCTGTTTTACCTGATGAATATGCTGCAGTTGGAACCGGTGCAGAAATGGCACTGGGTGTTTTAGATCATCAATTCAAAGAAAACATGTCAGAAAAAGACGCAACTGATCTTGCAATAAAGTCAGTCAAGGCAGCAACCATGAGGGATTCATTTTCTGGTGATGGAATTGATGTTCTTGTTATAACAAAGCAAGGTGCAAAAGAGTTTACAGAAAAATTATAAAAATAGAACACCCCCTCTTACGCACAAAAAACTTCTAGCTTCACAGCATGTTGTACGATATGATTAGTTGGAAATTTTTTTCCTAATTTCATTTACAGCGAAATCATATTCAAGTAAATAAGTATCGAAAGTTGATGGAATCATATCTCTTAGTTTTACAGCGACTTCACGATATTTGTCTCTAAAATGAATAATTAAAATCGCAAAGACGATCGAAGTTAGGTTATGAATAGTCTGTCGGTCATATTTCTCATATTGGAATAGAAAAATTGCCATGAAATCTGCCGAAATGATATTCTCAAGTTGTGATAAATTCTGAATGCCCATCTGTGATAATTCATTAACTTCGATCTTACCTGTTCCGTCAAATCCATAAGATGGTTTCAGACTCTTTAATCCTGCAAACTTCAGGCTTAGATGTAGTTTTAATGTGGCAGGATCTATTTCGATTTCAGCAAATTTACCTTCTTTTGTTTTTTGTGTTATCCGATCAATGTTTGTATCAATTCTTTTTGTGATCAGATCAAACTGATTATCCGCATTTTCTAGCAGTCCTGCTGTTAGATAAAAATCTCGTTTAATATCATCAGAAAGTCCTTTGTACTTGTAATTTCTATCATGTTCAATTTCTGCCCATGCATGTTCAAGAATTGTTTTAATTTGTATTTCGAAGTAAAGACTGTTAAATTTTTTGTATTCGGGCAAGGCCAATCTTTGCGTAGGAATCTTACAAATAAGGTGAATTGCTCTGTAACCAAATCGATCTGGTGGTAACTCAGATGATTTGTCTTTAGATTTGGCATCGTCAACATCAAAATTTTCTTTTATAGTTTTAACGATCTTATCTACATCGTCTCTAACATAACCTACTGCTCTAATTCCAGCTAAATCAAACAAGGTCCTAGATGCATATTTCGGATCTTTTGTCTTGTTTTGAAGGCTCTCTATACTTTTTGCCCTGAATTGGATTAGTGCGTAGTTTATTTTATTTAGATTTAAAATTTCAGTCAAGATTTTTGCGACCCTGTCTGCAAGTTCTTGATAAATAGATCTATTTTCTCTATACCAATTTATATCATGTATTGGTGGTTGTGACAAATTTCTCTAAATTTGTATTTTAGTGAAATGATTTAATGATGTTGGCATGGATTCATTCAGTGTCAGAAGCCATTCGTTCAATCGTACCGAGTTGTAGGTCTTTTTCTGTCTGTATTACGACTCCTCTTTCAAATTCTCTGATCTTCCCAACGTCACTAATTGAATCTTGCAATATGAAAGATCGTATCATAGTACCTCTCTTACCTTGAATTTGTAGATTATTTTTCATATGTCTCTAAATGTTTGATTTCATTTGATCCAAGATTACTTAATTCTGACTGTTTTCATTTTCCGTTAAATCGAAGAGTCCGTTTTACAATATGATCATACAATTTTAGATAATAGTTTTTTTATACAATAATACACATTATACTATGATGAATGCCAGGTCGCTTTTAGCAATTATTCTGGTTAGTCTGACAATAATGATTAGCTCCGCTGGCTTATCCAATGCAGATATTACGATTCTGGGAAAGGGGCACGCGCCAATTTATGTGTCTGACAAGAGTGCGGATGACTATGATCTTAACAATGATGCTCTGGTGGACTATTACTTTAGGGCCCATTATACTGGTAATTCAAACCAAGTCTACAAGGTTGATTACAAACTCATTGATGAATGCGTAGACGGGAGCACATATGGCGATGCAACACTAAAGCTTGGATTTTCTACAACCGATATTTTCTTTTTTGACAGAACCTGGTTTACTAATTTTGATGTCTGGACACAATGGTTCAAATCCAATGATAGCAACAAACGAGTCGATCTTGTCTCCTTGACTCACGGACAATTACCGATTCCATTCCCTACTAGCGGAGATGATGTTATACAAAACAATGACAAGAAACGAGGCTCATTTATCCACAAACAAAGCATTCCGGAGCTTGACGGTCAGGCAGGTTGGGAAGGCTCTGTATTTTTCCGTGGCTCGCCAGGCGAGTATTACCTGTGGACAATACACCCAGCTGGGGGAATATCTGGCTGTGATAGATTTGCAGCAATTGGAATTCCAATAATAATCAACTAGTCTTTAATCGACTTTTTAGCTTCCCAGTACTTGTCTGAAATATAGTGCAGATTCTCAATCACGATTCCCTTGTTCATGTCTACCATCTCTTTACTTGATACTAAAGATCGTCCTACTGCAAGTGATTTTTTCTGAGATTCTTCTATGATGCATACAATTTGGCCTGCTTCAAATTCGCCAAAGCTTCGAATGCCAGGTCGCATGACATTTGCACCGTTACACATGAACTTGACTGCACCCATATCCACCATGACACTTGGGAACTTTGCCAGAGTTGCAGCATCTGATAGGAATGGCAAATAGTTCTCTCCAATTTTGATTGCAGTCAGGCCTTCGCCGACTATGATTTGCCCTTCTTCAAGCTCGTAGATTTTGAGGTTTTTTATTTTTGGTAGCTCCACCTTCCACTGTGTGATGATTTGCTTTAGCACCTCGGCAGTTTCTGTCTTTGATATGAGATTGGACTTCAATCTCGCAGGATTTCCTTTCTGATATCAAGCAAGTCTCGCAATATTGCGCTGGCAGTTTCAGTTCCACCAGCCCCTTTTCCTATGATGGTCTGTGTGCCAGAATGCTCTGATGTAAATGAAATTGCATTTAGCGTTCCATTGACACAAAGTGGATCATCAATTGGAATTTCCTTTGGAGCAACAACCAGTTCCTTATCACAGGATGCAATCAATTTGATTGCCATTTTCTTTTTGGCTGCCTTTTTGACATCCTCACTGGTTACCTTTCGTATGCCGGTTCGATTAATGTCGGGCATTGTAACCTTCATCCCCATTATCCAGTTTGCCAAAATGACTAGCTTTGCAGCCGCATCAAATCCATCCAAGTCTAGCGATTCGTCTGCTTCAACATATCCTCGTGACTTGGCATCTTTGAGTGCTTGGGCAAAGCTCATGCCGTGTGACATGTTGGTTAGAATGTAATTTGTCGTACCATTTAGTATGCCAGCAAATGATACAATCTGCTCGCCCTGCAAGCTGTTCTTTGCATAATCTAGGATTGGCGTTCCACCGCCTACGGTTCCTGAAAATCTAAACTGGACCTGGTTGTATGTGGCAAGCTCCATTAGTGATGGAAAAGCAATTGCCAGCGGTCCCTTGTTCACAGAAATGACATGCATTCCACGCTTCATTGCAGTTATGATGTGAGACATGCCGGGCTCTGCGTCATGATAGTTGCTGGCAGTAGTCTCAATTAGGACATCGGCATCTACGTTTTTTATTATCTCAAGGCCAGACCATTTCTTTTTTGATTTATCGTAATGTTTGATAGAGCCAAATTTCTTTTTGATCTCTACTAGTCTGTTTAGGTCTAGGCCTGATTGTTCTACTGCTCCACCATGGGTATCAAATGCACCGACAATTCTTGGCATTATTCCGTATTTTGCGTACAGATCATCGGACCTTGATACCAAAAGTTTTGCCAGGCTCTGGGCAACGGTTCCAAATCCACATAGTATGATTCTCATTTTCTACTTCAGACTTGGTTTAATCCTGATTTATTAATGATGTTCAGCTTGTGATTTTTCCAGATTGAGTGATACGGAATTGATACAAAATCGATTTCCTGTTGGGTTTGGACCATCCTCAAAGACATGGCCCAAATGCGCATCACACCTTGCACACATTACCTCGGTGCGAACCATCCCGTACTTGGTGTCTCGCTCGTATCTGACATTATTTTCACTGATTGGCTCCCAAAAGCTTGGCCAGCCAGAACCAGAATCATATTTGGTGGATGATCTGAACAGCTCATTCCCACAACACTTGCAGCGATAAATTCCATCTTCCTTAGAGTAGGTGTATTTTCCAGTAAATGGAGGCTCGGTTCCCTTTAGTCGGCATACCTCAAATTCATCTTGGGTCAGCTCTTGTCTCCACTGTTCGGTTGATTTTTCTATCTTTTCCATGGGTGTGATTGTGAGGTGTGATATTATAGGATTATTCCTATTTGGATGATTTACGTTTTTCTTCTATTTTCTTTTCCGACTCGAATCTTTCCAGATCATATGATTTGAGGTCAGCAAACTTGATTATCTTGGATATGTTTGGATGCTTTTTTTGGATTGCCAAAAACATCTTTTGAGCTACTTGCCTGTAGTCAATGTGGCCTTGCGGTATTGTTCTTAATTCGATTAGATGTGTTGCTTCTCGCAGATTCATGCTCATAAAGAACGGATAGTTGTATGCAAAATTCACAACATACTGCGCTTGTTGCGGCATCTTTGCCCTCATACCATCAAATACTGACTTGGTGTTCTTCATACAATTTTGGTATTCTGATTGTATGCCAAGCTCGACTATTTCCTTTGGCATGACAAATCCATGATCCGTGGTTAGTAATTGTCGCTCCATTGTTAGGACTCGATGTCTGTGCAGATCACGAAACATTCCAAAGTTTCCTATTACATCAAAGGTATAGTTTGTCATCTCAAATGCCCTTGGCGGCCGGTGCCTTCTGTTTTCTCGAAGCTTGGCATAGTCTGATATTATTTTTGATTTTGCAGTTTTGCTGAGTTTTTTAACCATACGCAAAATCTCGCCATATGGGATTGTTTTTGATTCATACAAAATGGCAGAAACGATCTTGTCTTGAGCTTTTGATTCCGATTCATAATCAACCAGACTTACCAATGGTCCGGAATGTTTTGGTCTGGCATGATACTTTTTTGATAATGAGTAAGATGTTTTTTGTAGTGATTTCAGATAGTTTTGCATTGCTACCCCATACTTGTCAGTGGCGCGTCTCACAAAGGACTGGATTGTGGTATCAAGCTCATGCTTGATTTTGTGCGCAATTGCACGCTCTTCCCCTAGTTCCGAGCCTAACAGTATGGTCAAAAGATACTCAAATGCACGCCCATTTCCTGATACGCCAACATTGGTCAGAGTCGAGGCTGGCAGCAGTCCACGTAGAATGTCTAGTGCCTTTGCCTTTGTGGATGCATTATAGATGAATGTTGCAGACTTTCTATCGGATTCAATTTTCAGATTGCCAAATGAAATCTCTTTGCCGGATTCCGAGTCCTTGAACTTTAGCTTTTCAATTGGCTCTTTTTCCCGCACCATTTTGAGCATTGGCTCTATGTTTTTAGAATAAACATCAAAGTCCAGATTACACGCTTGTAGGTATGAATCAGCAAACTTTGATTGCATGATTGTCTTTTCTCGCAAAAACTTGTACTCTCCGTTTACCTTGTTGCCCCACGAGACATATCGAGATGATTTCTCTAAATATGATAACCCGATTCTGCGATCCTCAATTTTTTTTACTGCAATGTTTGATATTCCTTCAATGGCAATCTGCGCAATACCCAGTTCTGCAACAGAATCATCACCATACTCGATCAAAACTTTGTTGTAAAATTCTTCTCCGCGGTTTTCATTTGATAAAAACTCGTCCAGAAAAATTCTGCGCATGCTTTTGTCTGTTCTGGAATAGCGAGACATGAGTGCTCCGCGGTCTACCTGTCGCGGAGTTATGATTGCAAACACTGAATCATCAGAGTTTGAAAAATGCTTTGATAGCTTTTCTTTTTGCTCTGGAGTAAACTCACTCAATATGATTTGGTTTTCTCAAATCTAAATAAACTATTTTCGTTTTATTTGTATGAGATCTGTCTTTGGAGTGGATCCCTTTGATTGCCATCTCAGCAAGACCTCCTTTAGGGCAGCTGCGTCGGCCTCATTTTCTGTGTATAGCAACATGGTCATCCAATGTCCTTTCTCACCTGCTTTTCCGCCAACCGAGTTCATCCAAAAGTCAGATGGCAAATTCTGCAGTGCCTTGTTCTTTGGGTCTCGCGACAGCTCAATCCAGCGCTTTGAGACAAAATTTAGGATTTGGTCCAAGCCGTCTTTGTCCAGCATGATACCACTCCAAAACAAATCAAATTTTAAAATTGCGCCCAAATTGACTAGGTTAACTTCTTCTTACCAAAACTAGAAGACTTGTTAACATTTTGCCGGTTATATGTTCCGCTCAAGTTTTACCAATGAACAAGGACGAAGTAGAGATTATTGGCAAGCAAGTCAAAGACATGTATGGCACCCAAATGGGTAAGGTCATCGGTACTATAACCGACATTGATGGCTCCATACAGACTGTGGGCGTTGATTGTGGTCTGCAAGGACTAACTCAAGTCCCATTTGAGCAACTAGTTGTTCAAGGCGAAGTCGTAATCTACATACCGAAATGGAGACTCGACGCACAACGATTCCTCAGAGAAAAAGGACTCACAATAAGACGACTAAAGGCGTTAATCGACATTGTCTCAGAAAACGACGAAATGAAAGATGATGCAGAAATCATCCACGAAAAATACAAGTCAAAACTGCTAACGCTAGAGGAAGCAGAAAAGCAAATCGCCTCGGCACTTGGCTCACGTCTCGAAGAGCTAGGACTGCAGCTAAAGACTGTAAAGACATTGTTGTTTGACGCAAAGGTACAGTTCAAGAGCAACGAAATCTCTGAAGCAAAATATGATCTCATAAAGACACACACTGGAGAGATAATGGAACACATCGACCATGAAAAGGCAGAGATCCTAAACATTCAGCGCAGAATAACGGATCTTTCCTTGGATGGAGTTCGCACTGATGTGAACCAGCAAGTCCAAATCCAACAATCCGCAGTTTCATATCTTGTTACAAACACAACACAGGGACAACAAGTAGAGCCAACTCCAAGTGCACCTTCCTATTCACCTGAAGTACAACCTTCAGAGCAAGCAAACCACAGCGCACCTTCACAGGTTCAGCCAATCTTTGCACATTCTACACCTTCTCCGGCCGAAAATAGGGAAGAAGTAGCTAGTGCGAATTTGCCTCAGCCACCGACGACAAACGCAGCTGTAAAAACAACTGAGAGATCAGACTGGTTTGCAGGCATGGAAGCACAGTAAGGGGCACAAAATCCCTTTTTTCTAAAAATTTAGAAACCACCAAAGCTGTATTTTATTTCGTGGATTCTTATTTTATCGGCCTTGGCAACAATGACATCAAAACCCGCAAAGAAGCATCAATTGATTATGTGAAATTCTGGGAGTCGCAGGCACAAAAACTGCACTGGTTTGAGCTCTGGACAATACCTCTCCAGTGGAATCCACCCTTTGCAAAATGGTTTGTTGGGGGCAAGCTCAACGCATCATACAATGCACTGGATGTGCAAAACCCAGCCAAGACTGCCATATTTTGGGAGGGGGAAAACCAAGAGCGCCGAACCATCACATATGGAGAATTATTGGACCAGACCCAAAGGCTGGCAAATGCCCTAAAGTCACTTGGAATCAAAGCCGGTGATAGAATCACAATATACCTCCCAATGGTGCCGGAGCTAATTGTATCGGTTTTGGCATGTGCAAGAATTGGGGCAATTCACACCGTGATATTTTCAGGCTTTTCGGCCCAATCCATCAAGGACAGGGTGATTGACTCTCAATCAAAGATAATCATAACTGCAGATGGTGGGTATCGACGTGGAAACATTGTCAAGCTAAAGGACATGATTGACTCTGCTGTGTGTGATTTGAGTTTTGTCCAAAATGTCATAGTACTAAAAAGAGCAGGCAATCCGATTTCCACCCAAAGTAGGGATTTATTCTGGGATGAAATAATGCAAAGCGCATCCAATACCTGTCCTGCAGAACCACTAGATGGGACTCATCCGTTGTACATTTTGTATACCTCGGGAACAACAGGAAAACCAAAAGGTGTTTTACACGATACTGGTGGATACCTAACTCATATCTCTGCGACATTTAGGTGGGCATTTGATGTCAAGGATTCCGATGTTTATTTTTGCTCAGCCGACATTGGCTGGGTCACAGGACATAGTTATGTGGCATATGGTCCTCTGATTTGTGGCGCAACTCAGGTAATGTATGAGGGTGCACCAGACTATCCAAGCCCTGCAAGAATGTGGGATTTAGTCCAACGATATAAAATCACCATACTATACACCACACCAACTGCCCTGCGAATGTTCATGAAATTTGGCGATGCAATCCCAAACTCGCATGATCTCTCATCACTGAGGCTGCTTGGAAGCGTTGGTGAGCCAATCAATCCAGAGGTCTGGAAATGGTACTACACCACAATCGGCAAATCAAAATGTCCAATCATAGATACGTGGTGGCAGACAGAAACCGGGGGCATGATGATCTCACCGCTACCAGGCCTTGAGACCATTCCCCTAAAGCCGGGCTCTGGAGCATTTGCCATACCTGGCGTGGATTTGGGCATAGTCGATGAATCTGGCAATCCAGTCACACCTGACACCAAGGGATACCTGATAATTCGTAAGCCCTGGCCTGGAATACTGACCACACTGTGGGGCGATGATGAAAAATACAAAACCGTATACTGGTCAAAATATCCCAACTCGTATTATACTGGGGATTATGCCGTTCAAGACAAGGATGGATACTTTTGGCTCTTGGGAAGAGCAGATGATGTACTAAAGGTAGCAGGACATAGAATAGGAACTGCAGAGATTGAAAGCAGTCTTGTATCAAACCATTCCATATCGGAGGCAGCCGTTTGTGGCATACCTGATGATATCAAGGGCGAAGTAATCATTGCATTTTTGGTTCCAAAGGATGGCGTATCTGTTAATGATTCACTAAAGGCAGCAATCATAGAAACAATACGTAAAGACATTGGCGCAATCGCAACACCACAGGCCATCTATTTTGTATCCAAATTACCAAAGACTAGGAGCGGCAAGATAATGAGGAGACTCTTAAAAGCAATTGCATCCAATGAGAAAATCGGCGATGTTAGTACTCTGGAAGATGGCGCCGCAGTATCTGAAATCCAGATTGCGTTTGATGATCTAAAAAAACAAATACATTAAGTGCTTGTTGTGCTTTTCAAACAAACAAGTGATTAAACTTTATGCGTAGTACTATCGTACTATGAGGCTAGCACTTTTTCTAATTGTGGTTGGGTGTGTTCTTTTTGTGCCGCTAGATGTATTTGCTCTTACCAAATCACTCCATGACGTTCACTACAAAGTCGGAGCACCAGCAGATATTGTACCGTTTTTGGTGCTGGGTGGAATGTTTTTGGTGACATTATACGGATATTACAAGTCAAGCCATGTTGGAAAATATGACAAGTTCACCCTACACTGCACGAAATGCGGCAGCTTTACGCGCGGCCTAAAATGTGTAATTTGTGAAGCAAGAAAATAATAGATTAAGGCTGAATCGCTGCCTTTAGTTTTGCCAGGTTGCTCTTTGCCTCTTTTTGGGCCAAGTCCTTTGCTGCCTTTAGGTCTATTCGTGCCTTTGCAATGGCTGCCTTTGATTCGGCGTTTATCTGATCTGTTGGGATGTTCTTTGAGATTGCAGCCCGTGCATCAGAGTTTGCCTTTTCAATTGCTGCCTTGAAGTCAGATTGAGCCTTGTGGATTGCCTTTTGGTAGGCAGTCATGATGCTTTTTACCTCTTCTTTGCCTGACTTTTGAGCCAGGGCATCGCCTGATATGGTGACTGAAACCAGTAACACCGTCAGTATGGTAATTGCAATCAGTAGCGTCTTCATGATCTGAAACTTTTGATATGATTAAAAAATATTACTTATCAATCATACCAATGGTTAGGTAAACCACTGCTCAAGGGTATGGCTGCGCTTTATGGTGCTTTTTTGCAGCCTATTCAACGATGATTCGGCTCTATCACGAGAAAAGCTTCGCTCATCTGATAGGTATTTCACTATTCCAATATAGTCTGGCTCACCAAACTTTATCTCACTTACCTCGGCTACCTGCGGATTCAAAAAGATCTTGCGTATCTCATCATATGGAATGGATACAAGCTTGTCCTGAATTTGTGGTACATCTTCTAGTCTGCCGTGTTCTTTGATCATCTTTAGAGCAGTCTTTGGGCCGATTCTCTCAAACCCGTCCGGATTAAAGTCGGTTCCAATCAAGATCCCAATGTCCACTAGCTGTTCTGGCGTGACTCCAAGATCGGATAACACTTTGCTGGTGTCGATTATTTCCGGCTCGATTTCGATGTAGGTGTTTCGGCTGGGTAATTTTCTTCTGCCGGAATTTGTAAAGTTGCGGACTAGCTTTTTTGCCCCAAACAATATCGAGTCATAGTCTTGGCTTGCCGAGGCATATGCAAGGCCTGTCTTGGTAAGGTGAGCTGCCGTTGCCTCGCCTTCCGATGGTGCCTGGATGTATGGTATGCCAAATAATCCCAAAAGCTTCTTTGCATCTTCTACCATTCCATCCTGCATGGATGTGGTCTGCTGGGCGTATTTTCGAACATCCTCCATGTTGCCCTCAGCCAAAGCTTTTTCGTATCTGATGGTGGCTTCTTTTTTTATCTGGCGCCTTCGCTCTACTTCGGCTGCCTTGAGTGTTGGCGATTTGCCATCAAAGACATAGACTGGTTTTATTCCCAAGGACAAAAAATTGATGTTCCTATAGAACAATCCTGAAAGATGGCTAGTTACTCTTCCCTGAGAATCTGATAATAGCATTCCATCAGGTCCGCGAATTATTGAGAGAAATTGGTAAATTGTATTGTATGCATCAATTGCAATCACTTTGGATGCAAACGATTCTAATGTGGTCTTCTCCTTTGTGATTAGTCCCTTTAGGTCTAAGCCCATTAGTATTGATTTGATTTTGCTTGTTTTTGTATTGTGCGATTTGCTATATTAGGGACTGTTCAATTTGTAATTGTGGTGCCGGGTTAGCCTAGTGGTACGGCGACCGCCTCGAGATCATTCTCACTGGATAGCGGTTGTGCATTCGCACTCAGGGGTTCGAATCCCTTACCCGGCGCTCTTTTTCCGATCCATCTTGTACGAAATTCAGAGAAAAATTCATCACACAAAGGCAAATTCAATTTAACCAACCCCTTTACTAGCTTCTTTTCTATCATAACGTCAACTGATGTCTCAAAGATATCGACAAAAAATTCATTATCGCGTAAAGGTTATTCCAATCAAAAAGATTCACGTTTGGGACGAAGCTCAGGCAAGATCCCTTGATCGAGAAGGTATTGCAGAGCTGGCAAAATCAATTAAAAACGAAGGACTTCAAAACCCACCAATGGTTCAAAAAAATGGCAAGGGCCAGTTTTTGCTAATGTCTGGTCAAAGAAGACTGGCAGCTCTAAAACGCCTCAGAGCAAAAAAGATCCCCGTTCTGGTATTAACCAAAGGATACGACTTGGAAAACGCCAAAGCAGCATCAGTCATTGAAAATCTACACCGAAAAAGCATGAATCCAAAAGACATGGCTCACTCTTGTAGCTTTTTGGCAGAAAAGATGGGCGTATCAAAAGGTGCAAGCTCACTAGGAATCTCCAGAAAGACATTCAAAAAATATGTGGGATTTGCGGCATTGCCAGGACCAATCAAAAGTATGGTTCCAGGAACCATTTCTAGCAGTGTTGCAATAAGACTGCACGAAATCGTACCAAACGTCAAGAAATCAATCAAAATAGCACATCGAATAGCAAGGCTTGATGCCAGAACCCAGAATGCATACCTCAAGGCACTGGCAAGGCATCCACGCGCAAACCATACTACTCTCCTACGACAGGCACGATTACTAGCAGTCAGACAGACTGTGCCTGTCACCCTACCCAAGACGTATGCCAAGCGACTAGAGCGCATCTCGCTGTATAGAGAGGAGGACCCAGAGACATTGGCCCAGCAGATTGTAGTATCTTGGCTATCAAAGAGAAAGCGATAATATCATACCATCTTATCCAATTTTGAAAAATTTGTTTGTTTAATTCGCTCACCAAAGGTATCATATTTACAAAAACCCCCACAAAATAGTTGGTCAAGCACATCAGTCGTGTATCAAAGGAAGAAGATCTAAAGAAGCATTATAATCAAAACACCGATGCTGCAGATGAATGGTCGCACATTACTGGTGTTGGTTCTAAAATAGATTCTCACGATGCAATGGATGTTACTGATAGAGCAATCTTTTTCTCAAACAAACCACAATTCCAAACAAAACAAGAGATCGTACAAGAAAAATCTAATGAATTCAAAGAAGACATGAATAATACTCACCAGTATCAAAAATTTGTCAATGTTTTGCTTCAAGAAAAAGTAAAAAACGTTAAAAAAATGTTGGATGCTGAAAAAAAATTCGCCGAAGAAATGAGCTTTTTCCAAGATACGATCAAAGTCAGACCTGAACTTGAAAAAATTAACCCAAAATACATCAAGGAATCAGACGCTACCACTCTAGTCAAAAATCTGGAAGAAGACTATTCCAAAACGCAGATGCGCTTAGAACATGAGCAATCTGTAATAGAAAAGACAAAGAATCAGTTACAGACAAAACGTCAACAAATAGAGCAGCTAAAAGAAGAATTATCATACATCACACAAAAGCAGAAAAAAGAACAAATTCCAGACGATCCAATCCTTACCATAAAGTATGAGCTCAAAAAGCTTGGAATACACGACGACTCGGGAAGCATCGCAAAGGCACTAGAATCCCTCTCAAAGAAGATCAACCCTGAAGGCCACTCATAACATCGAACTGATCTATACACATCTTTGATCTCTGGAGTCAATTATTGTGACAATAATGCACAACAATTACAAAATTTTAGATCAAACACTTGGATAATTTTAGGCTGGCAAAGTGTACCACATGTAAGACAGAGATGCGACTGGACCAAAAATCCATTCGATACCAAGACAAGTGGTTCCATGCATATTGCTTCAAGCAGAGCATACTCTCAAAGGAAAAATCACCAGAACCATCAAAGATAAGCCAGACCCTATACAAGGCAGTCATACTGTCTGAGCAGACCTATCAAACAAAACAGATACAAAAAATATCCACGCCCAAAACAGAGGAGCCGCCAAAACCGACTCAAGAACCAAAACCTGAACCAATTCGCTCAAAGACACCTACATCTCCATCAAAACTGAAATCTGCACAAAAAATGCGTCCAGATCCAGTCCTCATAGTTTTGGCAGTTACAATTTTCTCATTGCTCTTTTTTGCTGCATATTCAATTTACACGCTGCTCAGCGTACTATCAATTGGCATTGCAGGAATCATTGCATTTTACCATATCTTATCCAGAAAGGATCCACACACGCAATACCAGTATAAGGCAAAGGGAGCATCGTTTTACTCTATTGCCATATTGGTGATGCCATTTGCATTTGGAGTAATTAACGCAATAGATGCGATTGGTGCATTTGAGCCATTTACAGGATTGGAAAAATACCAGATTCTAAATCAAAATACGATATTTGACTCAATAAACCAACTGGATGGGCAACGTAGTGCAATGGCAATAATTCAGGCGATTTTTGTGTGGTCGCTTACTTTGTCGTTTTGGCAGACGATGCTTTTTGTGCCACTTGCAATTCGCAGCGTTACACGTGAATCACAGCTCAAGGACCCACAAGTATGGCCAAAAATCAGCGTAATCGTTCCGGCATACAATGAGGAAAAAGTAATCGAAACTACCATCAAATCCTTACTTTCTACTGATTATCCAGACAAGGAAATCATAATGGTTGATGATGGTAGCAAAGATAACACTCTGGCAATCGCATCACAATTCAAGGATCAGATCAAAGTAATCCACAAAGAAAATGGTGGCAAGGCATCTGCACTAAATCAAGGATTGTTGTATGTGACCGGTGACATAGTTACTATAGTTGATGCCGACACAATAATTGGCCATTCCTCGCTAAAGCACATTGCAAGGTCCATGACTGAAGAAAATGTAGCTGCAGTTGCAGGTAACATCAAAGTCCGCAACAAGATCAACTGGCTTACATGGTGCCAGTCTCTGGAATATCTCTCTGGCATTCAGATAATGAGGAGGGGCCTTGATTATTTTGGCGCAATCACCATAGTTCCTGGTGCGCTTGGTGCATTCAAAAAGAAAAAACTTGAGGAGGCAGGAACATACCACAAAGAAACGCTAGTGGAAGACTTTGATGCTACCATGAAGGTCTTGCGTTCTGGCATGATAGTTAATGGAAGCAACAAGTCCATAGCATACACACAAGCTCCACAAGCATTTGCCGATTTTTACAGACAACGCAAGCGCTGGTATAGGGGAAACCTACAGGTCCTAAGACGCCATTCTGATATTTTGCTCAACCCAAGATTTGGTTATCTGCACAAACTCTCATACCCATTAATGGCAATCCATATGCTTGTGATTCCATTTGCTAGCTTACTGGTGTGGATCTTTGCAGCATACCAGCTTATTCTAGGTGAGTACCTGTTTGTCGCATACACTTTGGGTCTATACATAACACTCCAGTATCTTTTATCGGCAATGGCTATACGGATGGACGGCGATGACAAAAAGATGATACTCTATTCTGTGTTCATGGTGGTTGGCTACAAGCAGATAATTGATTGGATGCAGATCAAAGCAGTGATTGAAGAAGTGCTTGGCAAAAAAGCAATATGGACTAGCGCAAAGAGGGTAAAGCAGTAAATGAAGTTTGCATTGATTGTAGTTTTGGCAATGTTTTGTGTAATTATACCGCAGGCATTTGCACAGGAAAAAACTGGTTCACTGGATGTTTTCATTAAAACCGAAAACAACGACAGACTATACCCACAGGGCATATCTATCAAAGTATACCAAGACTTGGGCACAAAACCAATCCAAGAAATTCAGTCCTTTGAGAACAATCCATTCACTATATCCTCACTAGCATTAAACCATCGATACAAAGTCGAAGTCTACATGAACAGCATGTATGCGAGCACCGGTTTTGTGGATGTGAAAAAAGAAAAAGAAACACTGGAAATCACAATAAAGAATCTTGGAGGAATGCGCCTCAACATATTCTATAAGGATTCGGAAACTCCGCTGGCAGGTGCAAAGGTACTCATAAAATCACACGATGGAAAACAATGGGATTATACTGAAACAGATCAAAACGGCCAAACCATACGAAAATGGCTATATCCAAGCGTCAAGGAGGGTGATTTTTACATTGCAGAGATCTCAATTGGCAGCAACATCAAGTATGTCTACTCTCCAATAAGACTCCAGCCAAACCTTGCACAGGAATTCAAAATCGTCACAAAGTGGCCCACGATTGTGGACAAGCTCATAACAGTTGAGGTCTATAATTCCACAAAAAACAAGGTCACAAAACAAGATGGTGCCTTCATTGCTCAATTGTTTGATTCTAAAAAGAACAAGGTTGCCGAAACCCTTGTCACTGACAAAGGTTTGGCACACTTTTCCAAGCTAAAGATTGGAAACTATGCTTTACACATAAAACAAAAAGACAGTACTGCCCAGACAAAGTCACTTGCCAGCAAAAAAATAACAATAACCGACGAAATTGAAACCCTGAAAATATACCTGAATAATCCAGAGATGAATAATCCGTATCTGAACTGTAATTGTGTGGCCTTCCGATTGGATGACATTCAGGACTATTATCTTGCACCTGCACAAATCGAGATAATCTCAACTTTTGGCAAAAAAGAAACACCGTTGACTGTGGGGATTATTGGCGGTGTAATCGGTGAAGACCAAAGAATAGTCACTACAGTCAAAAACGGACTTGTGGCCAAAAGCCCAATAGAAGTGGCAAATCACAGCTGGAACAACCGTGTGGTTGCTACCGTTCCAAAGGCAGACCAAGACAAACTAATCCAAGATACCAACGAAAAAATCAACAAAATATTTGGCGTAACACCAACCACATTCATCCCACCAGAGAATAAATTCAACAATGACACCCTGAATATTCTAAAGACTCGTGGCTTTACACACATAAGCTATGATGCAAGCACGGTGGAGCCACCATTATTCAAAAAATCATCATTCTACCACTTTCCAATTTTACCATCCACTGCGAATCTAAACGCACAAACCGGATATTGGGTTGCTGTTAATAATTCCAAAATTCTGGAAAAAATTGACGAGAGCATATTTGAATATGGCTATGTCGTTGTGATGATGCATCCTTACGAGTTCTCGCTGTTTGAGAACGGATATTATGTCAACAAGGTAAACGCAACAAAAATTGCCGAGCTGGAATCCTTAATCGATGTAATCAAATCACAAAACCTCAAAATTGTAACAATAGGGGATATCCAAAACTTTGACAAGCCCACATCAACAAAAACCGAAGAGCCAAAGCCGGAAGGGACTCAAAACTGTAACTGTGTCGCCTTTAGGCTTGATAATGTGCAGGACTTTTGGCTAAATGACGTCCAAAACACAATATTTGATACATTTGATCAGAGCAAAACCCCGCTTACATTTGCAGTGATTGGCAAGTTCATTGGCGATGATCCAAAAGCAGTTGGTCACATCAAGGAAAAATTTGAGACCAAGTCGCAGATTCGAATCGCAAGTAAAGGCTGGGAATATGTAGATCATACCTCGTATGACAAGGAAAAACAAAAGGCAAGCATCAAGCAAACAAATGATAAAATCAAAAAAATCTTTGGAAAAAACAATATCGTGTTCAGCCCTCCCTATGATACATTCAACAAAGACACACTTGATGCGGCAAGAGAATCAAAAATCATCTACTTTAGCTCAAGCATCACAAAGGATCCGCAACCGTTCCCAACTGATTCAATAAAACACATACCGAACACATTGTCTTTTACCAATCTGATCGACGATGATCCATTTTATTCTGGAACAATTCCTCAAAAGGCACAAGCAAAAATTCAGGCAAGCATCAAGCAATATGGGTTTGCTGTAATTAGCCTGCAGCCATCTGATCTGGCAGTAAAAACAGATGCTTTCAAAAATGAGATAAATTCTGAGAATCTAGAACTGCTAAAGGCGATTTTATCTGACCTAAAATCAAATCAAATCAATACTGTCATGCTTGAATCAATTCCGGATTCTCTTGATGTGATAGTGATTCCTGATTGGATCAAAAACAACGCCAAGTGGTGGTCAGAAGGTAAAATTGGAAATTCCGACTTCACAAAGGGATTGCAATATCTAATTGAGCAAGATGTGATAAAAATCCCTCAGACCGCACCGGGCTCACCAACACAGAAAATTCCTGATTGGATCAAAAACAACGCCAAGTGGTGGTCAGAAGGTAAAATTGGAAATGGTGACTTTGTCAAGGGAATTCAGTATCTGGTACAAAATGGAATTATCGTAGTCTAACTTGGAAAGCTAGAGTCCGGCCCAACCTTATCTTCTGGCTTTACGTCTTGGTCCCACTTGCCGCGAACTCCCCTGATCAGGAAAAATACGCCAGCTCCAATCAATGATACCACAATACCGAAAAACACTGCTCTTTCCTGCATCACATCAGAGCAACTCACCTCAACTTGTTTTCCGTCCATAAACTTGTAGCAATCGCCAAATTCTTGGGCTTGTATGGCAAAATTGTAGTGGTCCTGGCCAAAAACTCCTAGAACTAAAAATCCTGCAAAAATAAACCCAATTCCAATTAATGTAAATCTGATATCACTCATGAGTATGGTGTGGAATAGTGACTTATGTTGCTTTTTCCAGATTTTCTTTTAGGGTCTCTAGAGATTTTGAATAAAATGACTCCATAAAGGTCAAAAACTCTTCAAATTTCTTTTTGTCCGAGTCTTGACTGATAAGAAATGATGACCATCCAAGATTGCATGATTTCCCTTTTGGTGTGATGGATAGTGTTGCATGATATCCATCCAATGGTAGTCCGCTTGTGGCGATATATGATAGGTATTCCTTTTCCTTCCAACCCACTGCATATTCAATGACTGTGCTCCCGTCTGAAAACATTATCTTTCTTGCAGCCCCGACATCGTTTTTTATCTTGGATAGAAACTCGGTCTTTTTCACATCCAACACCCAGTCTGAAAGCCCACCAAAATTGCCTACTTCTTTCCAGAGTGTGGACACAGACACGTTAATTGTAATGGATTGGCTGACCATTCCGGAAAAACTGCCATTTTTGTTGTGGCTAAGAACAGTTTTGCTCATTTACTGGACGGTATGGCATGTGGTTTTTAAATTTTAGAAGATTCGACAGATATACATTTGCTTATTCTGGTATTATGCCAGAGATGGTTTTTGGGTGGGGCAAAAAAAAGCAAGAGGAACAAGACTCAATATCACAGACAAAAAACACGCTTGACCTAGACCAGATTGAATCTGTCTTGTCATCACTAAAGGAAGAAAAAAGAAAAAAAATCGTCACCCAGTCCAAGCCGTTATTTTCCGAGATGCAAGAAGAACTGAACTCCATATACAAAATAATTGATCACCTAAAAAACGACGACCTCAAGGTGGATGACATTGAAAAAATCCTGAGAGTTTTGGTGGTCAGAAGCAAAACCGAGGTAATCGACGTAATATCAAAAGAATCAAAAAAATCTCTACCTTCCGTATCTAATTATGACGATGTACTAAAAACAGCAGATGCTGCATCACACACATTAAAAAAAATCGGCGATGTTTTGGGCAAACATAGCAGAATCATTCACGTGTTTGCAAAAAAATACGCCCAAGACCTCAAGGATCATCTGGAGCTTGTGACAAAAAACAATGTCATAATAAGAAAAATGCTCTCAGATTATTCGTCACTGGAGTCATCATCTGATATGATCAAAGAAACGGTCAAGAAAATAACCGAGTCCTCACAAGAACTCAAAGAAATTGATCACCACATTGCAAAACTACATGAGTCAAAAGATACAGCAGAATCCTCACATCAGGCAACACAAAAACATCTAGCTGAGATTCGAGCCTCGCCTGAGCATGCCGGCTTTTTACAACTCCAAGACAAAATTAAGCAAGTAAAATCACAAGAGGAAAAACTAGACAAAGAAATTGACGACGAGTTCTCCAAGGTGTCTCGCCCACTTGGTAAATACGTCTATGTCACATCCTTGGACAAATCACTAAAATCAATCCTGGAAAGACTAGTTGAGAGGCCATCCGCAGTCATAATGTCAGAGAGCCGAGACTCGATAGTAACAATCCTTGAATCATGTATGAAAGGAATTGTATCTGGCACCGTGTCTGTCAAGGAGACGGACAAGTCAGTAGATAATATCACATCAATCATATCTTCGCTGGATACAATGATCTCAAAGAAAAACAACATCAAAACCCAAATTCAGGATCTGGAGCAACAAATCACCAAATTTGATTATAAGAAACTCGAATCCCTAGGAAAACAACAGGCAAAATCCAAATCTGATGCGGAAGACTCGGAATCCAAAATAAAGGCCCTCAAGTCTGAGTTTGCACAGAAAACACTACAAAAACAAAAACTTGTCTCTGATCTGGAATCTGCCTTGGAAAGACTAGGTACAAAATACCAAATCGTCCTGGATTGATCATGGTACAAAAGCTAGAGCGCAAAGTAATACTAAAAAAAGACGTCTGGAACGGCATCTTGTCATTTTGTAAGATGAAGCATCCCTCCGAAGGAATCCTAATACTAAAGGGAAAATCAAAGAAAGGAATAATCACCATTGACGGCCTGACAATTCCGCCGTTTTCGTATAGTGATCAAACATTTGCAGGATTTCCGCAATCATTTTTGCCGCTGGATCTGTCATATGTTGGAACTGCACATTCTCACCCAAGCGGTTCTGCAGAGCCATCGGTTACAGATTTGCACAACTTTTTTGGTCTGGTCTCAATAATCATCCAATCTCCATATGATAGCACAGACGATATCTTTGCGTGGGATTCCAATGCAAACTCAATCCCAATAACATTCGAGTCAGATGATGCGCAGAAAAACTGACAAAACTTTAAATCCTTTTTTAAGGCAATGATTGTGTTGTATCCAGGTTATAGAAAATATCTGATTTACCTATTTGCATCCCTTGCATTTAGCATCGGTATTCAAATCTTATTCCAATATCTAGGGTTCCCACCATTTACGGGATTGGCAGTGGCACTGGCAGTGTTCATCTTATTGCCAATTTGGATTAGACGAAGTCAAATGAGCAAGATGCGTGGCTATGGAGGCGAGTCGTCTGGAGGTGGATTCTTTGGCTTTAATTCTGAAGGTGGGGGAGGAGTCAAGTATGTATGCCTCACATGCAATCACAAATTCAAGGGAGCAACCTGTCCTAGATGTGGCTCCAAGATGAAACGCGCTGATTTCTAGTTACATGTCACTTGAAGATCTGAGGACAAAGGCAATTTACCAGAATTCGATTGACACTTGGATTGCCGCATGCGATGAAAAAAAGATAGACTGGTACGAAACCGAGCACTATAAAAAATTCATTGCACATCTTTTGCAGAATGGATTGAACCTCAAAAAATTCCCACTATGTATCAAAGAAACTGGTGGTATGTATGAGCGAGGAAAGGACAAGTCCAAGTTTGCAGAGATTCTAGCCCAGCTTACCGACCCAAACGCTGCGGCCTACACCATAAAGCTAAACGATCAGGCCCTCAAAATAATCCGAGATTTCAAGCTAGAAAACTAACGTCTTAGCTTTGGATTCACTATGGATTCCAAGGAATTACCAATAAAGACAAAGGCAAGACCAGTTATTGCAACCATCACCCCTGGCGGTATTATCCACCACCACAATCCTCGAGCAGCCGCCCCGTGGGATTTGGCATCATGAAGGATTTGGCCCCACGTTGGATATGTCGGATCACCTAGGCCCAAAAAGCTAAGGCCCGCCTCTGTAGTTATTGCGGCGGGAACCGAAATTGCGATGCTTGCAAGGGCATATGGCATTATCTGTGGAATGATATGGCGGAAAATAATCTTGGAGTCCTTTTGGCCCATCGTCTTTGCCGCATCAACAAACTGGCGAGTCTTGATCTGCAGCGACATGCTTCTTGAGACCTTGGCAATCCCAACCCAACCAAACAACATCAAAAACCCGATTAGCAAAAATATGCTATTTGATGTAGTGACAGAAAGAATGATCAAAAACGGCAATGCCGGTAGTGCATAGATTACATCATTTAGTCGCATCATGGACTCGTCCGTTTTCCCACCCTTGTAGCCAGCATAAACACCAAAGACCAATCCAGATATGACTGAGCCAAATGCCACCACCACACCGATGAATAGTGCAACCGGTGTTCCCCAGAGCAGTCCAATTGCCAAGTCTCGCCTCAACTCATCGGTTCCAATCGCACCAAATGCCTTTCCACCGAGGATCATCTTGGAGTCAAATGACTCGATGTTTTTTCCAGATAGAGTAATTACAAACTCGTATTTTCCCTTTAGCAGTTCATGTTGAGTGGTTTTTGCAAAAATTATCTCCTTTGCAGTCAAGGACTGTATTGGGTATGAGAATTTTTGTGATTCCAGCCTGAGATTTTTTCTAATGGATTCATTGGTTGAAAAAATCTTGTCAGTATAATCTGATGTCTGAGATGAGTGAGGTAATGCTGTAGATAATAATTCCAATGTTGTCTGGTCTGGCCTGATTGCTGTGATTTTTAGCACCGGTGAGCCGGAATACTGGGCATCAAACTGGAGCAGAAACTCGTTTGGGAAATAGTCATAGGAATAATCATCGGTAAATCTCTGTGTGATGATGTTCTCGGAGCTGCTCTTTTTGAGTGTGGACTGTGAAACATCCAGTATTTTGTGCTCTGGTATTTTTTTCTCAGAGAACCAGTTGACCCAGATTGGCAGCGCAGACTTTGGCAGCTCAGTCCAGCTAGCCGGATTGTTCCATTGCTTGTAGGTCTCTACAGGTATGGCAGTGGCAGTAAATACAGACAGCCCAACCAGTATTACTAGCATGGCAATGCCTGCAAGACCTATTCTGCTTTTTGTGAAACTAGACTTGATCTCAGAATAATCCGTCATGTTGTTCTGATCCTAGGATCCAAGTACCCATACAGTAAATCCGAGACAAAGATGCTCACCAAAAAGAACACCGTCAGAACATAGGTGGCGCCAATTATGACTGGTAAATCCATTAGTGTGATTGCCTCAAAGTACAGTCTTCCCATTCCAGGCCAATCAAAGACTGCCTCTGTGATTATCGCTCCTCCAAGTGAGCCTGAAAGACTCAGTGCTAGTATGGTAACAATTGGTGGTGCGGCATTTTTTAGTGCGCTTCCAAAGATTATCTTTCTGCGCTTTAGGCCTATTGTCTTTTTGACAAAGATGAAGTCTTCTTGCATTATTCCGGCCATAAAGTTTCTCACCAAATACGCCCATGTTCCAAATCCAATCAAGACGATTGTGATGATTGGTAGGGTCATGTGGTATAGTAAAGCAACAGCATAGCCTGGATCACTTGGCGGTATTGGCGGTGTTGCCCTTGCCGGAAAAATACTATACGAGAACGCAAATGTGAAAATCATAATAAGACCAATCCACCAAACCGGAAAACTACTGCTGATTATGGCAAATGCGGATGTGACCTTGTCGGTTTTAGAACCAATCCTGCTTCCAGATATTGCACCAACAAATATTCCGATTATGGAAATTATGATGGTTGCAGTTGTGAATAACAGTATAGTTCTTGGGAGTTTTTCAAGTATTATGTCACCTACTGCAGTCGAGCCAGAATCGCTTGTCAAAAATGCAGAATGTCCAAAGTCCAAAACCAGAATCTTGTACATTGCAAGGCCTATTCTGTTAGGCGAATACCATGGAGCATCAAGACCCAATGTCTTGGTTCGCTGCTCTATTTGGTTGGAAATGTATGAATTTAGCTCATCCGTTCCCGCAAATCCTGCCACTAGGTCCTTGTTTTCTACTATTTCTGCCCTTACCTGAATGGCAATTCCTTTTTTGAGTATTGCGTCCATGTTAGAGCCAACCAGAATCACAGTCAAAAACAAAGTTACCATGAGAACTCCAAACAAAATTGCGCCACGTTTGGCAAAATAGCGCTTGAGGCCCATTGGTATGATCTTGAGCGATTAGCTTAAAATCTTATTTCCCAAGTGTTGGCTTGACTGCCAACTGCGACAAAAGATTCACCATCGCAAATGGCTTGTCGATCAAATCTAGTGTTTCCTTGACTGAATCAAACTCTTCCTCTCTTGGCGTCATGTATGGGGATAGGAAAAAGACTCTCTGAGTAGGACTTGCTGCTCTTATCTCATCTTCTAGATTGGTGTCAATGTCTGTTTTTGTTGGCTTTTCCAATATGACCAGATCATATTGGCTGGTTTTTGTGGCAAATTTGTCAATGCATGATAGTGAATCTGAGACAAACTCTGCTTCGCATTTTTGCTGCATGAAAATGGACTTGTATAATTGGACTATTCTCTCGTTTTGCTCTAAAACCAATGCCTTCATCTTTTTCATCCCCACCTGATGTAGTTTCTTGGCAAAAATGCTTGGACGCCTTCCATCTTTGCTGTCTGTAGTAAGTCCCTATCAAAGCTGACCAAAGTAGAACCGGTTACTTTTGCAGTAGCCAAAATCAGACTATCAGATCTGTGGCATTCGTAATATTTTTCGGTAATTCTTTGTGATTCAGATAAAATCTCATTTGTCTTGTCCATCATGATTGGATGTTTACAATATTGGTAGACTCGCTCCATCGTAGTTATTGGATCAGAACCCGTAACTTTTCCTACCTCGCCCAAAATGATTTCTGGCATTACAAGCTTCGACTTGTATTTTTTCATTCTTTTTGCAATTGGTTTTAGGATTCGGCCTTCTTGGATCTCTTTTATGATTACATTTGTGTCCAGCACTACTGTCTGTAATGATTCCATGAATATGGTTAGCCTCAGCTATAAAAGCGATTTTGCAAAAACTGTATCATGTTACAATTTGTAACAAGTCATTAAATACGCACAAAAATCCAAAATGGGCGTTGTCTCAAAATGGCGACAGGTCTCTGGCAGAAAAGCTCGACGCGGCAATTGAAAACCTCTCAACTTGGTATAGGGTAACTCTAATCATGGTTATCATCGGATTATTGTCATTATCTGTTGTGATATCGCTATCACAGTATCATTTCCAAGAAGAGATTAACAAGCATGGAGAAATAAAGGAAATCAAGGATGAAAAGACAGGCCAAATCGGACTTGCATTTGTTCCAGACACTGATGAGATATTTTCCACCGACAGCGTTCTGAAACTATATACCACACAAGTCTGGCTGATGGCAAGTAATGGCGTGGTAATTGGATTGTTGTCGTTTTTGTTTTTGTGGATTACATCACGTGGTCAGTCATACAAAAAAGAGCTAAAGTCAATCGAAGGACAATTAATCCGACAATCATACTTGGTAAATTTTGAGACATCACTTCCAGAAGGCGAAACTAGGACTGACAAAATCTTAAATCATTCCAGTTTGGTGTTTCCAGAACTACAGGCAATTTTGCGCAAAGTAAAGCCGGAAGGAAAAAAGCTACCCTACAAGCAAAACCAATCCATTGGAAGTGAAACTATGGATGTTGTAGTATCGACAAAAAAGGGCTATTTTACAGTCAAGTTCTTTGATAATGTGAATGCGCAAACATTGGAGCAATTTGCAAACAATCTCTCCAAGTCTGGCAAGCCATTATTCAGAGTACTGTGCCTATCAAAAAACTTTGATGATGAATTACAGTCTGCCAAGCTTGCAACCATAATGCAGAATCTGAATCTGGACTTTGATATGGACTTAATTTTTGAGGATGATCAAGGCTATTCCATGTTGTGGATAAACTAATCCTTGTAGTCGCGCAAACCCATCACATATCTTACGTCTGGGTCAAAGTCGGTGCACTTTAGAAATGTGTTCTTGCCTTTTTCTGTAATTTTGTATTCAAATTTTGCCTTTGGATTTTGGCTTTCGCGAATTTCCACAAATCCCTTTTTTGAGAAACTCTCTAAAATCATTCTCAGCCTTTCCCGGTTTAGGTCAGAGCCTGGAGTTCCGGTAGTGATTTGGCGTAGATTCATCCATGTTCCAACCTTTGTTAGATATCCTAGGATGGCAACATTTGTGTCCCCGGGTGTTTGGTTGAATTTTCGCTCCACTTGATAGTCAAATCAAAACTCAGTTGATATTCCTTATGTGCTCTATGAGTAAATTTTTTGCACAAAAAACATGCACTGATCGCAATCTATTCTAATCTCTGCGATCAATTTCATATGATGAGTGCAAGCACCGTTCGCAAGGCAAAAAAGCTGGTCGAAGAGGGTAATGTGATCAAAATAGATGACGAATTATTTCAGGTCCGTTCTTCATCAGATCCTGAAAAGTCATACATGGTTACGCTGGATTCCTGCGATTGCCTTGGCTACAAGAACTTCTATAAATTTCACCACGGCAAGGGATTAAAGGCAAACTGCTCGCATCTGGAAGCCGTAAGAATATTTCTACAGGGCTAGATCTGAATTATTCCGGCATTGCTTAGGTATTGCAGACTTTTTGTAAACTCGGAATCCGTTATCTGGCCACTTGCCCACCAACCTGCGCTGGACTTGAGCCAAGCTGGGATGACCTTACTATTTGCGGGGTCACTTTTTTGAATCTTGATTATTTTTTCTTTTGCCAAATATTCGATTGCCTTGACAAACTCGGAATCTGTAATGGTGCCATCTGCCCACCATTTTGCGTCGGTTCTGATCCATTTTGGAATAGTTGTTTCTGAGCTTAATTCGATGTTTGTTATGGCTACCTGCGTTGGCAAGCCATACACTGCCTTGATTGTATATTTTCCAGGACCAATCATCTCTGTAGGAATGGTCTCTGCGAATGCACCCGTCTCATCCAATAACCCGCTCTTTGATTTTACCAGCTCATCGCCATGATATATCAGAATGTCATATGCAGTCTTTCTAAAATCGTGATGTTCTTGGCCTGAAATGAGAACCACGCCTTCGTCTTTGCTTGCAGTCAATGGGTTTGTGGTTTCTGGTTGTGATTCCACTGCTGTTTCAACTACAAGTTTTCCGGACAACCATGGGTGTAGTTCACAGAAATAGTAAAATGCAAAATTGCCCTTGACATCAAACTTTGTCTTGCCTGTCTTTCCAGGCAAGATCTCACTGGTCTTGAAGAACTTGCCAGAATATTCAGGATGTGCACCTATTCCGCTTGTCATTTTGTGTGGTACAGAATCCTCGTTTTTCCAAACAATGGTATCATCGTCCTTGAATGGTAAAATCTCTGGATATAGTTTGAGGCCAAGACTTTGTTCCGAGGTTCCAGGTAATATGGTGACTTGGTAGCTTTCAGCGTGTACATATTGTAATACGCCAAACAGTGCTAGCCCTAGTATTACATATGATGCTTGCAACACGTATTCTTTGTTGATATGATTTTCTGAATTTGTCTGTTCATAACAGACAAACACCACTCATTTTACAATCATTTGGGGCTTGAATGAATGCCTGTAGAACCACAACAATCCCAATGCTTCAAGTTGTTCTATTAGCAAAATCACATGCATGTTGACAAGCCAGCCACCTGTGGTGTCATTTAGCATTGCATATGATATTGCAAGAAAATATTCCAGATATTGGATTTGTGCTAATCCTTGAGTGTCTTGGATTTGAGGACCTACTAATTGCGATATTACATCTTTATCGAAACTCTTTTTGGCAAAGTTTTCTGCAATGATTTGTTTGTCGTGTAAGTATAGTTCGTTGCCTCGCTCTACTAGTAGTATGGTTGCACCGAAATATGCGGAAAATAAAACCAGCGCTAAAATTATGAATTTTGCAGGCCTGCCCCAGAGTGATTTTATCATCTGTTTTTTGAAGATCCTTCCAAACCTACCTAGTTTTTCCTTTTTTACTAAAATCACCAAAGATATGGAAATGGCAGAGGCAACACCAAGCATGCCAAACCAGTTGTCCAAAAAGAACTGCCCTGCCAATAGCCGTATTGGCAAAAATATGGCCATCGTAAAGCCCAAAATCACAAATTTTTCTCTCAGGTCCATCCAGTCCATAATATCGCACCTGATTCTAACTAGATCTTGGTCTTTAGGTCCTTGAGGTACTTGACGCTTATTCGGTATGCCCGGATGGCCGAATAGATCTCAAAGAGTTCCTTGTATGTGGGGTCTATTTTTTTGAGATCATCTCTGTTTATGCCAAAATCCGTAATGGTCTGCCAAATGTTCTCAAGCGAGACGCCTTCCTCATCAACCAATATTGATGATAGGTGCCTGCCTATTCCCTTGCCTAGACTGATGCTTGTGGACATCATGCCCGCCATGCTTTAGGTTCGATTATATCTACGGCGGAACTTGATCGGCTTTTCCAGTTCCAAAGTGGAACCTGATATTTTGGATAGTTATTTGAGATTTTTGTTATATGTTAGGCCCTTGACCTTTTTGCTGTTTATTTTAGAGTCTTGGTGCTTTTTTATCTTGGAGTGATTCTCTGTATTGTTTGCACTTCCGACATCGCCAATCTCGTTCTGGGTGCTTGCTATTTTATCAAAGTAGGCCTTTTTTGCATCGGCAAGCGAACCTCCATTCTCTAGGACCTTTTGCATCTCGTATTTTGCCTCCTCGTATACTTGCCTAGTATAGTCCATCTGGGCTCGTATTGTGTCCTTGGCGCGCGGGTCTATCTTTGAGATGTATTTGTTTTGCTCATCATACGAGTAAACACCGGCGCCTGGCTTGGTTGCGTTTATTGCATCACTTCTTTTTTGGCTTGCCGTATCTCGCTTGTCTTGGAGTGCCATCTTTTTTGCCTCGATTTCGTTTTGTTTTAGTTTGCGCTTGTTTTGATCCTCGATGAACTTTTGGTATTGTTTTTGCTTTAGTGCCTTGTATGGGTCATTTTTGAGATCTTTATCAAAATCCTTGGTATAGTAAATGTCATCAAACGTGCTGACTGTCTTTCCAACCTTTAGTGTAGTGCTGGCAAACCCTTTGAGGTCATACAATGTAGCAGAGATATTGACAGAAAATATTCCCTGTGATGTCTGCTCGCCGAACTCGTGCCTGAAATTGCCCTCTTCATCTGTTGTGGTGGTTATGGAGTTATCCGCAAAGCGAATCTTGAGCTCGACCCCAGAGACAGGCCTACCTACTTGGTCTGTTACACTGCCGTAGATTACCGGCTTTTGATTTGCCTCGATTTGGTCTTCCTCAAATTGAGCCTTTATTACCAAATCCCATGGCTTTGCCGCAAAGGATGTGGTGGTGCCAAAAACAAGAATTGCTGCCAATGCTATGGAAATTATACTATATCTCAATGATTTGGTTTTGTGTGATTTTTGTTAAAGCTCCAAAATCAACTTGTAACAAGTTTTAGATCAGTTATTTTTGAGCAGTTTTATGATCCTAGGACGAATTTTGATCGTTTTTGGGAAAACTGATCCAAAAGTATAAGATCAGATCAAAAGATCGACATCTGATCACATTTCGGACAGATCACAAAACAAATGATCTATAAACAAAAAATTGATCCAAAAAGTGTCCCGATTTGAACGAAAGCTTTTAATCGCCGTAATTTTTACGATAAAAACGTTGCAACTAAAATACTCCACTGTTTTGATGGCACTACTTGTTGTAAGCATGGTGGTTTCTCCAGCATTTGCTGCAGTCACACCATCTAAAGAAAACGTCCAAAACATTGCGAAATCCGGCGACTTTGTAACCTTGACTGGAGAAGGCATCGATCCTGATGATGACTCCCTGACAATCTCTTGGGCCCAAGTCGGCGGAGAAGAAGTAGAACTAACCCCATCAAACACCGTTGCAGAGCCAACCTTCAAAGCACCAGAAGTAGAAAATGGCAAAGTCAAAATTCTAACATTTGAATTAACAGTAGAAGATCCTTATGGTGAAATCGACACCGACCTAGTAAAAGTTACAATCATGCCAAGAAACCAACCGCCAACTGCAGATGCCGGTATGGACCAGACTGTAGAAAAAGGCGATGAAGTAACACTAGATGGTTCAGGCACAGACCCAGACGGAGACTTTCTCACATATCATTGGTCACAAATCGATGGCCCAGTAGTAGAACTGGATGACCCCTCATCACAAAACCCATCCTTTGACACATCCGGAGTAACTAGAAGTACCGGAATTTTCAGATTCCAATTATCAGTATTTGACGGCTTTGGCGGAATGGCCAGAGACACAGTAATTATAAAAATGACTGCAGGCAAACCGACACTAATTTCTGCTGCAGCAGGCCCTGATCAAATCGTAGATGAGGGGGAGACAGTCCAACTAGAAGGAGTATGTTCAGATAAACTAGACAGAGAGACAAACTACTCTTGGGTTCAAACACTTGGACCATTTGTAGAATTGTCATCAAACGCTGACCCAGACCCAACATTCACAGCACCAGAGATTCCAAATGGTTCTATTGTTCCAACTGCATTCAGACTTACATGTACCGTTGATGGCGGCGGAACAGCAACAGACGTAGTCATTGTTAGAGTTAGACCAATTAATGATGATCCACTAGCAGACGCAGGTCCAGACAAGAACACTGCATCAAATAGATTTGTATATCTTGCAGGCTCTGGCTCTGACCCAGACGGGGACATCATAAAGTACACCTGGAAACAAGTTGGCGGTGACGACGTAGTAATTGCACACCCAACAAGCCCTGAGGCAAGATTCAAGGCACCAGAGGTTTCAGGTGGCGCATCGACCGAATTAGAATTTGAATTAACCGTTACCGATCCATATGGCGGTGAAGACACCGACACTATGATGGTAACCGTAGTATCTGATAATGTTAGAGCATCAGCAGACGCTGGCTCTGACCAAGTAGTAGATGAGCAAACCGAAGTCACACTAGCAGGCTCTGGCTCTGACCCAGACAGCGAAGAGATCACCTTCTCTTGGAAACAAGTAGGTGGAGAAGCAGTAGAGTTGTCATCAACAGATGAGGCAGAACCAACCTTTACTGCACCAGTAGTCGCAAACGGCAAAGTCAAGATTCTTGTCTTTGAGCTACGTGTAGCAGATGAAAATGGCTTCCCAACCAAGGATGTAGCCAAAGTCACAGTATTACCAGTAAACACACCACCAGTAGTTGACGCAGGTGAAGACCAAGAAGTCGACATTGGTGCAACAGTATCACTAGCAGGAAGTGCATCTGATGATGATGAAGAACCACTCACCTATCTGTGGAACCAAATCTCTGGCAACACAGTTGAGTTATCTACATCAACTGACCTAGAGACCTCATTTGTGGCACCAAAGGTGGAGGTTGACACAGTACTAACATTCCAATTAATTGCAAATGACGGACAAGAAGACAGCGAACCAGACACAGTAGATGTTGTGGTAAAAGGCACACTAGCAAAGGCAATCACTGCATATGCTGGCAAAGACCAACGAGTACCAGAACACTCTGATGTGACTCTGTTTGGCTCCGGCAAGGATCCACTAAAGAACGTGCTATCCTACAACTGGAGACAAGTAGGCGGTGAATCTGTAGAATTATCTGCAGCAGACATTGCCAAGCCATCATTTGTGGCACCAGAAGTAGCAAACGGTGAAACAAAGACACTAACCTTTGAAATCACCGTAAGCGATGGAACTGGCAGAACTGCAAAGGACAGTGTAACTGTAATTGTTGAGCCAATCAACGGCGCACCAACTGCAATTGCCAAAGTCAAGACAGTAAGAGAAGCACAATAATTCTCTTTTTCAATTTTACATCAAATTCATAAACCTACCACACCATACAATCAGTGAATTTTGGATTTAGAGAAATTTCAGGACGACGTCTACACCATAACAAACCGTCTTGCACAAAACCTCAACAAAGATGACGTCCCAAAACTAAACTTTGTCAGACAACGACTAATAGAACTATATCAGCAAAACTTGGTCAAAATCAACCACTCTGTTTTGGAACTAATATGTGCTGCAAACCTGGTAGCAAAGGGATTTGCAGTCGATGTTGAAAAACCACTGACCAACTCGTTGGTATGTGATCTATATGGGAAAAAAGACAACAAAACCGTAATAGTAGAAATAGAGACTGGCTTTACGCCACCAGAACATGCACTGGATACAATCGACTATTACGTATCCCGAATAATCAGCAAGATTGCGCGATACTCTAAATATTGCGACGAGTTCTCACTGGCGACACCGGTAATTGGCATGCTTCCAATCCACAAAGTATTTCTGAATTTGCCCTCGCAAAGACCACAATCAGAAATAAAAAAGATAAAATCATTCTGTGATGGGTTTTACAAAAATCCACCAATTGAGCATGATGATATTGCAAATGCCAAGCTTGACTCGATTTATCTGATAAATATAGACAAGGGCTTTGCAAAGGAAATCAACCCATCCACATATTATTCCCTTACTGCGTCTATTTTGGAAAAAAGCGAAATTGATTTGTGACGCAGTGCTAAAATATGACCGACACCAACCCTACATCAAAGATGATCTGTTCTAGCTGTGAGAAACACAAGCACTATGAATGCATTGACTGCCAAAACAACCATAAAACTGAGCTGTGCACGTGTGATTGCCACCTAAATTCTGAGATGCACAAGCACTAGTAGTCCACTTTCCAGTCGGATCGAAGCTTTTTCTCAACATCGCTTGCCAGCACATCCAGTTCCTGAGTCGAGCCAAAGTTCTGGTATGTGAGCTTTTCCAGTGTTTTGATGACGCTTTTTGCGGATCGGTACTGGGGAATCGATGGCTCATTTATCTCGCCGTATAACCCGATGCCGTAAATGTTGTTTAGCTTGGCATATCCTAGGATTAACCCATTAAATCCAGTGATGACTGATCTGGTTGGCGTCATGGATACATCGAGTTTTTCTAATTGCTTTGATAATTCCTGTGAAGTTGTGGTGATGTAGGCCTTTGGTTCATCTTGGATTATCTTGGATGTATGGAATCCGCCAACTGTATAGATGAATTTTACCTCATATTTTTTTGCCACATTAATGACATCTTGGCATAGCTCGTGTAGTTCTTCGGATGTTTTTGGTTGTCCTGCACCGCCTCCAAAGATTATCAGATTTTTGCTATATCTATAATCCCAGCATTCCTTTGGGATCTCAATGTGGCCGCCCTTGTCCAACACATATGATAGCTCGGTTGACTCTGCACGTCTGAACGGTGACGTTTTTTTTGATTTGTTCAAAAAATCAATTACAATGTTTCCGACATTTCCCATGTCTTGGAGCGCTGCAATGATCAATGGTTTTTCTACTGCAGGCTCGGAGCTTTGTGTGAACTTCAATAGCTTGCTTGTGTGTACAGTTGATTAAAACTTTGGCAAAGACTGGTTTAATCTTGGAATAATAATCAAAACCATTCTTTTTTGTGTAAAATTAATTGTATCATGTGTGGAATTGACAAATTATTTTGCAAAACCATGCTTAATCGTCGATCATCTAACTGAAGATTCATAAAGGAAAAAAACAACCCAACGGGGATCGACAAGGCCTATGACTAATTTTGGTACTCTAGAATATGTAATGGACAAGTTTTCTGGCACATGGAGCTGGAAGGTAACAGGCGAGCGGGCAGTTGCCATGGTGTCTCGTATAATACCCCAGTCATGGTACGGGGATGGCGAGTATGAGGCAATAGTTCCAGACGATCCAAAAAATGTGGCCCAAATAAAATGGATTATGGACAGATACCCACTCGAAATATTATCAAAAAATGTCTGGCAGAAAAAACTTCCACCATCTGCCAAGGTTGTCCCAAAAAAACCAAAGAAAACAGAACGATTACAACTGGCAAATCCCGGCAAACAGTTCAAGGGAAATCTACTTAATTTTCAGCGAGAGGGCCTTGACTTTTTGCTAAAATCTGCAGGAAACGCATTGCTTGCAGACGAAATGGGTTTGGGAAAATGCGTAATGGGAGATTCCATAATACAAACCGACTCTGGCCAGATACAAATCCAAGATTTATGGAATGATTCCATCATAACTGAGAAAAATGGCAATGAATCATGGGCAAAACTGAATCATCCTATTATGGTTCAGACATTTAATGGCAAAAAAATCACCACAAAAAAAGTCGACAAGATATTTCAGCAAAAGATCAACGAAAACATTATCACACTTACACTTTGGGACGGCTCTATAGTAGAATGCACAAAACGTCACCAATTTCTGACTGTGGATGGGTGGAAAAAAGCAGGAGAATTAGAATTAGATGACAAGGTTGCAGTTCCATCACAAACCATACATGTGGCAAAAAATGATCTTGCTCCTGAATTAGCAGAACTAATGGCTTGGCAGCTTGCTGAAGGCTACGAGTACTTTGAGGGCAAGTATGCTCATGGGCGATTCTACAACTCTGATGATCTTACTCTGAGAAGAGTAATTGATCTGGCACACAAAAATGACATATCCTTACTGCCTGCAAAAAAAGAAAAAACTACATCTGTAATTCACACTACAAAACTTTGCAAATTATTCACAAAATGGGGCTATTCTTGGGGAAACAAATCCTCTGGAAAAATCATCCCACAATGCATCTTTGAATCTTCACTGGAATCACAAAAAGCATTTGTCCAAGCAATGTTTGATGCGGAAGGACATGTGGGTAAAACTCATTGTGAGTTTGTCACTGCAAGCCATAGCATAGCATACGGCATGAGAAACGTTTTGCGTCATTTTGGTGTGTGGGTTAGAATCCGAATAGCAATGAAGGCTGCAAGTAATGGCACCAATATCAAAAGACCGTACTATGTGTGTACTTTTGGTGGAAACTCTATTGAGAGATTTGTTACACAATTCAAACTTTTGACTCCAAGAAAACAATATGCACTGGAAGAGCTTGCAAAAAAGACACACAATACCAACATTGAAGGAATTCCATCCCAAAAAATAGTTCAGAAAATTGCAAATTCTGGAATCTCACTTCGATCCTTGAATCTCTTTACTCCATACAAATACACACAGGGAATGAGCAAGAGTTTGGCATATCTTGTAATTGACAAGCTCGAATCTGCAAACCAAACCCTACTTGCGGATGAGCTGCGACAAATCGCAATAGAATCAATCAATTGGTGCAAAATAAAATCAATTACAACCAAAAATCACGATGGATTTGTATATGATCTGTCTGTTCCCCAGACACACAATTACATCGTAAATGGGATCATCTCCCATAATACGGTCCAATCATTATCATATTTGGCATCAGAAAAAAACGCGTTTCCCGTTCTGATAGTGGCACCGCTAGTTACATTACAGAACTGGCAGCGAGAAATTGAAAAATTCATGATGCGAAAAAGTAGAAACGGCAGACTAGTTGAGGACCAACCGCCAACATCCACTATTATTCGGGTTGGAAAATCAGAAGACCTTGGCAAATATGATTTTTACATCATAAACTACGAGTTATTATTCAAACGCTACAAGGACTTGGCAAAACTAAACCTTAGAGCCATTGTATGCGATGAGGTGCAAAACCTACGATCAAAGACCACCCAAAAATATCACGCAATCAAAAAACTCGCAGCACTAGAATCTGTAAGATATCGAGTTGGATTGTCCGGCACTCCAATCTATAATCGAGGCTCGGAGATTTGGCCAATTGTGGATATTTTGAGGCCTGGCCTTTTGGGCAGTTTCAGGGAGTTTTGCGAATATTTCTGCTATATCAACGAAAAAGGAAAGGCAATCGTATTGGAAAACAAACGTGAATCTCTCCGAAACATGCTTCAAAAACATGTGATGCTTAGGCGCAAAAAAAGCGATGTACTATCTGAGCTAAAAGAGAAAATCCGCTACAAGGAAATCATCGATTCTGATATCAACTACTATAACAAAGAACTGGAGCGAATCTGGAAAAAACTAGAAGACGAACGCAAAGAGGCGCAAACCGCATTTGATGCATCATCTGCATATCAGAGAGCCATACAAAGTGAAAGGCAGGCGGCAGGTGCGGCAAAACTACCACACGTGATCAACTTTGTCAAAAACATAATGGAAATCGAGGAAAGTGTAGTTGTGTTTTGTCACCACAAATCCATTCACTCCTTACTGCATGAGAGTCTATCCGAGTTCAAGCCCGCCTCTATAATTGGCGGACAATCAGACAAACAAAGACAAGATAGCATTGATGCATTCCAGGGTGGCCAAACCAAACTGATGATTGCAGGACTTCGTGCAGGAAACGTCGGAATCAACCTGACTCGTGCAAAATATGTAATATTTGCAGAGCTGGACTGGAGTCCGGCCATCCACCTGCAGGCAGAGGACAGACTTCACCGAATCGGCCAAAAAAATACCGTCTTTGCGTATTATCTGATTGGAAATGGAACACTGGATGAGCATGTAGCGCGAGTTTTGGTGGATAAAAGCTATGAAATCGATGCAATCATGGACAACAAGGTTGAGTCATTTGAGAACAAGGAAAAAGCAGAACTCATACTGGCACAAATTCAGGACAAGGTAAAGTCCATACTTCGCGCAATGCCTAGTCCAGCTCAGTAGATACTTTTCTTAGCTTTTCTATGATTTCAGTGACTTTGGAATTATCCATACTTGATGATTTGGTGTAAATCTCATCTAGTAATTTTTTTAATTGCAGTCTTTGCGAGTCCTGACTGGCACATTCAATTCCTTCTTGGGTTATCTCGCAGACTCGGATTATTTTGTCGTCTTTGTTTATTGTGACGTGTATCAGCAGGCCTTGTGATCTTAGCTTTTCGGCTTCGGATAATATGGTATTGTATGATTCTAGTAAATATTTTGCAATGTCCGATTCCTCAAATGATTTCACCTCTAATAGTCTTAGAATTCTTGTTTGGAGTGGTGTGTCCTTTGACCAAAAAATGTTTTTGGCAGAATCAGTGAGGGCGAACCTTTCCCCAGCAAGACTAAGTAGATTTTTTTCCTTAAGATGTGCTATTTTGTCCAGCGTTCTTCCAACTCCCAAATATGCCAGGTCTGATCCTGCCAGATCTTGTTCATTGAATGAACCGTTTTTTGTCATGCCCAAGTGCAAAAACGCCAAATCAATCTGGTCTAGCTTCATTGATATTTGTATGGCTATCCAAAATAAAATCGATTCAAAATACTATTTATAGAAATTTTTACAAAAAACATCCATGGACTTTATGCTGGAAGAGGAAATGATTGATCTGCTGACGTTTTGTCTTCAAAACCCGGCCTCGCCTGATCTTGCAGCAAAAAAATCAAGAATAACTGAGATAGGCCATGAACTATACTCTGATGGTGGGGCAGATGCACTAGAAAACATGTTTTTTGCCCTCAAAAACCGAATCACCGAAGAAATAGGAATAGATCCTAGCCCGCTAAAATCACTGTGGAATGGGCTAACTCCAGAATGGAACTATTGATTGAAAAAAGATAGAAAAGGCTTATGCCTTTCCGATTCTAAATATAGCTGTTGAACATGACGGACATGTTCCTTTTGTCGCTGGCTTGCCGTTCTTCATTGTAACCGGCTTTGAGCCTGCCATTTCTCGTTTTGCTCTGCATTTTACGCAATAGCCTATCATGATAATCACAGATGTGCAGTTCTTCTATTAGCGGAAGGCTGTAAAAATTATTTAACAGAATAGTGGAGTGGTGATCTTGCTTTCACTGATCATTTGGAAGCAATGCTTATCAAGTCAGCTCATAGTCCTTGGTCTCTTTGCTCAGTATGGTGGGTATGATAACAATGATTGCGCCAATCATCACATTAATTCCAAGCATTACTGGAATCACTTGGCTTGGTGCACTATTCATTAAATGTAATGCAATTAGTGGTGACCATGATCCAAAGATCAATCCTGCATTGTATGAAAATCCGGCCGCACTGTTTCTCATAGTGGTTGGGAATCGCTCTGAGAAAAATGCGGGAATTGGGCCTGATGCGGTAGATATGATTACAGCATATGATATTGTGAAGAAAAATAACAAGTATGTTTTTTGCAAGATAATTCCAGCAAGTGGGATGATTACTATGATGGATGAGATACAAAATATGATGATTGCCTTTTTTCTACCAATTTTTTGTGACAACCAGCCAGTAAAAATCATACCAAGCCAGGATGATGCTGTGGCGCAAATCATGACTAGTGCAATTTCTCCTTTATCAAATCCTCCAAACTGCTGAAGATAAGTCGGCAAAATGCTGATAGAGCCATGGTACATGTAGACCAGCCCGGTCATTATGGCTGCGCACAAAAAGAACTCTTTTTTGTGCTCACCTGATATTATTTTTCTAAGTGGGGATCGCTCTAGGCTTTTTTTGTTGTTTTTTTCCAACCATAATGGGGATTCGTCCATGCTAAACCTCACAAAAAGCGCCACAAAGCCTGGAATTATTCCGCTGAAAAACAAGATCCTCCAGCCCCATTCCTCAAAGGCCTGACCTGGAAATGTTATGGTGATGATTTGAAATGCGATTGCCGCAAGCAAAAACCCAAATGAAAACCCACTCTGTAAAAATCCTGACACTAGTCCGCGCTTTTGTTTTTGGACGCTCTCTATTGTGAGCACTGCGCCACTACCCCACTCACCACCTGCAAAGATTCCCTGGATTAATCTGACCATAATTAGTAAAATTGGC